>CAYLJW010000003.1:0-204512 GCA_964384155.1 uncultured Ardenticatenaceae bacterium
GCCGAAGTGGAGCAAGAGATAAGCTGGGAAGCCGGCGGCGCTTAGGCGGGGGTGCAGCCAACATACGTCGGGGAAGAGGGCGCGTGTCTCGTCGCCGGCGCGGAAGAGCCGGCGCAAGGACCGCAGATGCCACGTCTCGTCCAGAGCAAGCGGCGTATCGCCCAAGGCCGCCAGGGCCTGCTCGCGCCGCTGGTGCGCCGGCACGGGAGCCAGCAGGTCGTCGATTAACTGCCAGACTGTCTGCCAGGCGTCGAGCGCGTTCAGGGGCGGCCGCGCTTGCGCCAGGTGGTGGCCCGGCTGCAGGCCATCCTGTTGCAGGGCGCGGCTAAGGTCGGCCAGGGAGAGGCCGGCCACGCCAATCTCGGGAAGGCGCATCAGGTCATAGTAAGGCGCAAGATGGCGGTGAACGGGCGACAGGCCCAGGTCCTGAAGCAGGGGGTGCGCCGCCTCGCGCTCGACGATGCGTACGGCTGTGGGCGGCAGCCAGTGACCGGCCGTGCTGTAGGCAATGGCCTGGCCGGCCAGATGGGGCGCCAGGCTTTGCCAGAAGGCGGTAAATTGCGGGGCCAGCTCGCCGCGTTCAACCGCCTGTGCCATATCCAGGGTACGCTGCAGCAGGCGCCATAGAGCAGAAGGCTGCAGGCTCTGGCTCAGGCGATCGAGGCTCGCGGCAAAAATGCCGGCGGCGCAAGCCAGCGCCTGTTCATTCCAGCGTGCCTGATAGCCGCCGTCCAGATGGATGCGGCGGCGGTCGGTAGTGGGGAAGAAGTCGGCGTCGACGGCAATGGGCAGCGGCATTGTGGAGTCGGTCGGCAGCACGGCGAAGAGGCGGCCGATGGTGGGCAGCGGGCCCGTGGGCACGGCGATGGTCACCGTAGCCTGGCGTTTGTCCTCGATTTGCCAGTGAAACTGCCGGCGCAGGCGCGCGGCCTCTTGCTCGAAATTGCCCGATAGCAGCAGCCAGGTCGCGGCCTCTCCGTCCGCTTCAGTTAAAACCAGGTGATCATCATGGAGGCTGCGTCGCAGACTGCGCAGCGGCGCGCCATTGCGGCGCACCTCCAGGGTTGTGAGCCGTTTGAGAAAGAGGGCGGCCGTGCCGATGGCGGCGGCGAGGTCCGAGGCGATGGCATCCAGCTTCTGTGGATCGACGGCTTCAATACGCAAGGCGCGCCGAACGGCCGACGGCGGGGCGAAGGACCAGGGCAGCACGAAACGGGTGGCGCCCGTGGGCACACGCCGTTCCTGGATGCGACGCTCGGGCGGCGCATCGGGGCGTATGGTCCAGTGCCGGTCGCCGGAGAAGATTTGCGGCGCGTCGGTAAGCTGGTAAACGCTGATAAAACCAATGCCAAAAGCGCCCGTCGTATCTGCTTCGTGGCGCTTGGCGCCGCCGGCCAGATGCTGCAGACGCTGAAAGTCGGCCGGCCGGAAGACCGAGTCATTCTCGATAATGAGCGCCTCTGCGGTCACGTCGAAGATGATTTGGCCGCCAGCCGCGCCCGGCTCAACGTCTCCGGCGGGAGCGTCGTCGGCGTTCTGAATCATTTCGTAGGCCAGGCGATCGACGCCCTGCAGGTCGCGCAACTGCGCTTCGAGAAAGCCTAGATAGTCTACTTGCTGGGAGCGGTAGGTGAAGTCGTTCACGATGGCGCTAATGATATGCGAGTTAGCAGCGTACGCAACGGGCGCCTGCTATGCGTTGCGCCGGCGCGCAGGCAAAACTGCCATTGAATGGCGCTAAATAGCGCTTTATAATGAGCGGTGGGGAGCCTTGGATGGGGCGCCGGATTGGCAGGCTATGAGCCGCCTGTTTTCTGTCGTCCAGGCCGACACATTTCTGGAAGTGGCGAGTCAGTTGTGACAACGTTTGTGGGCCGAAGTCGTGAATTGATTGCCATCGACGCGCTGTTGGCGAAGGTCGCCGCGGGGCGCGGCCGTTGCCTGCTGGTGAGCGGTGAGGCCGGTGTGGGTAAGAGCCGGCTGGTGCAGGAGGCGCGGCGCAAAGCCCTGGCGCAAGGTTTTGTGGTATTGGATGGCCATTGCGAGCCGCCAGATGCCGGATTGGCCTACGCCGGCGTTGCCAGCCTATTACGCAACTACCTGCGCTCGCTAAAGACGCCAGGAGAGGCCGCGGGTGCAGCAGAGGAGCTGGCCGAGAACCTGCTTTCGGGGGAACGCCGGCAAACAGGCGAGGTCGATGGCGGCGGGCAGCAACTGCACGAAGCTGTTGCGGCGTGGATCATGGAGCTGGCCTCGTCAGGCCTGATGGTTACGCTGGAGGATATTCACTGGTGCGATGAAGCCAGCCTGGCATGCCTGGCCGCGGTTTGGGCGCAATTGGCCGAGGCGCCGGCGCTGCTCGTCATCAGCCTGCGCAAACCTCACCCGGCGCCGGCGCAAGAGGGCTGCGCGGAGAACTGGTTCGTAGAGGCCGCCCCAGACAGGCTACACCTGGAACCGCTGAGTCTGGCGGACGTTAGCCAGGTACTGAAAAGCCTATCGGGTCGGGGACAGGTGCCGCCGTTCTATTACTTGAAGCATGTGTTTGACCTCACTGGCGGCAATCCGTTGTTCGTAGAAGAACTGGGCCGATCGTCGACGGCCACCGACGTGGTCTCTCTGGAAACGGATCTCATGGCCTTACAGCCGCGACCACAGGCGACGATCCCGCGCAGTATCCGGCGGATCATCGGGCAGCGCTTGCAGACGGTAAGCGCTGAAGCGCGCATGGTGGCGGGCTTATGCGCGGCGCATGGACGCACCTATGACCTCACGCTGCTAAAGATGGTGACGGAGCTGCCAGAAGAGCGCTTGCGCGCGCGCTGCCTGGAGTTGTGCCGCGCTCAGTTGGCGATGGAGATGGGGAATGGGGAGTTCGCCTTCCGCCATGCTCTGTTGCGCGAGGCTCTTTATGAGCTGCTACTCGTGCGAGAGCGGCGCAGGCTGCATGAACGCTTAATGCTAGGCCTGGAAAAGCTCTGTGGTCCGGCTGCCGGCGCCAATCTGGCTGCGTTGTCGTATCACGCTTATCAGGGAGGGTCATGGCGGCGGGCTTTGAAATATTGCCGCATGGCCGCTGAAGACGCGCTGGCGCTTAATGCCCCGCAAGTGGCTGTGACGCAGCTCGCACGAGCTATTGAGGCCGCAGATTGGGCGCCAGACGCTTCCTCGTGGGAGCTGCACTGTTTGCGGGCGCAAGCGCTGGAACAGTTGGGCGAATGCGACCGCGCGCTGACCGACTACGCATTGGCCTTAGACAGCGCGCGTTCCTCCGGCGACGGCGAGGCAGAGGCGCGCGTGTGGCGCGCCCTGCAGCGGCTGCTGCCCGTAATACGGGCCAAGGCGGCGGACAAGCACTTCAACTCGTTGGTGGATCAGGCCAATCGACAAGGCGGGAACCGGAGCACGGCCGGTTGACATAAGGCGTTAGCGCGCTCCAGGGGCCAGCGTTGCACAACGGTGCGGGAGGTTAGACGTTGACGAAGCGCGGCAGGACGACCGGGCGCGAGTGCGTCTCGCGGTAGAAGAACTCTTCCAGGGCGCGGCGCACGTGATCCGCGCCTTTCTTGTACTGGCGCCGGATCTCATTCTGGGCGCCGTCGAACAGCTCTTCAGCGTTGTTCAGGTAGACGAAGCCCCGGCTGACGATCTGGGGCTCGCCGACGAGGCGACGGCGTTTGTCTAGCGGAATGAGGGCTACGATGAAGCCGTCCTGCGACAGGCGCTGGCGGTCGCGCATCACAACCTCGCCGATTTCGCCAACCAGGCGGCCATCGACATATATTTCGTCCAGGGCGATGGGGTCGGAGGTCCAGGCGCGCTGGCCATCGCTTAGCCAGGGGGTTCCGTTTTTCAAAATGAACACGTCAGCCGTGTCCATACCTGCGTCGCGCGCGATCTGTGCGTGCAGGTAAAGATGGCGCGATTCGCCGTGAGCCGGGATGAGATAGCGCGGGCGTACGGCCTCGATCATGGCCTTCATCTCGTCGCGACTGCCGTGCCCTGAGACGTGAACTGTGGCCATACGGCCATAGACAACGTTGGCGCCACGCTCAAAGAGGTTGTTGAGCATGCGGCCCACGTCCTCTTCATTTCCGGGAATTGTGCCGCCGGAGATGATGACGGTATCGCCCTGACCAATGCGCACCTGACGGTGCGAGCCATCGGCCATGCGGTTGAGCGCCGAGCGCGGCTCACCTTGTGAGCCGGTCGCCAGAATGAGCATCTGGCCATCTGGGATGCGCGCGTTGGCGTCGACGATGAGGTTGTGCGGCACTTTCAGGTAACCGAGCTCGCGAGCGAGCTCGACGTTCTGCACCAGGCTGCGCCCGGCGAGGGCAACCTTGCGGTTATGCTTCTGCGCCAGGAACATGATCTCTTGCAGGCGGGCAAGCAGTGATGAAAAGGTGGCGATGATGATGCGCCGGCCGCGCGCCTCGGCGAACAGCCGGTCCAGCGTGTCGCTGACCACCTTTTCCGTTTCGGTACGTCCGGGACGATCAGCGTTGGTGCTGTCGGCGACCAGGGCCAGCACGCCGCCCTTTGTCAGGCGCGACAGCAACTGCAGGTCGGTGGTGCGGCCGCCGCTGGGCGTCTCGTCCAGCTTATAATCGCCGCTATGCACCACGGCGCCCACGGGCGTGTGAATGACGAAGCCGACGCTGTCGGGGATAGAGTGCGCCACGGGGAACGGGGTGATGCGGAAGGGACCCAGGGGCAGCGTCTCGTCTGGGGCGATGGGCCGCAGGTCTGCCTTTTGTAGCAAGTTCTTTTCTTCCAACTGGCGTTTCACAATGCCCAACGTGAGCGGCGTGCCGTAAATGGGCACGTTTATCTCCTGCAGCAAATAGGGCAGGGCCGCCACGTGGTCCATATGACCGTGCGTCAGAACAATACCGCGCACGAGATCCTGGTTCTCAATGACATAGGTAAAATCCGGCAACACCAGGTCGATGCCGTACATGTCGTTTTCGGGAAACATGACGCCGCAGTCGACGATGACAATATTGCGACCGTATTCATAGAGCGTCATATTCATCCCGATTTCCCCCAGTCCGCCCAGGGGAATAATCTGCAAATTCTTAGCCATAATAATCCTTCTTATATTTCGTAAAGGGGTACGCTCCAGGCTCCCGGAAGAGCAGGCCCATCATGAAGAGGTTAAAATGCTCTTCATGCGGCATCACTCCCCAGACAGAGAAAAAGGTCTGCCGGGGGGTCCGACCTATCCAAGCTACAGTGTTTGGGATTTACTGCACGCCGGTGAGGGGGAAAACGCCTGAAAGAATACCAATCGCTGAATTATATGACGGAACGAGACTTTAGTCAAAGAACGGGCGGTTTTTGGAACCGTGGCGTTAGAAAGGTATCGGAGCCACAGCAAAGGGCGCCTTAACAGGTGGACGACGCTGCGCCGCCGCATGCCACTTCGAGCGCGGAGCGGGCGTCGAAGGCCAGCAGCGGACCACCGCCGATGTTGATGAAGAACTGGTCCACCTCGGCCGGTAGTATCCAGGTGGCGCCGGGCAGGGGTGTGCGCGTGCCGCCGCTAAAGATGAGGGTGAGCCGCTCGCTTTGCAAGTCGATACGGTGCAGGAATACGCGCGTCCAGGAGCCGTTTTCTTGCTCGCTAAAAAGGTAGGGCTGGTTGCCAGAGAGCAGCAGGCGCGGCGCGCCGTCGAACTGGTTGTTGAAGGCCCTCTGCCAGTGCAGCGAACCGTCGGGCGCGATATTTAGCAGCCGGCGGCCCAAGCCGTCGTGGTGCGCCAGCAGCAGCCGGCCGTCGCTCAGGGCGAGGAGATCTCCCTGGCTGGCAACGCCCACCGACAATTGGAGGAAGCGATCCATCGTCTGCGCTAGAGGGTCCACCTGGTAGATGGCGCTGCCGTCGTAGAGATATGCGGCCGAGCCGGTAGCGACCAGTTTGCCGTAGGTATTGGCCTGCCAGCCGGATAAGCCGGCGCTGCTAACCTGCCATAATGAGCCGCCGTCGCCGGAGGCGCTGACGAGGGTCGCATCGGGCCCCACAACCCAGGAGACGGGCCGCGCGGTGAACGGTTTGCGCCAGAGCAGGTTGCCGGTTGCCGAAAAGGCGATCATTCGGCCGTCTACATTTAAGGCAACGCCGCCGTTCGGCAAGGGAATCAGGTGGGGAGCGCCGCTGACCCTGTAAAGCTGTAGATCCCACAAGAGCTGAGGCTCAGCCATGGCCTGGCCTTCGGCCGCCGGCGCAGGCAGGCTGAGGGCCATCATACGCCCGCGGCGGTCGGCAGCATAAAGAATATTCTGCTGCTCATCCCGTGCTGTGGCGGCTATGGGCCGCTGCTGCTCCTCTTCGAGGGTGGGGTCGGCGGCGGTGGAGAAGCGCCAACGCTGCGCGCCATCCTGAAAGTGATAGGCGGCCACATGGGGGCCGGTGACGCCGACAACGCCGGAGGCCGCATCGTAGCTGATACCTAGCAGGCCGGCATCGAAATCAGCCCGCTGCCATAGCACGCCCGGCGAGACGGCCATGCGCCAGCTCCAGATGGTGTGCGAGGGCGCCAGCCAGCCGGAACGCCGCGGGTCGTGCGACCAGTAACCAGGGCCGGGATCCGAAGGCGTGTGATAACGCATTTCGAAATGCAAGTGTGGCGCGCCGCGCGGCCGGCCAATTTCGCCTATTTTCTGGCCGCGTGTAACGCACTGGCCGTAGTTCAGGGTGATGCTGGGGGGGTCGAGGTGGCCGTAGAAGGAGTAGAACTCGCTGCCGTCGGGGTAAACGTGGCGCAGGATCACTGTGCCCTGATCGATGCCCCAGCCGTAGGGGTGGGCAAAGGTCACCTGGCCATGGCCGATGCTATACACGGGTTCGCCGAACGTGCCGCCGCGGCCGCCGGGCCCCCACCAATCTTCGCCCGCATGGTAGCCGTCGTAGCGGTTGCGGAAGACGTTAAAGTCTTGGCCGCCCCGTGATACATTTAGCGCATCTGGCGGGTCGACGGGAAAGTCGAGCAGGTCGATCATGCCGCAAGGCGCACCGGCCTGGGGCGCAGCGTCGTGGACGGCGCGGGCGAGGGGATTGCCTTCCACGATAGCCAACGGCGCAGTGGCCGTCGGCGTGGGTGTTATGGTGGGGGTCGCCGTGGGCGCAGGCGTAGCGCTGGGCAGCGGCGTGCGACTGGCGGTAGGAGTGGCCGACGGTTGCCGGTTCTGGGTAACGGCCGTCACGAGTTGCTCTGTGGCCCCGGCTGCATCGTCTGCAGGCGGCTCGCGGCGGCAGGCGGCGAGGGCCAGGAGGAGTATGACGGCGACGAAGGCCGTCGGACGACTAAGGCGCCAGGGCCGGATGGTATGGTGGGTCACCAAGTAACGTTACTAATACGTGATATGGTTTTTGCGGTCGAGTCCGCCGGCGACGCGACGGAAAATCGCCGCCATTATAACGCATGCAGAGCGCTGTTTGATGAGTGCTTGTTAAACATCGCAGCAGCCATGCGCCTGTGCAGCTACCCGTTAGATTACCAGACCGGCAGGATGGCGCCGATCTGGCGCAGGAGCCCGAACATGTCCAACTCCACCCACTCCTCCACCACTCGGCCGCCGGCAAAGCGATAGACGGTGATGCCGCGCAGGGATACTTCCTAACTTGTCGGTTCTACGCCCATGAACTCGCCGCGATGGATGCAGTGGCGGGTCCAGCGCACCATGGCGCGCTCGTCGTCGGCGATGATGTCGTGGATGTCACCACGGTATGAAGGAAAGGCCTCGCGTATGAGGACCACGGCCTGTTTTAGCCCATCGCGGGTTGAAGGCAGCAGCGGATTATGCAGCGCGTATTCGGGCGCAATCAGCTCTTCGACGCACGAAAGGTCGCCTTTAATCCACAGCTCGTAAAAAAGGCGGCGGGCGATCTCCTTATTCTGCTCAATTGCCATGGTTTCCCCCCTGACCGGCATGGCTAGGCCGGTTCGCGTCTGGCGCAGCTAATCATAACACGTTCTTGATTTTTACTCCTTTCCCCATCACAATTAATTGCATTGCGGTCCGGTCGTGGATCCAGCACTCAGAGTGAACAGTAAAAGTAGGAGGGATGTTGTGAGTGCGCAGCAATGGGATGATGCACTGCTTGATGCTATGCGCCAGGTGGGGGACCCGCCCGCAGATACGGTAATCGCGCAGATCGTGAACAGCCATGGCATTACGCGCGTCAACGGGATGATGCGCAGCTTGGTACATAACGCTGATATTGTGCCCGCAGACATGCCCGCCAGTGTGCGCGACTATCTGGCGCAGACGCAGCAATTGCCGCCATGGGCCGATATGGCAGCCATTGAGCGTGGGGAGGCCTTCTTCGACGACAACTGGCCGGCCATTGTGCTGCTGCTGTTCTGCGCTTCGTTGCCCAGCGCCTACGCAGCGCACAAGGGGGCGCAGGTGCTGTACCTGACGCAGCGCATGACCAGGCACGTTGACCGCCGCATTTTCGAGACGGCGCAGTTCATTCTGGATGTGATGAAACCGGGAGGCCTGTCGCGCACCGGAGATGGCATTCGCTCGGCGCAGAAGGTGAGGCTTCTGCACAGCGCCATCCGCCACATCATCGAACATGATGAACGCTGGCGCAGCCGTTGGGACCCGGCCTGGGGCACACCGATCAACCAGGAGGACCTGGCCGGCACCCTGATGACCTTCTCCTTGCAGATTTTGCGCGGCATGAAGAAGTTCAAGATTCCGATGACCATAGATGATGAAGAAGCCTATCTGCATGCCTGGAAAGTGGTCGGGCATATCATGGGCGTGCAGGATAGGCTGCTGCCGGCCGATATGGCGCAGGCCAATGAGCTGGCCGAAAGGATATTCGCGCGGCAGAAGGGCAGCAGCGAAGCAGGGACGGAGCTTACCGCAGCCTTGCTGGCGTTCATGAAGGAGCGCATGCGCTTTCGTTTCCTGGGAAATGTGCCGGCAGCGATGATCCGGCAAAGCATCGACGCCGACGTGGCAGACCTTCTGCAAGTGCCGCAGGCCGCATCCAGCATCTTGTTTGCCATCGAACAGCGACTGTTCCAGTTGATGGGCCGCGCCGACCATGAACGGCGCAGCAAGGTGATGCAGATGATCAGCTTCAGCCTGGTGCAGGAGCTGGTAAAGATCGAGCGCGGCGGCAGCCGCGATCTTTTCTGCATTCCAGAGAGCTTACGCGCGCCAATATAGAGCGCCACCAACGAAGGAACGAACCATGACAGACGATGCCCTGGTATTGGCGACATTCGTGATGGAAGCGATCTTCTGGCTGGGCGCTTATGTGCTGATCATCCGCCATGCATTCCGCGAGCGGATCCACGCCATGCCCGTAGCGGCGATGTGCGGCAACATTGCCTGGGAATATATTCTGGGCCTGGGCATCTACCCGGCCTGCCCGGTCTATTGGCGCGATTGTCCGCAGCAGGTCATGGGTCCGGTGACGTTCATCGCCGCATTGCTCGACACGTTCATCCTCTACACGATCATTCGCTTCGGCCGCGCGCAGTTCAGGCGCTATCAAGAGATATACCGCGCCTTTCCGATCCTGGTCTTACTGGGCGTGGTGGCCGCCGGCGGCATCATCTACCTGTTCATGACGGAGCTATATACGGCCAATATTTACGCTGCCCATGTGCGCGGCGGCACGCCGGAATATGTACAGGCGGGGTTGCAAGGCGGAATCTTTACCGGTTGGGGATTGGCGCTGATGATGGGTTTGCTGTTCATCGCCATGCATCTGTCGCGCGGCGACCTGCGCGGGCAATCGATCTATATTGCCAGCTTTATGATGCTGGGCAATTTGGGCGCGTACCTCTTCGATATCACGGCAGCGCCGCGCATGCCCGGCCTGATACACTGGCTGGTCTTATTGAGCCTGACGGTGAATGGGCTTTACGTGGTCATGGTCTACCGCAGGGCCAGGGAGCTGGGGATCAACCCCTGGCGGCGCTGGTAAAGAACGGCGGCGGCTCACTTCCGGGCGCAGACGCTGCGTGAGTGACGGCTCGGAGGCCGGGCGTCGATTCGAGCGCCTGCAACTGGTCGTAGGCCTGCTGAAGCGCGGGGCCCTGGCCCGGCGGTGAGGGACGCGCTATCCTGGCCAGCTCAAAGCTTATGCGCGCCGCTTCATAGGGTAGCTGCAGCGCGCCCGCTTCCTGAAGCCCCTTTTGCCAGGTCCTGGCAGCCGTGCGCGGATTGTGGCCTAGATTCTGGCGCCAACCCTGATAGAGGAGGGCCGCTGGGCGGCCGATGGGGAATGTACGGGCATAGCGCTTCAGCGCACGGATGGCCCTGTGCGCCTGGCGGGGTAGGTCCGGCGCTTCATAACCCAGCTCCCAGAGGGTCAGGTAAACTTCTGCCGGGCCGCAATAGCCGGGCAGCGTCCAGTAGCTCACTTGAAACGGACCTTCCGCCAGTTCTTCGGCCTGGCCAGCGCTTTGCAGCGCCAGCGGCAGGTTGTTTTGGGAGAGATGAATGAGACACCAGAGCCCAGCGGAAATCAGGGCGAGCTGCAGGTCGGTGATGGCGTTCTTCTGCGTGAATAGCGACTCCAGCTCCTGTAGCTGTTCAACAGCCACCCTAGGCGCGCCAAGATGGAAGTTGCCGAAGGCGCAGGCGTACAGGCCGTAGCCCTGAAAACGAAGGTCGTTTAGCTGTCGCGCCGAGGCCAACAGCTTCTGACCCACCTCTAGGCAGCCGGCATAGTCGGCCTGCGCATAGTGCAGAATCGACAGCAACTGCAGCCCATCATTGTAGCGGCGCTGGGCGCCGAGCCGTTGGCCGCTGTCGATTAGCTCGTCGATCGAGGCCCGCGCCCGGCTCCACTGGCCAATGCCGGTCTCGTAGGTGGCCTTGGCCAGCAAAACGAAAGAGCGCGCCGGCAGGCTATTGACGTGGGCGGCGACCGATAAGGCGCGCTGAAAGTAGGCGTTGGCCAGTCGATGGAAGCGCAAGAAGCTAAAGAAGGCGCCGATGGGCGCATAGGCTTCGGCCAGCTCCGGGGAATCGCCCGCCAATTCGGCCAGGTTCAGGGTGTGGAAGGCCGCATGAGTGGAGCGCAGCGTTTCGCCGCCATGAAAATAGGCTTCTACCAGGCGCGAATAGGCGCGACTTGCGGCCAACAGGGTAGGGCTGTTGACTCGCTGTGAGGCCAGGTAGCGCCGCGGCCACAGGCGGTGCGCTGCCTGGCGGATGATGGCTGCCAGAGCGTGGCGTAGGTCGTGCAGCAGCGAACCCTGGTAGGGCATGGGCATGTCGAGAAGGGCCAGCCCGCGCTCAATATGGGCGCAGCCATCGCCATAGCGCGTCCAATGCACGTAGGCCTCGCCAATCTTTAGCTCCCACATGGCGCGGCGCTGCCTGGGTGTGGGGAAACCGGCGGCGGCGTCTGCTTGCAGGGCCTGACTGAAGAAGTCGATGGCTTCTTCGTTGGCGAAGTTGCGCAAGGCCTCGTCTCCGGCTTTGTCTAGATAATGGATAGCCCGTTCGTGATCCTCGGCGCGGCTCCAATGGTGCGCCAACAGCGGGTAGTTGGGCGCCAGGTCGTCACCGTGGCGCTGCTCATACCATAGCGCGGCGCTGCGGTGCAACTGCTGGCGCTGCGAGAAGGTCATCAGGTTATAAATGACCTCCTGAGTAATATGATGCTTAAAGATATAGCTCAGGTCAGGAGGCGGCGTTTCACGCAGGATGATGTCGAGCTGTTCCAGCGTGGTGAGCTGCGCCGGTAACTGCTCTACATCGTTCCTGGCGGGGTAGATGTTGCGCAAGATACGGACCAAGAAGATGCGTCCGAGCACACTGGCTACCTTCAGGGTGAGCTGCTGGGCATTGTCGAGACGATCAATGCGGCTGGTGATCACGCCCTGGATAGTGGCGGGAAAGTCGAGGCTGTGCAGGTCGCGGTAGCCGTTAGACGTGAAACAGCGGCCGTCTTCAACACGTATGTAGCCAGCGTCGCGTAAGGCGAAGGCGATCTCAGCGCTGAAAAATGGATGGCCTTCGCTGTGCCCAAAGATGAACGAGCCAACGTCCGGAGGAAGCTCGGAAACGCCAAGCTGCTGGCAGATGAGCTGGTCCACCTGTTGCCGCGACAGGCTACCAAGGGTTACGCGTTCTACGTCGGGCGCTTCCAGGAGGCGGCGGTATTCCGTTTGCGCGGCCGCGCTCTCGCTGCCGGGGCGCGTCATAATGAGAGTCATGACCGGGGATAAGACGCGGCGGACCTGCGCCAGGAGGGCAGCAGAGGCCGAATCGAGCCAATGGGCGTCGTCGAAGGCTACCAGCAATGGGCCGCCGGAGAGGGCCAACCGCGAGAGGATCTTGAGCAAAAGCGTGCGCGTGGCGGTGGCTCGCGCTTCGCCGGTCATCTGCGCTGTCAGAGCGTTATCCGGCAATTGAAGCGGTAGAAGCGGATTGAGCAAGGGGAGCAGGGAGGTTAGCGATTCATCTTCTGGCAGGCGATCCGCCACTTTTTGGCGCACCATAGCGGAAACGTCGCCGTCGTCGATGGCCAGCAGGGAGCGGAAAATGGGACGCCAGGCGAAGTAGGGCGTCGCCTGCTCGATGGCATCGCCGGCGCCGAACAGCGTAAAAACGCCGGCGCGGCGCGCCTCTTCCAGGAATCCGGACAGAAGGTGCGACTTGCCAATGCCGGCCTCGCCTTCAATGAGGATGGTGCTACTCCCGCCGTTCTGTAACTGGCGCAGCTTTTGGATGAGGTAGGCGCTCTCGCCCTCGCGGCCGACGACGTGCGCCGGCGACGCTGTGTGCAGCAGCCTACCCGGCGGGCGGCGACTGCCAACCAGCGATAGCACAGAAACCGGTCTGGCCAGCCCTTTTAGTGCCAGTGTTCCCAGATCTTCGTAGTCGAAGGTGGGCGCCGCACGAGAAGCCAGGCGCGGCGTGACCAGAATCTGCGCTGGATTTGCAGCAGACATGAGGCGCGCGGCAACGTTTGACTCGTTGCCCACCACGCCGAACGTGCGGCGCGCGGGCGAGCCATAGGCTCCGACGTGTAACGTGCCGCTGCTAATGCCGATTCGAATGTCTTTTACAAAAGCAACCTCGGGCGGGGGCCGGTGGAGAACGGTCGCCGCGGCGATGGCGCGCGTGGCGTCGTTCTCATGGGCCTGCAGGGCGCCAAAGACCATATAGCAATAGCTACCCTTATCGCCGATGATGAACTGCAGCAGATAACCCTCATAATGCCGTAGAGTAGCCTGAACCCACGAAGCGTAGTCGTATAATTTCTGTCCGGCGTCTTCGTCACGCTCGTAATTAATGCCGGCAAAACTGAGGAACATGGTGACGACGGGCCTCAGCTCGGCCAGGAACTGCCCCTGCACACTCTGAATGCGCGAGTATACGGGCTTCAAGACCCAACCCTGGGCAATCTGTGGCTCAATGGTGGGGAAGGACTGCCACGGAGAAGGGATGAGTGGCGCTGTGACGTTGGAGACGATGGCAAAGCGCTCGTCGCCGGACGCTTCACGCCATTCCCGAATGGCCACGGCAGGCCCAAACAAAGCGACAACCTCAGGTCCGAGGGCGATCTCCCCCGGCTGCAGCAGCTTTTCGGCCGCCGCCGTGCGGTCTACGAGATATCCGGCCAAAACCTCGATGCGCTGCTCGGCGGGATGTCCCAGCAGAAAACGGCGGGTGACGCCGGCGGCGACGGCTACCTTGACGCCGACGGCAATGGCCGTACCCAGCGGCGTGCGCACGCCGCGGAGGGCGCGAATAGCTTCTTGTATGGCGAAGGCGCTCATGGCGGCGCGCATCGCGCCATTGTGGCTCACGGAAGCGCCGATGGGGGCGTCGTCGAACCAGCAGGTGACGGCGTCGCCGCTGAAGGAGATGACGCTCCCGGCGTAATCGTGCACGCAGGCAATCATGACGCCGAAAATGCGATCGAGCTGCAAGGAGATCTCTTCTGCGCCGCGCTGGGCGCCCATTTCGTGGGCCAGGATGTCGGTGAGGTGCGTGAAGCCGGACAAATCGGCAAAGAGCACGGCGCCGGCGGTGCGGTCAGGCAGCACCTGTCGCCGCACGATGGCGTGGCGGCGGTCGATAGGGATAAAGGCGCTGACAGTTTCCATACAATTTGATAGTATAGAGCTAAGTGGCCTGACTTTCTAATCTTTGTTTGCCCCCTCGTAGAGGATAAGCCGCGTTGCTTTTGATCACCAGTCTATGGAACATGTGACGCACACGCATCCGCAAACCGCGCCCATGCCCGAATCCGTACAAGACGTCGCCGATCTGCTCGCCAGGCACAATTATGTGGCCAGCGCCGGGCTCAGCACCAGCCTCTTTCTGGCGCTGAAGATGGAAAAGGCGATTTTCCTGGAAGGCGAGCCCGGTGTTGGCAAGACTGAAGTGGCCAAGGTGCTGAGCAAGGCGTTTGGCGCCGAGCTGATCCGCCTGCAATGTTATGAAGGGCTGGACATCAGCCAGGCTGTTTATGAGTGGAACTATCCACGCCAGCTCCTGGAGCTCCAGGCGCGCAAGCGAGGATCGGGCCTGGACGGGTCGACTACAACAGAGACAGATGGCGCAGGGATCGACGATATCTTTACGGAGCGCTTTTTGCTGAAGCGACCCTTGCTGCAGGCCATTACCAGCAGCCAGGAGCGGGCGCCGGTGCTGCTCATCGACGAGCTTGATCGCGCCGATGAAGAATTCGAAAGTTTCCTGCTGGAGCTGTTGTCTGACTTCCAGATCACGATTCCGGAGATCGGGACGCTTCGCGCCCGAAACCGGCCTATCGTGGTCATCACCTCTAACCGCACGCGCGAAATCCATGATGCCCTCAAGCGGCGCTGCGTTTACTGCTGGATTGATTATCCCACTGCGGAGAAAGAGCTGGAGATCGTACGCCGGAAAGCGCCGGGCATTTCGGAAGCGCTGGCCAGGCAGGTGGTGGCTTTTGTGCAGGCGCTGCGGCGGGAGGAGCTGGTTAAGCTACCCGGTGTGGCCGAAACGCTCGATTGGGCGCAGGCCCTGATGCACCTGCACAGCGAGCGGCTCGACGCCGCAGTGGTTGGCGCTACGCTGGGAATGATTCTGAAATATCAAGACGACGTAGACAAGCTGCAGCGAAAAGAGGTGGAGCGCTTGCTGCAGGAGACGAACGAGGTTGATTGAGCAGAGGGCCATGCCAGCGCCCGACAGCTACTTTTTAGAGAATGTTCTGCTATTCCCACGCATGCTGCGCCATGCCGGCTTGCCGGTTTCACCGCAGCAGACCATGACTTTCCTCCAGGGGCTGTCGCTGGTGAACATTGGCAGCCGTGACGAGGTGTTTCACGCGGCGCGCAGCCTCCTGGTAACGCGACAGGAGCATTTGCGGCTTTTTGAGACGATCTTCAACCGCTTCTGGCACGCGCAGCCGCGCGGCGAGTGGAGCAGAGATGGCAGTTGGCGGCACGCGGCGCAGCAGCGCCTCCGCCAGCGGCCGTTCACGGTTGCTTCTTATCTGGCACATAGGGCGCGCGAGGGCGACCAGGAACAAGACATAGCAGAGCGCGCTGGCTCGTTCAGCAATGTCGAACGCCTGCGCAATAAGGCATTTTCGGCGATGAGTGAGCAGGAGCTGGAGAGCATCAAGCAGCTTATCCGCCAGATGCGCTGGCAGATGAGCCAGCGGCAGACGCGCCGTTATGTCGCCGCAGCACGAGGCTCGCGTATGGCGCTGCGGCGCGTGTTGCGCGCAGCGACGAAACATGGCGGCGTGCCACTGCATTTGGCTTGGCAGGAGCGCAAGATTAAGCAGCGCCCCGTGGTGATCATCGCCGACATCAGCGGCTCGATGGAGAAGTACGCACGCATCCTGCTGCAGTTTGCCTACAGCGTGTCGCACAGCTTGAAAGACGTGGAATGCTTTGTGTTCGGCACGCGCCTCACGCGAGTGACGGGACAGTTGAAGCTGAAGAACATCGACCGCGCCATCGGCGATGCGGCGCGCGAAGTGGTCGATTGGTCTGGCGGCACGCGCATTGGCGAGAGCCTACAAACTTTTAACCGGCAATGGTCGCGCCGCGTGCTGCGCCGCGGCGCAGTGGTGCTGATTATCAGCGATGGCTGGGAGCGCGGCGAGGTTACGGTATTAGGCCGGGAAATGCGCTTTTTGCAGCATCGCAGCCACCGCGTGATCTGGCTTAATCCGTTATCCGCCGCCGAAGGCTACGAACCGCGCGTCGAGGGCATGGCTGCGGCGCTGCCTTATATCGACGACTTTCTGCCCGTACACAACTTGCAGAGCCTGCTGTCCGTGGCACAGCATCTGGCCAGTTTAAGGCAAAACCGTTCCTCAAGGTTCCAAAGCGCAACTATCTAATTGCGCTGTGTTGTTGTTCATCCAACTTGTTAGGCTAATAGGAGGCGTCCAGGATGATTACTGGGAAGTTCGATTATTACGCTCCGCGCTCTTTGCCGGAGGCTGTGAGCCTTCTGCAGGAGCACGGCTACGAGGCCAAGATACTGGCGGGAGGGCAGAGTCTGATACCGGCGATGCGCTTTCGGCTGGCGATGGCACCCGTGTTGATAGATATTAACGACATCGACGGCTTAGGTTACATTCGGGAAAGCGACGGGACGCTGCAAATCGGGGCCATGACGCGCGAGTCGGCGCTGGAGGATTCGCCCCTGGTGCAGGCGCACTATGCCATGCTAGCTGACGCCACGGCTGTGATTGCCGACCCGCTGGTGCGTAACCGGGCGACCGTGGGCGGCAACCTGGCCCATGCAGATCCGGCCAACGATCACCCGGCCGTGATGCTGGCCTACGGCGCGGAGCTGGTCGCGTTGGGGCCCAACGGTACACGCACCATCCGTATCGACGACTTTTTTACGGGGCTCTTCGAAACGGCGCTGCAAAGCAACGAGATTCTGACGGAGATCCGCATCCCGACGCCCACGGCGCATAGCGGCGGCGTCTATGTGAAGCTAGAGCGCAAGGTGGGCGACTATGCCATCTCCGCGGTGGCCGTTCAGCTAACTATGGATGGCGACCGCTGCGCGGCGGCGCGCATTGGCCTGACTAACGTCAGCGCTACGCCCATGCGCGCGCTGAATGCCGAGCAGGCGCTGGTGGGCCGGCAGGTAAGCGACGACGTGTTAGAGGCGGCGGGGCAAGCGGCGGCCGCCGAATGTGATCCTTCGGCTGATTTACGCGGCTCCGTGGCCTACAAACGTGACTTGACCCGCGTCTTGACAAAACGTGCTATCCGCAAAGCAGTCGCTCGTGCTCAGGGAGGTGAATAATGAGCAGCCATCAGATTTCGGTTACCGTAAACGGCCAGGTGCAGACGCGCGAGGTGGAGGCGCGCAAGCTGCTGGTACATTTTATCCGCGAAGATCTGGATCTCACCGGCACCCATATCGGCTGTGATACCACGCACTGCGGCGCGTGTACTGTGCTCCTGGATGGGCAGGCGGTGAAGAGCTGCACCGTCTTTGCCGTGCAGGCCAATGGCAAACGCGTGCAGACGATTGAAAGCATGGCGCAGAACGGCGCGTTGCACCCTTTGCAGGAAGGCTTCTGGGAGAAGCACGGCCTGCAGTGCGGCTACTGCACGCCGGGCATGATTATGAGCGCCAGTTACCTGCTGGCCAGGAACGCAAACCCCAGTGAGCAAGAGATTCGCGAGGCCATTGCTGGCAACTTGTGCCGCTGTACGGGATATAACAAGATTGTCGAAGCCATTCAGTATGCGGCTGAGAAGATGCAGGGACAGCAAGAGGAGGTTGCAGCATGAGCGAGCGCCAATCGTCGAATGGAGATGCCAAACCAAGACATTTCGAAGATCGTTTTGAGCGGAAACATGACGTGCCGGAATCGGCGTCGGCAAACGTGGAGACCCGGCAGGATATTCGGATAACCACGCCGCCGGAAATTTGCGGCATGGGTCACCGCATGAAGCGTAAAGAAGACCCGCGCTTCATCCAGGGAAAGGGGCGCTATGTAGACGACGTAAAGCTGCCGGGCATGTTGTACATGGACATCGTGCGCAGCCCGTACGCGCACGCGCGCATCCGCGAGATCGACGCCAGCGCCGCCTTGGAAATGGAAGGCGTGGTGGCCGTGATCACGGGCAAGGACCTGGAGGCGCACGGCTTACACTGGATGCCGACGTTGATGGGCGACACGCAGATGGTGCTGCCAACCGATAAGGTGGTCTACTACGCGCAAGAGGTGTGCGCCGTGATCGCCGCCGATCGTTATATTGCCGCCGACGCCGTGGAGAAGATCTTCGTGGATTACGAGCCGCTGGAGCCGGTTGTCAACCCCTTCAAGGCGCTGGAAGACGACGTCATTATCCGCGAAGATAAGGAGTTAAAGACGAACCGTATTTGGCATTGGGAAGCAGGCGATAAAGAGGCTACGGACCGTGTCTTTGCACACGCCGCCCATGTGGTTGGAGAATCGATTTACCTGCCGCGCATCCATGTGGCATCGATCGAGACATGCGGCATGGTGGCCAACTACAACCCGGCCACGAGCAAGATGCAGCTTTACATGACCACGCAAGCGCCGCACGCCATCCGCACTGTGTTTGCGCTGGTTAGCGGCCTACCGGAGCACAAGATCCAGGTGATCGCGCCCGATATCGGCGGCGGTTTTGGGGGCAAGGTGCCTGTCTATCCCGGCTATGTGGTCTGTGCGGTGGCCAGCCTACTGTTGGGCAAACCGGTGAAATGGGTAGAGGACCGCAGCGAGAACCTGACCGCCGATAGTTTTGCGCGCGATTACCATATGGACGCCGAATTGGCGGCGGACGAGAACGGCAAGATCATCGGCTTACGCGTGAATGGCCTGGCAGATCATGGCTGCGCCGATGCGGCGGCCAACCCTTCGAAGTTTCCCGTGGGCCTGTTTAGCATCTGCACAGGCTCTTATGACATGACGGCGGCGCACGTCAGCTTTGACGCCGCCTATACCAATAAGCCGCCTGGCGGCGTGGCCTATCGTTGTTCCTTCCGCGTTACGGAAGCCGTGCACATGGTAGAGCGGCTGGTGGATATTATGGCCAATGACCTCGGCGAGGATCCGGCTGAGTTCCGCCGGCGCAACTTTATCCGCAACGACCAGTTCCCCTACAAGTCGCCAACCGGATGGACCTACGACAGCGGCAACTACGAAGCAGCTCTGGAAAAGGCGATGCAGACCATCGATTATGAAGGCTTGCGCCGTGAGCAAGCCGAAAAGCGGCAGCGCGGCGAGCTAATGGGCATCGGCATCTGCAGCTTTACCGAGGTCGTGGGAGCCGGGCCATCGCGCGACTTCGACATCCTGGGTATTAAGATGTTTGACTCGGCGGAGATTCGCATTCATCCCACGGGCAAGGCCATCGCGCGCTTCGGCACCAAATCGCAGGGGCAGGGCCACGAGACGACCTATGCCCAGATTGTCGCCGAAGAGCTGGGCCTACCGGCAGCCGATATCGAGGTCGAAGAGGGCGATACGGACACAGCGCCATATGGCCTGGGCACCTATGCCAGCCGCTCGACGCCGACGGCCGGAGCGGCGGCGGCCATCGCCGCGCGCAAGATCCGCGCCAAGGCGCGCAAGATAGCAGCGCACTTGCTGGAGGTGGGCGAAGAGGATCTGGAGTGGAACGTGAACCAATGGCAGGTGAAGGGCTCGCCCGACCAGGCCAAAACTATCCAGGAGATCGCCTTTGCCGCATACACCAACCATCCACCGGGGGTGGAAGCGGGCCTGGAGGCGACTGATTACTACGACCCGCCCAACCTGACCTTCCCCTTTGGCAGCTACATCTGCGTGGTAGACATCGACAAAGGGACCGGCGAGGTGCACGTGCGGCGTTTCGTGGCCATTGACGACTGCGGCAACATCATCAATCCGCTGGTGGTGGAAGGCCAGGTGCACGGCGGCCTGACCATGGGACTGGCCCCGGCGCTGTATGAAGAGATTGTCTACGATGAAAATGGGCAATGCCTGACGGGCACCTTTGCCGATTATCTGCTGCCCACGGCCGTAGAGTCGCCAAGGTGGGAGGTCGGCCACACCATCACGCCGTCGCCGCACCATCCGCTGGGCGCCAAGGGCGTAGGCGAAAGCCCCACGGTGGGCGCGCCGCCGGCCATAGCCAATGCGGTTGTCGACGCGTTGTGGCACCTTGGCGTACGCCACATCGACATCCCTATCACCCCGGAGAAGGTCTGGCGCGCGCTGCGCGATGCGGGCGTAACAGAGTAAGGGCTTAACGGTATGCAGCAGGTGGCCGGCGCAGGGTGGGCGCCGGCCGCCGCTCTTGAGGAGCGTAGATGATGATTGACAATTTTTATGCAACCGCTGCGGAGCTGGTACAGAAAGGAATGCCTTTTGTGACGGCTACCGTGGTGCGCGCCGAGCGGCCCACGTCTGGCAAGCCGGGCGACAGGGCCATTGTGACCATTGACGGCGTGATGCATGGCTGGATTGGCGGGAGCTGCGCGCAGCCAACGGTGATCCGCGAGGCGCTGCGGGCGCTGCGGGAGGATAAGGCGCGGCTCATTCGGCTGTCGGTGGCCCCGGACGAACAGACGCCACGAGAAGGTGTGGAGGAAATGGCCATGACCTGCTACAGTGGCGGCACACTCGAAATTTATATCGAACCGCAGCAGCCACGCCCACGGCTGATGATTGTGGGCGGTTTGCCTGTGGCGCAGGCCCTGGCGCACCTTGGCGCGGCGATGAACTACGAGCTCGTCGTCGTGGATCCGGCGGGAGATGCGGCCGGCATCGAGGTCGCGGATCTGACCCTGGCGACACTGGATGAGATGGCCGCGTATATTGGGCCATTTACCTATGTAGTGATTGCCACACACGGCACCCATGACGAGGCAGCCCTGGAGCAGGTACTAAAGTGCAAGCCGGGTTATGTGGGGCTGGTGGCCAGCCCGCGCCGCGCCGCGGCCGTACGCGAATACCTGGCAACGCGTGGCCTGACGGACGAGGAGATGATGCCGCTTAAGTCGCCTGCGGGCCTGGACATTCAGGCGCGGCGCGGCGACGAGATTGCGCTGAGCATCATGGCTGAGATAGTACAGCGGCGGCGCAATGCTGAAATGCTGGATCTGGCGCTCTTCAAAGGTGAGACAGATGAAGAGCAGCAGAGCGAAGCGATGACGCATGCGGTCGATCCTGTCTGCCATATGCAGGTGGAAATTGCCGGCGCGGCCTACAAAACGTCGTATGAGGACCAGATATATTACTTCTGCTGCGGCGGCTGCCTGGCCAGCTTCGAGAAGGATCCGGCAGCGTATCTCAGCGGTGAGAGGTCGGGGCATTAGGGTCAGCCTTCACGCACGCCGATGTTCACTTTTATGCGGCGATCTGTGAAAAACTTTGACCCACCTACTGTTTCTCGTTAACATACCAGGCAGTCAACGGCGATGTGAGGAATCCGGCTCGGCAGGGTGAATTCAGGAGGGAAATAGATGGAGATAACGGTATCGCAGGCAGAAGGACGTGTCCCGGTTACGATTCTGCATTTGAATGGAGACCTGGTGCACGAAGAACCGCTGCAATCACGCATCAAAGAGGCCTATGAGGCCGGCGCGCGTGATCTTTTGCTTGATCTCAGGCAGGTTCCTTACATTAGCAGCGCAGGATTGCGCGTGTTGCATTATGTCTATAACCTTCTGGGCGAGGCGGATGGCGAAGAGGGGGGCCAATCGGTACGCCGCGGAATCGCCAGCGGCGATTACAAGTCTCGCCACCTCAAATTGTTGCGGCCGTCGAAGAATGCCATGAAAGCGCTGACGATCGCCGGATACGACATGTTCCTGGATATCCACGATAACCAGCAGCAGGCGGTGGCCGCCTTCTAATGCTGTTCGATCTGGACATCTCTAAGCAGGCCGAAAACATTGCCGCCTTTTCGGCCGGCGAGGTAATTTTCGATGCCGGCGAGCCGGGCATGGAGATGTTCGTCGTTTTGCAGGGCCGTGTGTTCATCACCTTGCAGGGCGCGACCATTGACCGGCTGGAAGCGGGCGACCTATTTGGCGAGATGGCGCTGGTGGAAGACCGGCCGCGAAGCGCACGGGCCGTGGCCCGCACGGATAGCCGCCTGCTGCGCATCGACCGCAACGCCTTCCGCGCCCTGATCAAGGAGTCGCCGGAGTTCGTTTTACACGTCATGTCGATCATGTCGGCGCGCCTGCGCCGCTTTATCGACGAAGAAGTGGGCCGCCAACGCCTGGAAGAAGAGCTGCGCATCGGCCGCGAGATTCAGTTGAGCCTCATTCCGAACCAATGCCCCCCTTTGGCAGGATGGGAATTCGCGGCGACTTATGAAGCGGCGCAGCAGGTAGGCGGCGACTTTTATGACTTCGTGATCATTCCCGACAATCGTCAGGAGATGCAGCTGGTGATTGCCGACGTGACGGGCAAGGGGGTACCGGCAGCGCTGTTCATGGCTTCCTGTCGCACGACCATTCGCGCGGAATCGATTCGCGGCGAGGGACCCGCCGAGACGCTGCGGCAAGCGAACTGTGTGATTGCCACAGACACGCGTTACCCCTTATTTCTCACTGCCTTTTGTGCATGCCTGCGAGGCAACTCGGGGCTGGTATCGTATGCCAACGGCGGGCACGAACGCCCGCTCTGGCTGCGCGCTGCGAGCGGCCTCTGTGAATTCCTGGTGTCCCACGACCCGCTGCTTGGCTTTGTGCAGGATGCGGTCTATGAGCAGCACCAGGTTGAGGTCGCCGCCGGCGATTTTCTAGTATTCTTCACCGACGGCGTCACCGAAGCGCGCAACAGCGCCGGTGATTTCTATGGCGATGAGCGCCTGCAATCCCTGCTCGAATCGCGTGCGTGGCGCTCCGCGCCGGAGCTGATGCAGGCAATCGTCGATTCTGTAGAGCAGTTCAGCGGCGGCAGCCCGCCCTCAGACGACCTGACGCTGGTGGTGGCGCGGCGCACCGCATCATAAACGACAGGCCCCCCTTAGCGCATAACAGCAGTGCTATAAATCGCGATACACCCAGGCCCCGCCGACCATGGTCGCCAGAACAGCGATCTGGCCGATGGACAGCGGATCGGCGCTGAGGATGTCGCGGTCCAGGACGACCAGATCGGCCAGGAAGCCGGGGCGCAGCCTGCCCAGCCGGCTTTCGAGACCGGCGGCGTAGGCCGGGCCGGTGGTGAAACCGTGCAAGGCCTCTTCGAGGCTGAGGAGCCGAGACTGTTCAGGGCTGCTGCGCCAGCCATGGGGGTGGGGCGAGCCGTCAGGCCGGCGCCGCGTGATGGCCGCCTGGATGTTGGGCAGGGGCTCGATGGCTTCGACCGGCGCGTCGCTGCCCAGAGCCAAGGCGGCCCCAGCGTCGATTTGCGCGCGGATGTTGTAGGCGAAGTCGGCGCGCTTTCCCCAGTAATTGTCGGCCATCACCATGTCGGAGATGGCATGAATAGGTTGCATGGAGGCGATGATCTTTAGCTGGGCGAGGCGCGCCACATCTTGCGGCTGGATGAGCTGCACATGCTCGATGCGATGGCGCCGCCGCGCCGGCTCGATGCCGTGGCCGGCTTCTTCGCGGCGCACGGTTTCGTAGGCGTTGAGCACTTCGTGCACGGCGCGGTCGCCGATGGCGTGAATGGTGGAAGGCAATCCGGCAAGGCTGGCTTTGCGCACGTTTTCGGTCATTTCTTCAGGATCGGTGACGCAGATGCCGGTGTTATGGGCTTCGCCTTCGTACGGCGCGATCATCCACGCCGTGCGCGGACCGAGGGCCCCGTCGGCAAACGTCTTGATGCCGCCGATGCGCAGGAAGTCGCTGCCGAAGCCCCAGCGCAGGCCAAGGGCGATGGCCTGGTCTAGCAGCTCGACAGGTAGATTCTTGACGATGCGCAGGCTAAGCTCGCCGCGCTGCTGCAAAATCTGGTAGGCGCGAAAGGCCAGCGCGCCGTCGAAGTCGTGTACGCCGGTGAGCCCGCCGCGGTGGGCGCGGCGCACGGCTCCTTGAATGCGATCGGCAAGCTGCGCGGCGGTGGGCGACGGAATGGCGCGGGAAACGAGATGCATAGCCGTCTCAAACAGCATGCCGCTGGGCCGGCCCTCTTCGTCGCGGGCAATGGCGCCGCCGGGCGGGTCGGCGGTGGCGGCGTTGACCCCTGCCATCTTGAGAGCGAGCGAATTGGCCCAGGCGGCGTGCGCCGACTGTGTGGTGAGATAGACAGGATGGCCGGGAATCAGGGCGTCGAGTTCGGCCGCCTTTGGAAAGGCGCGGCCGGGCCAGTTTTCCTGTGACCAACCGTGACCGCGGATCCAGCTACCGGCGGGCGCTGTGTTTGCGCGAATGGCGACCATTTGCGCTGCTTCCGCGGCGGAGCGGCTGGGGCGCAAGTCGACGTTGTGCAGATAGTCGGCATACCAGGAGAGGTGCACGTGGGCATCGATCAGGCCCGGCAGCGCGGTGCGGCCTTGCAGGTCGATGGCTTCGCCGCCGGGGCGCACGTGGCCGCGCAGGCTGTTGTCGGCCGCCAGGGCCAGCACTTTGCCGTCGCGTATGGCCAGCGACGCCGCCTGTGGCTGCGCGGCATCCAGGGTGACGATGCGCGCGTTGTAAAGAACGGTATCGGCGTGCACGCCGCTATTCTCCCATCGGCGCCCAGATGTTCTTGACCTGCGTGGCGTGGCGCAGGAACTCCTGGCCTTCACCTTGTAGGGCATCGCTCCAATCGCGCGCCTGGCCAAAGTTCACCCAGGTGCGCTTCATGTTGCCTGCAGCGCGAAACTCTACTTCGGCGCTGCCGGCGGCGTCGCCAAAGTACCAGAGGGCATCGACGTCGTCGTGCTCAGCCAGCGTGCGCGTGAGGTGGTCGCGGTTGCCTGTGACAATATTCACCACGCCGCCGGGCAGGTCGGATGTGTCGAGGATCTGGTAAAAGTCTGTGGCGGCCAACGGCGCGCCGCTCGCCGGGATAATAATCACCGCGTTGCCGCGGGCAATGGCCGGGGCGAGCAGCGAGACGAAGCCCAGAAGTGGGTAGTCGTCGGGGCAGGCAATACCGATCACGCCGACGGGTTCGGTGAGACCTACAACCAGGCCATAAAGCGTGGTCTCTTGCAGGACGCCGCCATATTTATCGGCATAAGAGGCATAGGAGAAGAGGCGGCTGACGGCCAGGTCCACTTCCTGGCGCGCCGCTTTGAGGCTTTGGCCGGTCATGGCGCGCAGGCGCGCGGCGAATTCCTCGGCGCGAATGTCCAGGTTCTCAGCGATATAGTAGAGGATTTGAGCACGGTTGTGCGGCGTGCGGTCGGCCCAGCCGCGGGCCCCATGCGCCGCTTCGACGGCGTCGCGGATATCTTTGCGGTTGCCGTCGCCGGCGTAATCTACCAGGTCGCCCCTGGTATTGCGCACGGGGTAGGCGTAATTGCCATCGGGCCGCACTTGTTTGCCGCCGATATACAGTTTGGCCGTGCGATCCACGCCCAGGCCGTTGCCGCGCCCGTTGCTGCGCGGCAAGCTGGCCGGCCGGCCGGGCACGTAGGCGCCCCACTTTTCGTCGATTTCAGGCTGGTCGGGGCCACGGAAGCGCGGCTGCCAGGCGGGCCGCACGTATTCGTACAGCCCTTCCTTACCGCCTTCCCGCCCGAATCCACTCTCACGATAACCGCCAAAGCCCGACGCGGCGTCGAAGAGGTTGGTGGCGTTAATCCACACCGTACCTGCTTTAATTTTCGTCGAGACGTCGAGGGCCAGGTTGATGTTTTCCGACCACAAGCTGGCTGCCAGACCATAGCGCGTGTTGTTGGCCAGCAATATGGCCTCGTCGGGCGTGCGGAAGGTCATGGCTACCAGCACGGGGCCAAATATCTCTTCTTGAACCACGCTGGAAGCTGGCGAGACGTTGGTGAGCAGCGTTGGGGGGTAGTAGCAGCCGCCTGGCGGCAGCTCGCATTGTGGCTGGTAGAGCGCTGCGCCTTCGGCCACGCCGCGCTGCACCCAAGCGTCGATGCGCTCTAGCTGCGTGTGGTCGATCACAGCGCCAATGTCGATGCTCTTGTCCAAAGGATCGCTGACGCGCAGCTTGTCCATGCGTTGCCGCAACTGCTCGTAGAAGCGGTCGGCGACATTTTCCTGCACTAGCAGGCGCGAGCCGGCGCAGCACACTTCTCCCTGGTTAAACCAGATGGCGTCCACCAGGCCCTCGATGGCCGCTTCCTGATCGGCGTCGTCGAAGACGATGTAGGGTGACTTGCCGCCCAGCTCCAGCGATAGCTTAACGCCGCGGCCGGCGACGGCGCGGCGGATGATCTTGCCTACTTCCGTGGAGCCGGTGAAGGCGAATTTGTCGAAGCCAGGGTGTGCGGTCATGAACTTGCCGGTGTCGTCGTCGCCCGTGAGGATGTTGACGACCCCGGGGGGCAGCCCGGCTTCGGCCACGATTTCGGCGAAGAGAAGGGCCGTCAGCGGCGTGGCCGGAGCAGCCTTCAGCACAACCGTGTTGCCCATGGCCAGCGCCGGGGCAATCTTCCAGGCCAACATGAGCAGGGGGAAGTTCCAGGGAATGATCTGGCCCACCACGCCGTGTGGCTCGTGGCCAGGCAGCTCTTTGCTCATTAGCTGCGCCCAGCCGGCGTGGTAGTAGAAGTGGCGCGCAACGAGCGGCACGTCGAGGTCGCGGCTTTCGCGGATCGGTTTGCCGTTGTCCAGCGATTCCAGCACGGCCAGCAGGCGATGGTGCTTTTGAATGCCGCGGGCGATAGCGTATAAGTGTCGCGCCCGCCCGTGATCGGAGGTTTGCGCCCATTCTGCCTGGGCAGCGCGCGCGGCTTCCACAGCGGCGTCTACCTCGGCGCCCGCGGCAATGGTGACCTGCGCCAGCTCTTCGCCGGTTGCCGGGTTTATAGCCGGCATGGTCGCCCGGCCTTCTGGTTTGAGCCAATTGTTGCCGATGAAGAGACCAAAATCGCGGTCGTGATCGTCTAGCCAGGCCATGGCGGCGGCCGGAGACTCCGGCGCGGGACCGTAAGCCATCGTTTCGAGAATTTCAGATACGTTCATCCTGGATGTCTCCTCCATCTCACGCCCGCGGCGCCTGCGGCCGCGGGCAGATGGCTGTCAGGGAATGGGCATGTATTTGCTGGATGCGTAACGCCCGGTGACATGATGCGACAACTGACGCTCGATGTCGCCCAGCAGGCTGCTGGCCCCAAAGCGGAAGAGGCTGGGCGTTAACCAGTCGTCGCCCAGTTCTTCTTTAATCAAAATGAGCCAGTTGAGGGCATCTTTGGCTTTGCTAATGCCACCCGCAGGCTTGAAGCCCACCTGGTAGCCGGTGCTTTCGTAATAGTGGCGGATGGCGCGCACCATGACCAGGCCTACCAGCAGCGTGGCGTTTTCTTTGGCCTTGCCCGTGGAGGTCTTGATGAAGTCGCTGCCGGCCATCATGGCCACCATGCTGGCGCGATAGACGTTGGTGAGCGTGCCCAGTTCGCCGGTCTCGATGATCGTCTTCATGTGCGCGGCCTGGCCGCAGGCCTTGCGCAATGTGCGTATCTCTTCGTAAAGCTGCTCCCACCGTCCCGTGTGGACGTGTTCGCGGCTGATGACAATGTCGATTTCACGCGCGCCCGTTTCCACCAGCTTCTCGATTTCGTCGAGCTGCATTTCTATAGAAACCTGGCCTGATGGGAAGCCAGGGGCAACGGCGGCGACGGGGATGTCCGCGCCGTGCAGGGCGCGCACGGCGTCGCGCACACGGTTGGGGTAGACACAGACGGCTCCAACCTGAAGGTTCCTGTCGCCGACGTCCAGGGCTTCAAGAATATCCTGGCGAACGGGCTGGCGGGCCTTGGCGCAGAGGCGCGCCACGCGGCCGGGCGTGTCGGAGCCTTCGAGGGTCGTGAGGTCCATCATGGTGATCGCTTTCAGCAGCCAGGCGGCCTGCCAATCCTTCTTAATTGAGCGTCGCTTCGTGATCGTAGCCACACGGCGCTGAGCAGCGCTGCGATTTACTTTCACAGACATCACCCAGTTGAGGTCGAGGGAGATGCCTGGATTAAGGCTGTTTTCGCTCATCGAAGACTCCTAGGCTACTCGGTGTGATGCTCTGAGTATGCGCCATTTGCTGCTAATTATCAAGCGGCGACAACCAGGGCGCTCACGGTTTCGCCAAACGGCGCAGCTTAGGAGATACGCAAGTCTTGTGTATAATGCTAATGCTCAGTGGTGTTGTACATCTTCTCCAATAGCCAGGTCGTCCTTAGCTGGGAACAAGCGGATATGTTCCGATTCTTGCAACGCAAAGATGAGCCGCACAAGTTTGGGCCCGATCCAGAGCAGTTTTCAATTCGCCAACTGCTGGAAGATTCTGGCGCGCCGATCTCGTTGCGGGCGCTGCTGACCCTTCCAGAGCCTGTGAAGCAGCGAATGCTGCGTATTCTGGCGCCGCCGTACCTACTGGCGCGCTATCAGATTAAGCCGGCAAGCTGGAAAGGTAGCGGGGACGGAGAGCTGGTGCGCGTGACCATGCGCCCGGAGTCTGGTTTGCTGCGTGTAGAGGCGCGACACAATAGCGACGCGCAAGATCCATTCTACCTTGTAGAGCTGCAGGACAACGCCATGAACGGCGTCGACCTAAACCTCCTGGTGCTGGCAGATCCGGCCGCGCCGCGCTTCGCCACGGACGTCGACGAGACTGGACGGCAGACTCAGTTTGGTACAGTGCGCCGCAATCTTGCGGAGGAGGAACGGGCGATGGACGCGGGTTTGGCGCCCGGGCAGGTGCGGGCTGCCCTGCGCGCCTCGCGCGATGTCTTCAACAACATTGAAACCTTCCTGGCGATGATGGGACATTACTCTCTGTTCCTGGAACCATTGAATTATGCGACCGCCTGGATTTTCGAGAAACGGGGCTTTGCCTATGTTCGTGGACACAAGCTGATGGACGATATTCACCGTGAGTTTCAAGAAGACGGGCGCTTGCGAGGGGCGCTTAATGGAAGTACGCCGTTTCGCAAGGCCGAGCAGTGGCGCACCGTACGAGGACGCGCCTGGGCCATTCAAGATGGGGTCCTGGAAGAGATTGGCCAGACGTGGGACGGCCTGCGCATGGTCAAACAGGTAGGGCAGGAGGCCGGCGTCAATACATTTCCCGACGCCGACTATTAGAGGATAGGCCATGATCAAGAGCTATCGAACAACGCGCGCGGCGCATCTGGACTCGTTAGCCCAGTTTCGCGATTTCGTGGACGAAGTGTGCCGGGCGCATGGAATCGACGACGATACGGCTTACGACCTGAAGCTGGCGATCGACGAGGCCTGCACCAATGTGGTGCAGCACGGCTATGCGGGAATGAACCCAGGCTCGATCATGTTGGACATGATGGTTAGAGATGACGAAGTGGAAGTGCGTCTGACCGATTTTGGGCACCCATTTGAGCCCAGCAGCGCCCCAAAACCCGATATTACACTTCCTCTAGAGGAGCGGCCGGCCGGCGGATTTGGCCTGTTTTTTATCTACGAGACGATGGACAAGGTTGACTACGTGAGTGACGAGGAAGGAAACACCCTCATACTGAGAAAGCGAATCGACAGAGGATAACTATGAACATCGATATACGTCACGCGCAACAGGGCACAATCATAGCGGTTTCCGGAAGCATCGACGCACTAACGGCCGATACGCTCCACGAGCAGATGAGCGCACAGGTTGCCGAGGGCCATACTCACCTGGTGCTCGACCTCAGCGACGTCAGCTATGCCAGCAGCGCAGGGCTGCGCTCGATCCTGCTGGTGCTTAAAGAAAGTCGTCAGCTGGGAGGCGATCTGCGTGTGGCGGGATTGCAGAAGGGCGTGCAGCGTGTCTTTGAAATGAGTGGCTTTGCCAACATTCTACAGATTCACGACACGGTCGACGCAGCGCTGCAAACCTATGCGCAGGAACGGTGAGCATGTCGCACCTTAAGCGTCGCCTGGCGCTGGTCATCGGTTCGGGCAGCGTGAAATGCGCTGCGGCGCTGGGCTTGTGGAGAGCTCTGCAGCAAGAAGAGATAGAGCTCGATCTGGTGATCGGCTGCAGCGGCGGCAGCCTTTACGCTGCCGGCATTGCCTTGGCTGATGACCTTGACGAGTTTGTGAAGAATACGACGGAGCTGTGGACCGCGGATGTCATGAGCGGTTTCGCCTCCAATTTGCGCGCGGCGATGGCGCGCGAGCGACCATTTGACGAGCGTTCGGGGCTGGTCGACGACGACCTGATTTGGGAGCGGTTGAAGGCCGTTTATGGCGAGAGGACCTTTGCCGACGCCACCATACCGCTTTATGTGGTGGCAACAGATTTTTACAGCGGCGAACGCGTCGTCTTGACTGGCGGCCGGCTGGCAGACGCTATACGCGCCAGTATCGCCATTCCGATGATCTTTGCGCCATGGGAAGTGGAGGGACGCTTGCTAACCGACGGCGCGGTGGCGGATCCGCTGCCAATTGATGTGGCTATCAAGGAAGGCGCGCATGTGATCGTTAGCATGGGTTTTGAATTGACCCTGCGTCGGCGCATGCGCTCGTTTCATGCCGTTCAGTCGCATCTAAATGCCGTCTATATGAATAATATCCTGCGCTCGACGTTTGCCTTTTACAATGCCGTGCACCATGCTGAAATTGTGCCCATATGGCCAGATTTCGGCGCGGACATTTCAAGCTTCGACGTGGACAAAATTCCGTACATTATCAAAATGGGAGAAGAGGCCGCCGCGGAGCATGTGCCTTACTTGAGGAAGCTGCTGCAGAGTGAGGAGGGCCCATGAATCGGAGCGAGTCAGAGCTACAGTCAAGATACAGGATGCTCTTCGGTATTCTCTTCTTATCGACCGGGGTAGCGCTGCTGATCTATATTGCGTCGGGGCTGTCGCTGCTGGTGACAGCAGGGTTGGTGCTGGCGGTCGCCATCGCTATCGGCGTAACGATCTGGCGGCAGGCGGGTGAAAAACGGAGGTCGGAGCTGCGCCGGTTGATGTGGGCCGGAGCCATTGCTGGTATTCTGGCGACATCAGCTTATGACCTGGTGCGATTCTTGCTAATCGAGGTAACGGGCATTGCTTTTTGGCCCTTCGATATTTTCAATGTATTTGGACAGGCGCTCGTGGGAGCCGGTTTCAGCGGGGCATGGGTCAGACTTTTAGGGGTCATCTACCATTTTGCAAATGGCATCGGCTTTGCGCTGGCCTATACGATCATTGCCGGGAAGCGGGGCGTATGGGCAGGCATCGGCTGGGCCATGATCTTGGAGCTGATGATGGTTAGCGTCTATCCCGGTTGGCTGGACATGAGAGCGTTGGACGAATTTCTACAGGTATCGGTGCTGGGCCATATCGTATACGGCGCCGTCTTGGGCTATAGCGCGCGCTGGCTTCTCGATTCAAAGGAGAGTGCCGATGAAAGCAGCAGCCGGTAATCTGGCCAATTTGTGGTGGATTCAGCTACCACATCTGGTGAGGCGGGTGGCGGCTCGACCGCTGCAAATCATGGTGGACGGGCTGTATCTCACGGTGTGGCCCGCCATCGCGGCAATCCTGCCACCGCTGGCTCTGCTGGTGGGGTTCGCGCTGGGCGGTTGGCACCTCGGGTTTCAGGAGGTGTTTTCTGAGTCCTGGATTGTACTGAGCCTGGCCGTGGTACTGGGTGTGTTAAGTGGTCATTTGGGGGTCATGTTCCTGGTGGGCTACGCGCTCGGCGACTTCTTTCTGTTTCATAGCGAGTGGACCTTTCGGAACAGCTTTATCTCCCATTTAATCAGGGTACGAATTCCATTATTGATCGAATATGGCTTGTTAGCGTTTATGACCACAGGCATTGCCCTAGCGACAAAAGGATTACTGGCTCAGCTCCGGCCGCCACGCAGCGTGCCGCGGCAAGTGCGTGCGGCGCTGGCCATTGCCGGGCATCTCTTGCTTACGGTGCTGTTTGTCTATCTGTGGATGCAGGTAGTGCCCATCCTGATCCGGCCAGTGTTTACATGGCGCGGTGGCACACCATCGGTTGCTGCCATGGTAATCCTCCAGCGCCAAGGAACGCCGCTATTAATCATCGCGGGCGCGGCGTCACTGGCGCGAATGGTAATGCAGCAGCAAATAGCAGCCAGATCCGAATGGCGTGCCAGGCTCGACGCCAGCGAGGCAGCCTTAAACGAGGTTGAGCCGGTCACGCCACTGTCGGCGGCTATTCCGGCGGTAGGACGCGTGGCTCTGACCTCCCTATGGGCGACGCTGATGCTGGCCGGCATGGTGGAAGCCTGGTGGGACGGGTTGATCTTACTTGCAGTGATAACCGTACTGCAGTTGGCGCGGGCGCGCCTGTTGAAGGCCGACGTGATATTGCCTTGGGCGCGCCTAGTGCGGCGCATACCATTGCCGCTGCGACTGGCTGCAGGCGTTATTGTGACCAGTGTGGTAGCGCGAGCCGTGTTGGGTCCGGCCCTTTTGCGCACCAACTCGTTCCGCCCCATCCTTTTGCTGACCTTGTTCGCATTAATCACGTTTTACCTGCTTGACCCGCTACGTGAAGAAAGCCAGGCTACGGCAGGCTGATGGTTAGCAAAAGCTGCCCGCCGTGCACAAGGAATGAACTGATGCGTCGTCGCTTGAAACCAATGCCCATTGCGCTCGTGACGGCAGCCGTGGGGCTGCTAGTCGCGGAAAACGGCTATGCCGACAACTGCAGCAGCCTGAACGACTGTTACTACACGTTACGTGCGGCACTGGCGGCAGCGGTTGGTCTTGGTGTCTTCTCAGCCCTTACAGCCATTGGCCTGGACATAGGTCCATTCTCCGGCGCGCGGCGGCGCATGAAGGGGGGTGCGACCATGGAGAGCGTCACGCCGGGAGAAGTTGACGAATGGGATCGCTCGCTGGGTTTGGTGCGCACGGAAGGGTTGGAGGCGACGCGTAGCGGTGAGCCCCCGAGCGCATTGAAAGCCAGAGCGGGCCAGACGGCCGCGAGACAAGGTCCGGCAGTGGAGCAAGAAAGCCAGGGGCGGGGGATGCTTCAGGCAGAAAAAGAGAGCGGCGCTGTGGAAGCGCGTGACCTGCAACGGTCGCGTAGCGCAGCAGAGCCAACAGAAGTGGGGCGCAGGGCGGATTGGTCGGGCGGGCGGGCCGAGCAGCAGGCAAGCGGCGCAGACAGCGGCGATGTAGCCGACCGGGCGCGCGATGTGGCTGCATCGTTTGAGGAACGCGGCGGCACGTCCCAGGATGTCGCACCCGAACGAGCGCCGATGCAATCGGAAGCGAAGGCTGCGCCGCCCCAGGACGACCTCGTTTCGGGAGGCATAAGCCAGAGTGAACCGCCAGGTGCGGCGGCGGAACAGCGCGGCGGCACTGTATCTCAGGCTGGCCCCAGCGCGGAAAGCGCAGGCGAGAGCATGGCGCCGGAGGCAGATGCGCAAGAGTCGGGACGTTTGGCCGAAGGGCAAGTGCGACCTGCAGGCCATGCGCTAGAAGCCGATGTAGGCGCAATTGCAGAAGGCGATGGTCGCGCTGCAGGGCACGCCACGGCAGGCAAAGCAGCGCAGCCTGAACAGACGCTCGTAACTGTCGCCGGCTCGGGTTCCATTGAGCCAGCCGCGCTGGTGAAGCAGGCGGCGGCTGTTGGCGAGTACGCCGTAAACACGGCGCGAGAGCATCTTTCGGCTGCGCGAAAGTCTGGCGCGGAGCGCCGCGAAGCGCCGCAGGTTGTGCGCGCCAGCGAGGCGGCGCCGGGACAGGCGGCTGCGGACCTTGTTCTAAGTGATGGTACTGTGGTCGAAGTGAAGTCTTACTATTGGGCTGGCCCCTATTTCCAAAGCGACGCCAGCGTTACGGCGCTAACGCGGCGTCTGGTGCGACAGCTAGACCTGCTGCGTCGCCGTTATGACCATCGTCGCGTGCAGCTAGCGTTCGGCAGCCTCGCAGGAATGCCGCCAGCGATGGCGGCGGTGCTGCAGAGTGTTGGCGTGGGCATGATCGAAGCCGGCGACCCACCGGCAATAACGTCGGTCGCCAGTCAGCAGTTCCTGGAGAGAATGCGCAGCATTGGCGTGGAGGCTTACGGGCGGGCGCTGCTGAAAGCGGGTTGGCCGGATACGTCACCGGGCATGGCGCGGCAGCTACGCGATGCCTTCCGGCAGGACCCGCAAAGCGCCTGGTTGGGGCTCGCAGTGGTGGCCTTCGATGGGGAGAGTATCTATGAAACGAGTGCGCAGGGTGAGTCGTATGCTGCTCATCTGCACGTTTTGGCGCCTTATAGCGGCGGCTCCCTGGCTCCGGGCGCAATTCATGAGTCTATTCGTGACGACAGACGCCTGCTGTCATTTGAAAACCGTGGTGCAAGGTATGAATGCGATGTAGCAGCCGAGAGTGACTACTTTGACTATCGGGTGCTAGATATTGTCAATCGCGCCGTCGCCGACCAGGGCGAGAGTCGCCGGTTCATACCCTTGCCCTCGCCGGATCAACTGCTCTACCTGGCCTTCGTTGAAGACGAAGTCATGCGCCGGCTGCGAGCAGAAGGTCTTGTCCCCGGCAAGGTGATGCCGCTGCAGCCGGCGTAATCGCCGCCGCGACCCCCGGAAGAAGAAGAATCCGCTGCTTTATGGGACGCTTAATAGCGCCCGTCTGATCGCGCCCGTTTGCCGAAGTGTGGTAAGATGCGTTAGCCGCTGCGTTGTATGGCGGTGGCGCAAACTAGGAAAACGGAGGATGTTGTTGAGGCGCACTTTGATTTTGGGCGGTGGTTTTGGCGGCGTTGCGGCAGCGCATGAGCTGCGCCGTCTACGACCTGATGACGAGATTATACTCATTGATCGTGCGGCCCATTTTATGGTCGGCTTCCGCAAGACCTGGATCCTGCTTGGCGACGGGCGACCAGACGCCGCTCGCGGCGCGCTGGCCAATCTGCAGAACGCCGGCATTCAATTCACGCAAGGCGAAGTGACGGCTATTTACCCTGCGCAGCGCGCCGCCGATGTGGATGGCCAGCGCTATGAAGCCGATGCCGTGATCGTGGCCTTGGGCGCGCGCTTGGCCGTAGAGCAGGTTCCCGGTTTCCAGGCCCATGTCTGGAACGTTTATGACGCGGAGGGTCTGGAAGGCGTGCGCCGGCAGCTAGAGCAGTTCAAGGGAGGACGCGTCTCGGTTGGCGTCTATGGCCTGCCTTACAAATGCCCGCCAGCGCCTTATGAAATCGCCATCATGGCCGCCGAATGGTTTCACGCGAGGGGCGTCACAGTGGAAATGGAGCTGTTTACGCCCTTGCCAGCGACTCTGCCTATCGTCGGCAGCGCCGGCTGCGGCGTGATCGAAGAACATCTGGCCAAACACGGTATCCGCTTTTTACCAGGGCATCAGGCTACGGCCGTGGAAGACCAGACGGTGTTCTTTGGCCAGCAGCAGCGGCAGTATGACCTGCTGCTGGGCGTGCCGCCCCATCGCTGCCCCCACGTCGTAGTCTCTAGTGGCCTGGCGCAAGAGGACGGCTGGATTCAGGTTGATTCACGGACCTTGGAAACTATCTTTCCAGGCGTTTATGCGGTAGGCGACGTAACCATGGTGACCATGGCCAACGGTATGCCGCTGCCTATGGCGGGCGTCTTCGCCGAAGGCGAAGGGCGCGTGGCAGCGCAGAGAATTGCCGCCGCTCTAGACGGGCGCGAGCCGGAAGCTACTTTCGACGGCGCCGGGGGTTGTTTCCTGGAAGTGGGCGAGGGACAGGCAAGGATGGTCGAAGGCGACTTCTTAGCCCTGGAGGGGCCAGAGGTGACACTCAGCGCCGCAAGCCGTGAGTATCTGGCGGATAAGCAGCGCTTTGAGCAAGAGCGCCTGCAAGCATGGTTTGGCGAGGGAGCGCGCGACTAGGTCTGTATGTGGCCTCACAACTGCACAGCGGAGTAATGCTTTATGAGCGACGTTCTGGAGATTTGGGAACAGCCGGCAGCGGAAGAGCTTTATATGATTGCCGGATGGCGGCAATGGGCCGATGCCGGCTCGATTTCGTCGGGTCTACCGCGATATCTGGTGAAGCAGACGGGCGCACAGCAAATTGGCGAGATGAAACCAGACGATTTCTACCTGTTTCAAATTCCTGGGACGCATGATCTGGTGCGGCCTGTGGTGCGCTTTGACGACGGCTTTCCGCAATCGTTAGAGTCGCAGCGCAATGAGCTTTACTACACCGGCGATGAGCAGCGCGGGTTGCTCATCTTTCTAGGCGACGAGCCGCATATGAACATTGAGAAGTATGTGGCGGCGCTGCTTGGAACAGTCGAGGAAATGGGCGTGCGCCGTATCATAGGGCTCGGCGGCGTGTATGGCGAGCTGCCCTACGACAAAGAGCGCATGATATCGTGCAATTACAGCCGGCCCCAGTTGAAGGAAGAGCTAGAGAACCTGGCGGTTCATTTCACCGATTATCATGGCGGCGCGAGCATCGGCTCCTATTTTTGCCGGCGCGCGGCCGAGCGCGACATCGAGTTTGTGGGCCTATACGCCATGGTGCCGACCTATGATTTCTCCAATATTCCGCAAATCGGCAATGCCATTCGGCTGGAGAATGACTTCATGGCCTGGCTGGGTGTGATGCGGCGGGTGAATTACATGTTGAAGATGGACATCGACCTGAGCGACCTGCAGGAGCGAAGTCGGCGGTTGGTGGAGGTGGTGGACGCGCGGGTGGAAGAATTAGAAAGCGCCAGCCCGCAGCTTTCGGTGCGCGAGTATATGGAGCGCCTGGCGGAGGAGTTTGACGAAGTGCCGTTTGAGCCGCTCGACGCGGTGTGGGAAGAGGAGCTGCGCCGCCTGTTGGATGGCGACGACGAGGTCGCCGGGGACTTGTAAACTAGCGGGCGCAACCGCGCGCACGACTGTTACGTTTTATGTCGCCTGGCGTACTCCAGGAAGAATTCGACGGCGCCGGGATTGCGCATCGCGCCGAGATTGACGGCGTCTTCGGGCCTGCGCCCCATTAAAATCTGGCGCACGGGAATTTCCATCTTTTTGCCGCTGAGCGTGTAGGGGATCTGCGGCGCGGCGACGATTTCGTCGGGAACGTGGCGGGGCGACAGCTCCTGGCGCAAGGCGGCCGCTATCTGTTTCTTTAGCGCATCGTCCAGGCTAAACCCTGAATTCATGACCAGGAAGAGGGCCATAAAGGGCTCGCCCTCTAAGCCCTCGGTATCAACAACCATCGCGTCGGATAACTGCGGGAAGGATTCTACGACGCGATAGATCTCAGCCGTGCCCATGCGCACGCCGTGGCGGTTGATGGTGGCGTCTGACCGCCCGTAGATCACGCAGCCGCCGCGATCGTTAATTTTGATCCAGTCGCCGTGACGCCAGACGCCGGGAAAGTGGGCGAAGTAGCTGGCGATCAGGCGCTCGTCGTTGTCGTCGTTCCAGAAGCAGAGAGGCATCGAAGGCATCGGTTGGGTGATCACCAGCTCGCCGACCTCGCCGATCTGTGGCCGGCCTTGAAGGTCGTAAGCTTCGACGCTGGCGCCAAGCGAGCGCGCCTGCAGCTCGCCGGCGTAGACCGGCTTGATGCGAACGCCGCCGACAAAGCCCGTGCACAGATCCGTGCCACCGCTGAACGATTCCAGGGCTACATCGCGCTTCACATGCTCATAGACCCAGGTAAAACCGGCGGGAGATAGGGGAGAACCGGTGGAACCAACGGCCCGCAGCGCGCTTAGATCGTGATGCTCACGCGGGCGTAGATCGGCTTTCAGGCAAGCATGGATAAAGGCGGCTGAAGCGCCAAAGTAGGTGACCCTGGCCTCGGCTGCAAGCCGCCACAGGGTATGCAGATCGGGGTGGTTGGGGCTGCCGTCATAAATGAGCACCGATGCGCCGCTCATCAAGCCGCCGATGAGATAGTTCCACATCATCCAACCCGTGCTAGTGTACCAGAAGAAGCGGTCGCCGGGGCCAAGGTCCATGTGCAGCATGGTCTCTTTGGCGTGCTCGAGCAAGATGCCCCCGTGCCCATGGACAATGGGCTTGGGAAGCCCTGTGGTTCCTGACGAGTAGACGACCCAAAGGGGATGATCGAACGGCACCTGCTCGCAGGTAAGTTTTTGCGCCGGCTCAGGCGATGCCGAAATGATGTCTGGCCACAGCATGACGTTTTGCAGGCGGTGAGCGACACGGTCGCCGTGCAGCAGCGGGATGAGCACGGTATGCTGCAGGCTCGGCAGCTCAGCCTGTAAGGTCGCTACGACCTCCTGGCGGTCAAAGCTCTTGCCGTTATAGCGGTAGCCATCGCAGGCCAGGAGCACACGAGGCTCGATCTGTGAGAAGCGGTCGAGCACGCTGCGAGCGCCAAAGTCTGGAGAACAGCTAGACCAGACGGCGCCGAGACTCGCTGTTGCCAGCAGGCCGGCGACCGCTTCGGGAATGTTGGGTAGGAACGCGACGACGCGGTCATCGCGGCCCACGCCCATGCCGCGTAGGGCCTGGGCCAGGGCCTGCGTTTGTTGTAGCAGCTCGTCGTGGCCCAGTTCGACCACGCCGCCCTCTTCTGACGCCACAATGAGCGTCGCGCCGGAGCGCGCCATGGCGGCGAAGATGTTCTCTGCATAGTTGAGGCGCGCGCCTGGAAACCAGTCCGTTGCGGGCATTTTGTTCGCGGCGATGGTCTGAACAGGCATTTGCGAGGCTGTTATGGCCGTGTAATCCCAGATACTCTGCCAGAAGGCGTCTAATGCGGACACCGACCAGCGCCACAATTGGTCGTAGCTCTCAAAGGTGAGATTGTGGGTTTGCTGGAGCCAGCGCATGTAATGGGTGAGCTTCGCCCGGCGGATCACGTCTTCTGTTGGCTGCCAGAGCAAGGTTCCTTCTTCAATTGGAGACATGCCCATTCCTCCACTTTCCAATCGGGTCAGAGGCGAGAAGCCATTGTATCAGCAAGTCGCTTAACTGTGGAGCGGCGACGGTGAGTCTGAAGGAGCAGTTAGAAGCCTGCTTGTGCAACGCTGCGGCGCTGGCAAAAGGAAGCGACAGGGCGTATGATAAGGTTGTGCTGACGCTCGAGCCCGTCGAGCGTGTCTGTCTGATACCAACTGACCGGAGAACGAGGGTGACTAGAGTGACTGTGCGTGTAAACGGCTCGCTGGCAGCGGCGCTGGGAAGATCACGCTTGACTGTAGAGCTGCCGCAAAGGGCGACGCTGGCGGATCTGCTGAGCGAGCTGAGCCGGCGCTACCCCGAGCACCAGGAGCTGATCTACAGAGCGGCGCCGCTGACTGGCGGTCGACACTTGTCAGCCTCGACGATTCTGACGAGTTCACAGGAGGTGGCGCTATTGATGCCTATTGCCGGCGGGCGGCGATGAATGGTGTTGAACTGACTGACTGAATATAGCATTTCGGGAGGTAAGAAAGATGGCTGTAGAGGCGCATATAGATACTCATCAGAAGTTGGTAACTTCTGGCAATGGGCAAGGTGAGGGTCACGAGACGGTTTTTGTAGACGAATTTGTGGATGGCACTCTGGATCCGTCGCGGCCCATGCTGGGACCGGTGCGCGATGGGGGGCACATCATCGCCAATACCGCGCCCGGCTGCTGGGGGCCCATGATCACGCCGGAAATCCGCGGCGGGCATGAGGTGACAAAGCCGGTTGCGGTTAGCGGCGCCGAACCGGGAGACGCCATTGTGATCCGCATCAAGGAAATCTCGGTCACTTCGATGGCTACTGCTTCGGGCAATGATGTGATTTTGGGCGAGCGCTGTGTGGGCGACCCATATGTAGCAGGCAAATGTCCGGAATGTGGCACGGTGTATCCCAAGACGGTCATCCAGGGCGTGGGGCAAGACGCGGTGCGCTGCGCAAATTGCGGCGCCGACGCTTCTCCTTTTAAGTTTGCCAATGGTTATACCATCGGCTTTGATAACAACCGCACGCTGGGAGTTACGTTGAATCAGGAGATTGCAGAGCGCATCGCGCAAGAGGCGCGACGCTACGCGGCGATGCCGGAGAAGTCGATCCAGAATTCGATTCTGGCTTTTGCGCCACATGACCTGGTGGGCCTGGCGGCACGCATGCGCCCGTTCATGGGCCAGCTTGGAACAACGCCATCCGTGCCAATTCCAGATTCGCACAACGCCGGCGATTTTGGCGCATTCCTTATCGGCGCGCCGCATGAGTACGCGCGGACGAATGAAGAGCTAGAGCACCGCACCGATGGGCATATGGATATAGACGCCGTGCGCGCGGGCGCCATTCTGGTTTGTCCGGTGAAGGTAGCAGGAGGTGGCGTCTACCTGGGCGACATGCACGCCATGCAGGGCGACGGCGAGATTGCGGGGCACACGGCGGACGTGGCCGGCACTGTGACGCTGCAGGTGCATCTGATCAAAGGCCTCGAGCTCGACGGTCCGCTGCTGTTCCCAGTGGCAGAAGACCTGCCATTTCTGGCCAAGCCGCTGACGGCCGACGAACATGTTCGGGCCGTGGCGCTGGCGCAGCAGTGGGGCCTGACGGGCATTGAAGAGAGCTTGCCCATTTCGGTGATCGGCACGGGGCCAGACTTAAACGCGGCCACCGATAACGGCATGGAGCGGGCCGCGAAGCTGCTCGAAATGACGGTGCCGGAGGTCAAGAACCGCGCCACGATTACGGGCGCCATTGAAATCGGACGCCATCCGGGCGTGGTGCAGGTGACGTTTAGAGCGCCGGTTGAGCGGCTGGCGGCGAAGGGCCTTCTCGACCTGGCCCAGGACCAGTACGGCGCGTAATCGACCAGCTAAGCTGTGAAGCGATAAAGCCCCCGTTTTACACAAACGGGGGCTTTTTTGCATGGCGAGGATGGGCAAGCAGCACGCTTGCTCAGGTCAGCTCGCGCGCGGTCAGGCGCTCGGCCAGTTCGTGGAACTTTGCAGATGCGATATTGTTGGGTTGGCTGACGAGAAGGGGGCGGCCGCGCTGTGGCACCAGGGCGCAGGCGTCGGGAGCGGGGGGGATGACGCCGATGATCTTGCAGCCGAGCTGCTCTTCGGCTTTTTCGATATTGATGCCCATGGCCAGGGCTACGTGGTTGACGATAATCGCGTCGACAGCGCCGCGTCCGACGCCCCAGTTTTTAATCAGGTGGAGCCGTCGCCGCCCGGAGATCAGGCTATCGGCCTCTGGACGGGTGACGATCAGCTTTTGGTCGCAAAGGCGTATGGCGGCTTCTACGGGCGCGGTGAAATAGTTGGGAAGGTCGACAACGACATTGGCGCCAGATCGAGCCAGGGTTTCCAGGATTGTTTCAACCGTCTCTGGCGCCAGCTCGATCGAGCGATCATCGCCCAGCGGTCCGTAAAGCGCTTCGATGCCGCTGGCATCGGGCGCCAGGGTGGCCCTAATGGTGCGCTCGTCTAATCGGGCAGCAGGAACCGCCGCAAGCGTGGCGATTGTCGTGGCCGGCTCCTGACCCATCTGCACAGAGAACGTGCCAAAGTCGCTGCGCAGCTCTACGGCGACGACGTTTTGCCCAATTTGGGCCAGAGCAATAGCTAGATTGAGTGCGACGGTTGTGCAACCGACGCCGCCCTTGGCGCCAAACACGCCGATTATTGTGCCGCGGGTTGTCGCGCCTACGCCGCGAAGCTGCTGGGTTCGCCTGAGCATGCCTGCAACTCGGGCGACAAGCTCCTTGGGGTTGATCGGCTTGGTGAGATAGTCGTCTGCGCCGGCCTCGATGCTCTCAATCTTGATATCCACCTGCGAGTGGGCGCTAAACATAATTATGGGCAGCGTCAGCGTCTGCGGCTGGCTGCGCAGGCGGCGGCAAATATCGATGCCGCTGACGCCGGGGATCATCACGTCGAGGATGACCAGGTCGGGCTGTTCGCTGCGCACCTTTTTCAGCGCTTCTTCGGCGTTGCGAGCGGCGATGGGTTGGTAGCCAGCCCGCTGCAGCGTGACGCCGACAAGGCGAATCAGCTCCGGGTCATCGTCGACGATGAGAATCTTGGGCGTCATATCCGTGGTGTGGGATTAACTTTTGGACTGCGCTTCAACATGAACATCATGACAGAACGGCTTCTCGGCCCGCCGCTTTGTCGCTGCAGTGTCAGGGCAGGCTATTTTGGATTACGTTGATCAACTGATCTACGTCGAAAGGCTTGGCCAGAACAGCATTTGGCGCAAACTGCTGCGCAGTCCTTTTGGCGAAACGTCTGTCGTACGCCGTAATGAGAATGACAGGGATCGCCGACCATTCCTGGTGGCTACGAACGGCTTCCAGCAGCGTGTAGCCGTCCATTTCGGGCATCATGACGTCCGAGATAATACAATCTGGCCGCTTCTGATGCAGCACCTGCAGCGCCTCGGCCCCATTGCTGGCGGTAAGAACTTGAAAATCGGAGAGTAACAGCAAGTCTGCCATACTTTCCAGTAGAATCATATCGTCGTCGACGATCAGGACAATCGGTCTTACCATATTCTGAATTCGCGGCGCTAAAGCGCCAGGTTTGCCGAACAGTCCGGCTTCGGCCGCATGTTCGTCCAGCGACTGACGCCTTGCCGCTTGATCTACGCCCATTTTTAATGAAGAGTGGGGATACCAATCCACTGTAGCAATCCTACTCCCATTGGCTCTGATATGGTACCCAACTTTTGTACTGTAATGACCTCCTGCAAATGAGCACGCAATGAGAACGGCGCGGCTGCTGGCTGGCGCCGTTCTCGCTTGCCGCTTATCGCCGCGATGCAGGTCGTCGTCGCTGGCTAATTGCGAACGCCGCCCGCGAAGGTATCGATCATCAGGCGTGCATCGCCCAGTGGATAGAGGATGGGATATGTCGCGCCGCGCTCGATGTATTCACGCACGCGGGCGCGGGCTTCTTCGGGCGTGCCGGTGGCGCTAATGCGCAGTACCAGCTCGTCCGATACATGCACCATAGCCTCTTCGATCTGCTTCTTCGTAGCAGGCCAGCCCAGGATCGACTGTATCTTGGCGACCGTATCTTGAGACACGCCGCTGGCCTTGGCAATGTGCGGCTGCTGCGCGATGTATTGTGTGAGCAGCATCTTAGCGCCGCGAATGGCTTCGTCGCGGTTTTCGTGAACTGAGCAGACGACCAATTGCGGGCGGTCGATGTCGTCGATATTGCGTCCGGCCCGTTCGGCGCCGATCTGCAGGTGCTTCATGGCCTCGTCGTTGTATTCGGGAGGCACGCAATAGTTGAACACGGCGCCATCGGCTATTTCGCCAGTAAGCTCCATCATTTTAGAACCGGTCGCTCCGATGTAGATGGGTACGTTGCGCGGCTCCCTGCGCCCGTGCACCACGTCTAGCTCGATGTCGTTGACGTAATGGAACTCGCCGTGGTAGGTAACGTTTTCCATGTTCAACAAGCGGCGCAGAACTTCGACTGTCTCACGCATGGCTTGAAGTGGCTTGCGCCTCTCGACGCCTACGTTTCTGGCGAGGGGATCCCACCAGGCGCCGATGCCGCAAATGATACGGTCTGGGGCCAGGTCGTCCAGGGTGAGGAATGTCGAAGCCAGCAAGCCAATGTTGCGTGTCCAGTTATTGATCACCCCACTGCCAATCACCAGACGATCCGTGTGTGCGGCAAAAGCAGCCATGGGCACGATGGCGTCGCGCACAAGACGGCTCTCGGCCTGCCACACCGAGTGAAAGCCTTTTTCTTCAGCGTACTTTGCCAGCTCGATGCCTTCACTCAATGCATGGGCATCTTGCAGATAAAGAGCGACACGTTCATTACTCATGTAGTTCCTCCTCATTCAGGGGTAAGTTGATGACAGCGTTGTCGGACAAAACAACAATGATTAGATGGTGCAACGGTTTTACATTTTGGCTCCACCCCACCAATTTTCAACTTGGAAAATCCAGAGCTTTTTTACATAATAGGCTATACTACTGGTAAGTCTGCTTTCTCTTGAACGATTTTGCGCTTGATGCACGAGTTTGAACTGAGGGGCCAGCTACGCAAATAGGTGGAAGTATGCGCCAACGAGCAAACCTAATTGTATTCTGGATCGTGGTATTGTCCAGCATGGTTCTCTTGCTCGTGTTAATTATCCGTCCCGACCTGGCGCCTTCATGGTCTGGCCTCGCCGAGCGCTCGCTGCCCGCGCCCGGTATCGAACCGGCGAAAGACCTTTGGGATTGGCTGCAGTTGCTGGCTGCGCCAATCTTCCTGGGAATCGGCGCCTGGTGGTTAGGCAGCTCGCTGTGGCTGACCGGCCAGTCGTTTGTAAGCAGCCGGCGCGACGCGGAGCAAGCCTTAGAAGCCGATCGCCAGCACCGGGCGGCGCTGGAGCGCTATTTCGAGAGTATGACTGAGCTGATGCTCAACGGAAGCCTACGCTCCGCCGGCAATCGCGAGACGCTGGTACGCAACGTGGCACAAGCGCGCACTCTGGCCCTGCTGCGAAGTGTGGGCGGCCGGCACAAGGGCGAGGCGATCCAGTTTCTGTATGATTCGGCGTTAATCGGCTCGTCGCGCGTTGTGGAGCTAAAACATTCTGATCTGCGCCGGGCGCAGCTTGCCGGCAGCTACCTGCGCAACGCCAGTTTTTGGCAGGCGCGCATGCAGGAGGCCGACCTTAGCAGCGCGGATCTCAATGGCGCCGATTTCTGGCTGTGCGATTTGCGAGGCGCGCGGATGGTGGCAGCATCGGCGCGCGGCGCTCATCTGGGCGAGGCCAATCTCAGTGGCGCAGACCTGCGGAGCGCAGATTTAACAGGAGCTAATCTCGGCAAGGCAGTTCTCGATGGAGCCGATTTGACGAACGCTCGGGTGACGGCACAGCAGCTCAGCCGCGCCAGGTCGCTTACGGGGCTACGTCTGCCGAATGGACTCGTCTTTGAAGAAAGCCACCGGGCGTCATAGCCATTGTGCTGGGGCCGGGCCACCTTGCAGCGTAGTTGCCTAGCCCTGCCGTGCGCCGGTGTTGTAGCTTAGTGATAGTCAGGAGCTAACCATGGACCTTCTTATTCATAACGTAACGATCTTGACCAACGACGACGACAATCGGGTGATCGACGACGGCGCCGTGGCCATCGAAGGGAGCCGCATCAGCGCCGTGGGTAAACATGAGGCGTTGGCTGCCGATTTCAGCGGTCTTGAGCGGCTCGATGGGCAGCGGCGGCTCTTGATGCCCGGCCTGGTCAACGCCCATATGCACTTTTACGGAACGTATGCCCGTGGTCTGGCGCTGCCGCGACAGCCGCAAGATTTCGGGCAGATCCTTGATTGGTTGTGGTGGACGCTGGATAAGGCCCTGGACCTGGACGGCGTTTATTACAGCGCCGTTCTGCCGGCAATTCTGGGCGTTAAGCATGGCGTCACGGCGTTTATCGACCATCATGCCAGCCCGCATGCGGTTGAGGGCAGCCTGGATAAAATCGAAGAGGCCCTGGCGCTGGTAGGCGCACGCGGCCTGCTCTGTTATGAGGTCTCCGACCGCGACGGCAAAGCAATACGCGATGCAGGCGTTGAAGAGAACGCGCGGTATATCCGCAAATGTCAGGAGGCGCGCCAGCAAGACCCTGACCACCTTTTTGACGGCATGATGGGTTTGCACGCCTCGTTTACCTTAGACGACGACACGCTGCGCCTGGCAGTCGATACGGCCAGCGCCCTGGATCGCGGCCATCACATTCATGTTCTGGAAGGGACGCTGGATGAGGAAGAGACGGGGCGCAAGTATGGCGCCGGTGTGGCGCAGCGGCTGGTCGACTTTGGCGTGTTTGGCAACAAGAGCATTGCGGCACACGGCATCTACCTGGACGAGCGCGGCCGGGATCAGGTGGCGCAGACAGAAACGATCGTAGTGCATAATCCTCAGTCCAACATGAATAATGCCGTAGGGCGCTCTGATGTTTTTGCGCTGCTGGAACGAGGCGTTATGGTAGGTATCGGCACCGATGGTATGTCGCCTGATATTAAAGTGGATGTGCGCACCGGATATCTGATGCACAAGCACCACCTACAGGACCCCAACGCAGGCTGGACAGCTTTCCAGGATATGCTGATGAAGCATAATCCGGCGATCTACGGGCGGCTGACCGGCCAAAAAGTGGGTCGTGTGGCAGCAGGATACCTGGCGGACCTCATTCTGGTGGATTATGCGTCGCCGACCGCGCTAAACAGCCAGACAACCTGGGGCCACTTCCTCTATGGCATCGCCGATGCCCCGGTAAACACGACGATCATTAACGGCGAGATCGTGATGCACGATAAGCACATTGAGGGCATTGACGAGGCAGAAATTGCGCGCGCCTCACAGGCCGTGGCCACCGAAACGTGGCATCGATTTAAGCAGTTGAGCCAGGATCGCTGAAGCGGAAGAAAATACAGAACAAACAGGAAAAGCCGGGCACAGGGGAAGGAGTTTAGGTTCAAATGGCACTTTGGCAGAGGTATCATCGTCCGTCCAGCGTCGATGAAGCGCTGGCGGTGATGGCAGAACTAGATGGAAAGGCATTGCTGATCGCCGGTGGTACCGACCTGCTGCTGGACATGCAGCAGGGACGGCACGAAGCAGTGGAGGCGATGGTTGACGTGACGTCGATTGCCGGCCTGACGCACATCCGAGAAGTCGACGGCGAGATTGAAATCGGCGCAGCGGCGACCCATTCGCAAATTGTGAAGTCGCCACTCGTGGTGCAGCATGGCACGTGCCTGGTGGAGAGCTGCGGCGTGATCGGCGGGCCTCAGGTACGCAACGTGGCCACGCTGGGGGGAAATGTGGCGCACGCCTTGCCCGCAGCCGACGGCACAACAGCGCTGGTAGCGCTCGACGCGAAGGTGGAAGTCGCTTCGCAGTTGGGCAGAGAATGGCGACCCATCCTGTCGCTGTTTAAGGGGCCCGGAATTTCGGCTCTGGATGGGGGGCGTGAATTGATCACGCGCTTCCGCTTTAAGAAAGAGCATGCAGGAACTGGATCCGCATTCAAGCGCATTATGCGCCCACAAGGTGTGGCGCTTCCCGTGTTGGCCTGCGCGGTGTGGCTGGATACGGGAGACTCGGCGCTGACAGCAGAGGGCGAGCCTATCGTCATTCGCGACGCGCGCATCTGTATCGGTCCTTTGAGTCCGGTGCCAGTACGCGCCGAAAGGGCCGAAGCGGCGCTGCGCGGCCGGTCGCTTGGCGCGGCCCTGGAAGATTGTATTGCAGAGGGCCGCAGTGAATTTATGCCGCGCACCAGCAAACACCGCGCCACGGCGCAGTATCGGCTGGAGATGATCGAGGTGTTGTTGCGCCGGGCGCTACCTCCCGCGCTGCAGCGCGCCTCAGGCGGCGAAATCGTTCCCGAAGGCATTGGGCAGTAAGCACGTATCGGAGGTTATGGGATCGTGGAAAGTATGAAAGTGACGACGCTTGAGCTTGTAGTAAACGGTGAAGAACGGCGGCTGGCGGTTACTGACAACCGTACCCTGGCCGAGGTGCTGCGATATGACCTGGGCTTAACGGGCACGAAAATTGGCTGTAATGAGGCAGAGTGCGGCATCTGTACGGTGCTGGTCGACGGCGTCCCGGTGGATTCTTGCGTGTATCCGGCCTTAAAGGCGCACGGTCGGCGCGTGGAGACCATCGAAGGGTTGGCGCGACGCAATAGGAAGAACGGCGACGCCGCCGAAGAGCTGCGCCGTACGAGCGTGGAGCGGCGCACTTCCAACTATCGCGCTGCGGATCTGGATGATCTTCATCCCCTGCAGCTAGAGTTCGTGCGCCATGGGGCGGTGCAGTGTGGCTTCTGTATACCCGGCGTAATCATGACCGCGCGCGCCTTGATCGACGAGAATCCTGACCCAGACGAACACGCGATTAAGGTTGCGCTGAAAGATACTTACTGCCGCTGCGCCGGTTACCCGGCGATTATGAAGGCCATTCAATCGGCGGCGGCCATTTTGCGCGGCGAGGAGCCACTGCCGGTGACCGTGCCGGAGAGCAACATACCGCTCAAGGTGGTGGGGACGCGCGTGATCCGGCCGGAGGCCATCGCTAAGGTGAACGGGCAGGCCATCTACACCGACGACATTTCGTTTGAAGATCAGCTTTATGCCCGGACCCTGCGCGCGAGCTATCCCCATGCCAGGATTCTCTCGATAGACACCAGTGCGGCGAAATCGCTGCCGGGCGTGCGAGCGGTTTTGACGGCGGAAGATATTCCCGGCCGCATCAACCACGGCCTGGTCTACCACGACTGGCCGGCATTGGCGCAAAAAAAGGTGCGCTATATGGGCGATCCGGTTGCCGTGGTCGCAGCGGACACAGCGGAGATCGCAGCGCAGGCGCTGCAGCACATCCAAGTGGCTTATGAGCCGTTAGAAGTCGTCGACGGTCCAGAACGAGCTCTGGATGAGGACGCGCCGCGGATCCACGAAGATTGGCAAACGGGCAACCTCATCAAACATATCAAGGTGCGACATGGCGACGTCGCCGAAGGGTTCGCGCAGGCCGATGTCATCGTCGAACGGACTTACCACACGGCGACGACGGAGCATGCCTTCCTGGAACCCGAATGCGCCATTGGCGTACCGGCCGGTTACGACCAGGCGCATGAAAAATTGACCGTCTACGTCGGGTCGCAGATTCCCTACGCTGACCGCAACCAGACGGCGGCAACCCTGGGGCTGGCCGACGAAGAGGTGCGCATCATTAGCCCGCTGGTTGGCGGCGGCTTTGGCGGCAAGGAGGATATTGCTGGCCAGATTCATGTGGCCATGCTGGCGCAGGTCACGGGCCGGCCGGTGAAAATGCTGTATCGGCGCGACGAATCGCTGCTCTTCCACCCCAAGCGCCATGCAACGGTGATCCGCATGAAGACGGGAGCGCGCAAAGACGGGAAGCTGACGGCTGTGCAGGCAGAGCTATACGGCGACGGCGGCGCTTACGCCAGCCTGAGCGACAAGGTGATGACGCGGGCCACGACGCACGCGACAGGGCCTTATGTGGTGCCTCACGCCAAGATAGACTGTTATGCCAATTACACCAACAACCCGCCGAGCGGCGCGTTTCGTGGGTTTGGCGTGACGCAGTCAGCCTTTGCTGTGGAGCAAAACATGGACATTCTGGCGGAGGCGCTGGGCATCGATCCCGTAGAGTTCCGCCGTAACAACGCCATGCGCGTGGGCGAAGTGACGGCCACGGGGCAGCTCTTGCGTGAAAGCGTGGGCCTGGTGGAGACGCTGGACGTAGCCGCAGAGAAGATCAGCTTTCCGCAAGGCGTCTCACGGGTAGGAGATGACGGCAGGTCGCCCTATACCTGGCGCGAAGGGAACAAGGCGTACGCCTGGGGTCTCGCCTGCGCCTATAAGAACACGGGTCTGGGCGGCGGAGCGCCGGACAAGTCTTCGGCGCTCGTGGAAGTGTATGCTGATGGCACAGCCGAGGTGCGAACGAGCGCCGCCGAGATCGGGCAAGGGCTCGTGACCGTGGTGGCGCAGACCACGGCCGAGGAGCTTGGCCTGCCCTATGAGCAGGTGAAGGTGCTGCTGTCGGACACGGATCTTACGCCCGACGGTGGACCTACCACAGCCAGCCGCCAGACTTACGTGACGGGCAATGCCGCACGTATGGCGGCCGGCACGATGCGCGAGGCGCTGCGCAGCGTGGTGGCGGAGCAGTTCGACGTGCCGCCAGGCGAAATCCGTTTCGAAGAAGGCCTGGTGCGCGCCAATGGACACGCCGTTAGCTTTGGCCAGGCGGTACAGGCGCTGATCGACGAAGGGCGCGAGCCGCGCGCTTACTATGAATATGAGGCTCCCACAACGCAGCCCTTGGGCAGTGGCGGCGACATGCATTTTGCTTTTAGCTTTGCGACGCAGGCGGCCCTGGTCGAAGTGGACCTGGAGACCGGCGAAGTGCACGTTCTGAAAGTAGTTGCCGTGAATGACGTGGGCAAGGCTTTCAATCCCATTGGCCTGCAGGGGCAGGTCGAGGGCGGCGTGATGATGGGGCTGGGTAACGCGCTGACGGAAGCGTTTATCGTGGAGAATGGCATCCCATTCACCGATGTGCTGGCGCGTTATAAGATGCCGAGCATCAAGCACACGCCCGAAATTGTCTCGGTGATTGTGGAAGAGCCGGCCGCCGCGGGGCCCTATGGCGCCAAAGGCGTCGGCGAGATTTCGTCGATTCCGACTACGCCGGCCATCTGCAACGCGATCTACAACGCGACGGGCGTTCGCGTCTACGCGCTACCAGTCGATCAAGATGCGCTGCTGTTGGAGATGAAACAACAGGCCGCTTAACCTAAGGTCAGCGGACCGTCGTCTTGCTGACCTTCCATCCATTCGATTTCGATTTCCAGGCTGCGCTGGGGTCCCGAGCGCTTGGCTTCTTCTTCCACTTTCACTTCCAGCACGACGCTGCGCGGAAGTTGGAGAACAAGCCTTTCGCTGCCCTTCTGCAGGATGACTTCCTGGGCGCTTATCTTGTCGGCAAGCTGCCGCAGAAATTCGCTGACGTGCTGCACGTCGGTGCGTTCTTCGCTTGAGAAAAGTACGATTTCATTACTCATTGGAAAATCCTTTGCGTATTGCGAGTCGATGGTAGATCGTCCAGGTTTAGGCCTATTATAGGCCGGGCGGTGCAGGGTAGGTACCGGGCGGCCGGAAAGCAAACCCTCCTTAATGTGGCAATCATGCTTCATGTGACAATCCATTGAAGAAAAGAGGCCGATTGTCATACTTGTTGGCTTGACAGCGTCTGCTATTCAGCTAGAATTTGTCATACAACCATACGATGTGATGAATTATATCGGATAGGTCAGGAAGGGGTTTAGTCCAGCCATGTTAGAGCGCAAGCCATCGCTGACAGATCAGGCCAAAGCGTACATCAAACAACGAATCATGAACGATGAGTTTGAAGATGGACGCATACCGTCGGAAACTGATCTGGCGGGCGAGCTAGGCGTCAGTCGCACTACTATTCGCGATGCATTGAGCCGTTTGGAAAACGAGGGCGCCGTATACCGGCGGCAGGGATCGGGGACCTACGTAAACAAGCCAGGCCTGCAAATCAAGACGCGGCTGGAAGAGATCTGGTCCTATGAAGAGGTGCTGCGAGCGCACGGCTACATACCTTCCACACGGATCCTGGATGTTCGCAGTGAGCCCGCCGCGGACGATGATGTGGCGGCGCTCAAAGTGGCGCGGGGCGAGGAGCTTGTGGTGGTCGAGAAGCTGTTCCTCGAAGATGAAGAGCCGGTTATCCTGACGATTAACCGCATTCCCCAGAAACTGCTCACGACCCCCTATAGGAAGAGCGACTGGCACCTGCCTATCTACCAGTTTCTATGGGAGTATGGCCAGCAGCGCCTCAATTATTATTTGTCAGATATCGTGCCCATCGTTGCCGACGAGAAAATCAGCTCCATTTTACATGTCAAGCGCGGGGCGCCTTTATTGACCTTTGAAGAGGTTGGCTACAGCGAAGAAAACGCGACCATCCTCTTGACTTCTTCTTACATACGCGATGATCTGCTGCGTTTTCGCCTGATACGGCGGCGTATGCAGATCAACTAAGGCGCGTCTAACAGTCTGGCACGAACAACATTATTTAGAGGAAAGAGGTATTCAAGGAAGGGATGATATGTTGCAAGAATTAGTAGCGTGCATTAACAAAGAAGTGGCGGCGCGGGAAGAGGAGATCCTGACATTTTTCCGCGAGATCGTGGCCATCCCCAGCATGGATAGTGACATCGAAGAGGTTGGCAAACGCATCGGCGAGGAGATGGTTAGGCTGGGTTACGACGCGGTGTATATTGACCGTTATGGCTCGATTGTCGGGCGCATGGGCGACGGGGAAAAGATCATCCTGTTCGATAGCCACATCGATACCGTGGGCATCGGCGACCCAGACAAATGGGAGTGGGATCCATTCGAAGGTAAGATCGAGGACGGCAACTTCTACGCGCGCGGCGCCTTGGATGAAAAAGGCAGCACGCCGGGCATGATTTATGGCATCGCCCTGGCCAAGAAATTAGGGTTGCTTGACGGTTTTACCGCCTACTACCTGGGCAACATTGAAGAGTGGTGCGACGGCATCGCCTGTCAGGCCTTTGTGGAGTGGGAGTCCATTACGCCAGACTATGTGGTCATTGGAGAGCCGACGAACATGAAGGTCTACCGTGGCCATAAAGGGCGCATTGAGCTCGAAGTGGTGGCCAAGGGCACCAGCGCCCATGCGGCCAGCAACCACCTTGGCGATAACGCCATCTATAAGATGATGCCGGTGGTGAAGGGTATCGAGGCAATGAATGAAAGCCTGCCCAGCGATCCGTTCTTGGGGCAGGGCAAGATCACAGTTACGCGCATCCAGAGCGTGAGTCCGAGCGACAACGCCGTGCCCGATGAGTGCACGATCATGGTCGACCGTCGCGTGACCTTCGGCGAGACCAAAGAGTGCATCGTGGACAGCATCCGCGCCCTAGTTCCCCAAGATGACGCCGATTCATTCGAGGTTCGCGAGCTCATTTACACGGAGCCCAGCCACACGGGAGCGGTGTTTGCTTATGAAAAGTATTTCCCGGCCTGGGCCATTGGCGACGACCACGAGCTGGTGGAAGCCGCTCAACGCGCCCTGGAGGCCGTAGTCGGCGAGCATCGCACGAGCGGCAAGTGGGAATTCTCGACGAACGGCAATTACTGGACCGGCAAGCTTGGCGTGCCATCGATTGGCTTTGGGCCTGGAGATGAGATTTATGCCCATGCCGTCAACGAACACGTGCCTCTCGCCGACGTCGTGGAAGCAACGAAGTTTTACGCTTTGTTACCTTATATGCTGCGCCAGACGAGCGCAAGCTAAAGCCAAGCCATTAATAAAGGAATTGTGGAGGACTAATGCAAACACACTTACGCGGCCGTGACATGATCACGACCCAGGAATGGTCCCGGTCTGAGCTGGACACCGTCATGGAAGTGGCTATGGACATGAAACGCAAGCGCGCCATGGGCGTGCCGCACGCTTATTTGCGCGACAAGGTTCTGGCCATGTTGTTCTTCTTCTCCAGCACGCGCACGCGCGCTAGCTTTGAGGCCGGTATGGCGCAGCTAGGCGGGCACGCGCAGTTCATCGAGAGCAGCACGACGCAGATCAGCCACGGCGATACGGCCAAGGAGATCGGCGAGATTCTGGGCCGCTACAATGACGGCATTGCCATCCGCGAAGTGACCTGGGGCGTCGGCAATAAATACATCACCGAGGTAGCCAAAGCCTCGCGCGTGCCTGTGTTGAACATGCAGTGCGACTTCTACCACCCCTTCCAGGCATTGGCAGACTTGCTGACGATCATCGAGGAGAAGGGCGATCCGCGCGGCCTGAACATTAACGTGAGTTATGCTTACGCCAGCAGCTACCAGAAGCCGTTGAGCGTGCCGCAAAGCCTCATACTTTTGCTGACGCGCTTTGGCGCAAATGTGCGGCTCACGCATCCGCCGGAGTTCAAACTGATGCCCGACATCGTGGAACAGGCCCGCGAAAACGCACGCACGGCGCGCGGCAGCTTCGAGGTCCTGGACGACTTCGACGCCGGATTCGAAGACGCCGACGTGGTTTACCCCAAGAGCTGGGGCTGTACGCTCACCACGTCGGATCTGGAAGAGTCAGCAGAGATCAGTAAGCAGTATACCGACTGGATTACCGACGAGCGCCGCATGTCTCTGGCTCGTGAAGACGCCATTTACCTGCATTGCCTGCCGGCCGACCGCAATATCGAAGTAACCGACGGCGTGATCGATGGGCCCAACAGCCGCGTCTACGATGAGGCCGAAAACCGTCTGCACGTACAGAAGGCGGTCATGGCCCTTACGCTCTAGTCAGTTCGAAGCGCAATGGGGCCGGTACGGCGCAGATGGGCCTGGCGCCGTACCGGCCTTTTATCTATTAGATGGAGCAATCGGGAATGTCGGATAACGAGAGACGCAAAGGCGTTGCCGTCGTAGCCATTGGCGGCAATTCCCTGATCAAAGATAAGGCGCACCAGACAGTTGAAGACCAATATAACGCCGCCCGTGACACCGCCAGGCACATCGTGCAGATGATCGAGCAGGGCTGGGATGTGGCCATTTCGCATGGCAATGGGCCGCAGGTTGGCTTTATTTTGCGGCGTTCGGAAATTGCGGCGAGGGCGGAAGGCATGCATGAGGTTCCGTTGGATGTGTGTGGCGCCGACAGCCAGGGCGCTATCGGCTACGCTTTACAGCAGAACCTTTACAACTTCTTCCAGGAGCGGGGTATTCAGAAGTCGGTGGGCACGATCGTAACGCAAACGGAAGTGAGCGCCGACGACCCGGCCTTTCAGAACCCCAGTAAGCCGATTGGCGGCTTCATGAGCGAAGAAGAGGCCGCACAGCGACGCGAGAATGACGGCTGGCAAGTGGTGGAAGATGCAGGCCGGGGATGGCGGCGCGTCGTGGCATCGCCGCAGCCGGTGCGTATAGTGGAGGAAGATGCGGTAAAGGCCCTTATCGCCGCTGGCATCACCGTGATCACCGTGGGAGGAGGCGGCATTCCGGTGGTCGCCGACGAAACAGGCCGTCTGTGCGGCGTGGCGGCGGTCATCGACAAGGATCTGGCCTCGGCGCTGCTGGCAAACAGCATTGGCGCCGACCTGTTGGTGATCAGCACGGCCGTGGAAAAGGTGGCCCTGAATTGGGGCAAGGCAGACCAATCATGGGTCGACCAGATGACGCTGGCGGATGCCAAACAACTGTTGGACGATGGCGGCCATTTTGCCAGAGGCAGCATGGCGCCCAAGATTCAGGCGGTGGTGAGCTTCCTGGAGGGCGGCGGCCAGCACGCCATCATTACGAATCCGGAGAACATCGAGCGCGCGATTAACGGTGAAACCGGCACGCACATCGTATGTTAGCGCCGCTATCTGAGGTGACAGCCTAGGATCAGCTACAGGCAAGCCAGTTATGAAGAACGTCTTACACCTAAAATGTCTGATCTGTGGGCGAGAGTATGCGCCAGACGAGGTGGCATACGTTTGCCCGCAGCATGGCGACGAAGGCATCCTGGACGTGCGCTACGATTACGATCGTATTGCCGCGAGCTTCGACCGCGCGCGGCTGAGCGACAACCGCGATGGCAGCATGTGGCGTTATACGCCGCTGCTGCCGCTGGCCGAGAATGCCGCGCCGCCGCCGCTGGCGGTGGGCTGGACGCCGCTTTATGAGACGCCCCTCTTGGCGCGCAGGCTGGGCCTGCAGCGGCTTTGGGTAAAAGACGACGGCCGGCAGCCAACGGCATCCTTTAAGGATCGCGCCAGCGCCGTGGCTATTTTGAAGGCCAGAGAAAGAGACGCAAGCGTGATCACCACAGCTAGCACGGGCAATGCAGCGGCGGCACTGAGCGGCCTATGCGCCAGCGTGGGCCAGGCAAACGTAATCTTTGTGCCCCAGGCGGCGCCGCCGGCCAAGATCGCACAACTGCTGGCGTTCGGCTCGACCGTGCTGCTGGTGCGCGGAACGTATGATGATGCCTTCGACCTCTGCCTTGAAGCAGCAGCCGAATACGGCTGGTACAATCGCAATACGGGCTACAATCCGTATATGTCGGAAGGCAAGAAGACGGCCAGCCTGGAGATTTGTGAGCAGTTGGGCTGGGAGCCGCCAGATGCTATCTTCGTGAGTGTGGGAGACGGCTGCATCATCGGGGGCCTGCACAAAGGGTTAAAGGACCTTTTTGCCCTGGGCTGGATCCGGCGTATGCCCAGGCTGTATGGTGTGCAGGCAGCAGGCAGCGACTGGCTGGCGCAGGCGTGGGAAGAGGGCGCCGATGTGCTGCAGAAAGGCCCCATCGAAGCGCACACTGTGGCCGACAGCATTAGCGCAGGGCTGCCGCGCGATCGCATCAAGGCCCTTGCGGCTGTGAAGGAAACAAACGGGGCCTATATCCGCGTGAGTGATGAAGAAATTCTGAAGGCTATTCCGGCGCTGGCGCGCGGCAGCGGTGTCTTTGCCGAGCCGGCTGGCGCTGCGGCTTATGCCGGCCTGCTGCGGGCGCTACAAGATGGGCTGGTGGACCGCGGTGAGCGGATCGTTGTGCTGAATACTGGGAGCGGCTTAAAAGATGTCCAAAGCGCCATGACCGCTGTCGAGCTCGTGCGAACCACGCCGTTACCTGTCGATCCCGAACTGGCGGCATTGAAAGAGGCGTTGGCCCGGGCGCAAGTGTAAATCTATAGGATAAGGAAGATGATTGACCTTACGATACATGACGAAGCAGTGTTAGAGCGGGCCGTCGAGCGCGCCAGAGAACGCAATATCATTATCCCCACCTTTGAGCAAATGATTAATCCGCACAAGACGCCGCAATGGATTGCCCGGCAGCTTAAAGACGTGGGCCTGTGGGACCTTAATCCGTTGAACCTCTTCCGTATTACCTGGCGCAATGAGCCAACGGACCATGGAGGCGGCTTTGGCGACGTGAATTTCGTTGAATGGCCGCGCGAGATCACGGGTATCGACGCGCGCATCGTGCAGCTTGTTGGGAAATGGTTTCCCACGGGCGCGCACAAGGTGGGCGCAGCCTTTGGCTGCCTGGCGCCGCGCCTGGTGACGGGGCAGTTCGACCCCACGACACAAAAGGCCGTCTGGCCGTCCACGGGCAACTATTGTCGTGGCGGCGCGTACGATTCCAACTTGCTGGCCTGTGAGTCGATTGCCATTCTGCCGGAAGGCATGAGCCAGGAGCGCTTCGCCTGGTTGGCCAATGTCGCCGGCGAGACGATCAAGACCGCCGGCTCGGAGAGCAATGTTAAGGAGATCTTCGACAAGTGTTGGGAGCTGCGGCAGTCGGGCGACGACGTGGTCATCTTTAACCAGTTCGACGAGTTCGGCAATTACCTGTGGCATTATACGGTGACGGGGCAAGCCATCGAGCATGCGCTCAATGCGGCCATGTCGTCCGCCGATCGCTACCGCGGCCTGGTGGTCACCACCGGCTCGGCCGGAACTATTGCCGCCGGCGACTACCTGAAAGAGCTGTATCCACACAGCAAGATTGCCGCCAGCGAGGCGCTGCAGTGCCCGACCTTGCTCAACAACGGTTTTGGCGCGCACCGCATTGAGGGCATTGGCGATAAGCATGTTCCCTGGATCCACAACGTGAAAAACACGGACATGGTGATCGCCATCGACGACGAAGCCTCTATGAGCTTGATGCGCCTGTTCAACGAGCCGGCCGGCCAGGAGTACCTGGTAGGCAAGGGTGTATCGCCGCAGTTCATCGAGAAACTGCCCCTCATGGGTATTTCCAGCATCGCCAACATGCTTGCGGCTGTGAAGTTCGCTAAGTATTATGAGCTTGGCGCACAAGATGTGGTGATGACGGTGGCTACCGATTCGATGGAGATGTACGAAAGCCGCCTGAAGGAGCTGAACGAGGAGCAGGGCGAGTTTAGTGAACTTGACGCCGCCGGCGCCTACCAGCGATATCTGTTAGGTGCAACAATCGACTATGTTGAAGAGCTGGGTTACTATGACCGCCAGCGCATTCACAATTTGAAGTATTACACCTGGGTCGAGCAGCAGGCTAAGACCTACGAGGAGATCCAGGCGCAGTGGTATGATGACGACTACTGGACGAGCATCCCGCCAAAGGTCCACGAAGTCGACGCGTTGATCACGGCTTTCAACGAACGCACCGGATTGCTAAACGGCACGCAGGGTTAGCCAATCGTTGTGCAGGGGTAACCGGCTCAGGCCGGGCGCCGGTTACCCTTTGACCATTCGTGGGGCGCCGCGCCGCGAGGAGAGAATTTGGCAGCAGGAACAACCATACACCTGGTGCGCCACGGGGATGTGGATAACCCGGACAAGGTCTATTATGGACGGTTGCCGGGCTTTGGACTGAATGCAGAGGGCCGGGAGCAGGCGAGGGCAGCAGGCCGTTATCTGAGCAATAGGCCTATCACGATCATCTATGCCAGCCCCCAGAAGAGGGCGCAAGAGACCGCGCGAATTATTCAGGCAGCTATTGAGCCAGAGCCGCGCTTCTGCGACGAAGAGGCGATTAATGAGATCTACTCGCAGTATGATGGTGTCTCGCAGCATGAGATGGATGGCATCAACTGGAACTTCTACGATCGAGCGCGCCCTCCTTACGAACAGCCGGCCGACGTTTTCGGGCGCGTTAGTGAGTTCGTGCAGCGGATGCGCCGAGAACACAGGGGAGAAGAGGTGGTCGCAGTGAGTCACGCGGATCCCATCGTCTTCTATTGGATGTGGATCTTAGGCATCCCTTTGCGGGCTGATAAGCGACGCTTGCTACATGAACATGGGCTCCTGGATGACTACCCGGCAAAAGCCTCAATTTCTTCTTTCCATTTCGAAACATTTCGTGCAGACGAGCGCCCTACGTATCGTTACATCCGCCCCTATTAAAGTGACTTTTAAACTGCAATTTCTTGCCAACGAAAGTTGCCAAAGATATAGTACGCGAAGTTCGAGGCGCGTTTGACCCCATAGCCAGTCTAAGATGGTAGGATTTGCAGGCGCACTCAGACGGTCCTCGCTTATTCAGTTTTCGTTTCATGGAGAAGAAAAGGAGCAAAAGATGAAGAAACGGTTTATTGTTGTGACGCTGATCAGCGTTCTGGTGCTCTTGCTGGCCGCCTGCGGCTCGGCGGACCCAACTGAAGTGCCAGTCGTGGAGCCAACCGATGCGCCGGTCGTGGAGCCGACGGACGAGCCTGTCGCCGAGCCGACCGACGAGCCCGCTGCCGAAACGGATCTGGGCACCGAGGCCAACCCCATCGTGATGTCGTTTGTACCCTCAGGCGACACGCAGGAAATCATCGTTAGCGGCGACGCGCTGGCCGAGATGATCACCGAGCGCACAGGTCTGGTGGTTCAGTCGAACGTCGGCACCGACTTTGCGGCGGTTCGCGAGGCCATGGGCGCCGCTCAGGCGCACATTGGCTGGTTGAACACCTTCAACTACATTCTCGCCGCCGAAACTTACGGCGTGGATGTCGGAATGGTGACCGAGCGCTTTGGTCTGACCTACTACAATGGCCAGATTAACGTGAACGCCGACGCCGGCGTCAATGAGATCGCCGATCTAGCGGGCAAGACGATGTGCTGGGTTGATCCTAACTCCACATCTGGTTACATCATCCCGCGCATTACGCTTGCGGCCAACGGCGTGGATCCGGATACGGATCTGGCCGGAGAAGTCGAGGCCGGCTCGCACAACAACGTGATCATCCAGGTCTACAACGGCGACTGCGACGCCGGCGCTACCTTTGTGGACGCGCGCACGGCGGTGGAAGAAGAATACCCCGACGTCAACGAGCGCGTGCTCGTCCTGGCGACAACCACGGACATCCCCAATGACAGCGTGGCCTTCATTGCGGATTTCCCCGAAGATATGCGCCAGCAGATCGTCGACGCCCTGCTGGATATCTCCAGCACCGAAGAAGGCCAGGAGGCGCTAAACAACCTCTATAACATCGAAGGCCTGCAGGCTGCCGACGACAGCTTCTACGATGCGTTCCGCGCTGATCTCAGCCGCGCCGGAATCGACATCGAAGCTCTGGCCGGCGGCGGTTGATGAGTTAGGTAGTGTTGAAGGAGGGAGAGAAGGGCACTTTTCTCCCTCCTTTTTTCTAAAACCAGCGGGCCGATCAGGGCCTGAACATTGGAGAAAGGGCTGCCTGTCTCCAATCTTCAGTCTCCAATCTCCAGGCAGATGAAGTTGAAGGAGGATTCTCTTGCTTCGTGTTGAGAAGCTTACCAAAGTGTTCGAAGACGGAACGGTGGCCTTAAAGGATGTTTCGTTTGACGTCGAGGACGGCGAGTTTCTAGCAATCATTGGTCTTTCAGGGTCGGGGAAGTCTACGCTCTTACGCTGTATCAACCGTTTAATCGAACCTACTTCCGGGCGCGTCATATGGAACGGAGTGGATATTACGGCCGCCAGAGGGCAGGAGCTGAGACGCATTCGCCGCCAGATTGGCATGATATTCCAGCAGTTCAATCTGGTGAAGCGTAGCACGGTGATGACCAACGTGTTATCCGGACGGCTCGGCTATGCCAACCCCTGGACTAGCCTGGCGCATCGTTTTTCGACGGCCGATCGCAAACGTGCGGTTGAGGCCCTGGAGCGTGTGGGCATCTCCGAAAAGGCGGCCAACCGCGCCGACCAGTTGTCGGGAGGGCAGCAGCAGCGCGTGGCCATTGCGCGCGCCCTGATGCAGGAACCAAAGCTCATGCTGGCAGACGAGCCGGTGGCCAGCCTCGATCCGGTGTTGTCACACTCCATCTTGCAGTATTTAGAGCTGTTGAACCGGCAGGATGGCATTACGGTTTTGTGCAGCCTGCACTTTCTGGACCTGGTTCACCGCTACGCAACGCGCGTGGTGGGCCTGAAGGATGGGGAGCTGGTGTTCGATGGGCCGCCGCACGAGCTTTCGCACGAGCGGTTCAAGGAAGTATACGGGGAGGAAGCCGAAATGGTATCGGTGGGCGGATTCAGCGAATAATCGCGTTACAGGCATAAGGAAGCGAGCTACAAGGCGATGCAAGATGAACGCGGAGAACGAGAGCAGCAAGGCCGGCGCGTAGCACCCTGGCAGGCGGCTCTAGCTTCACTCATTGTTCCGGGGAGCGGGCAACTACTAAACCGAGATCGAAGCCGAGGCCTGGGCCTGCTCATTGGCGTCGCCGTTTTAGCGGCCCTCGTGCTCTGGTGGCAAGTGCCGGCGCTGTTGCTCCCGGTTGCTGCCATCTGGATCTGGAACGTGATGGATGCCTATTTCCTGGCGTCTGGGCGGGATCTGAGGCTGAGCGTGCCCCTGGTGTTGGGCGCCCTGGTTATTTACGCCATCAGCTTTAACGCTGTACAGTTCAGCCCGGAGCGGCTGCAAGGCGGATGGGCGGCGATGAGGCCGTTCGTCAACTCGCTGCTCAATCCGGAGCTGTTCACTTACGAGACCGAGGACGTGATCGGGCTTGAGCCGATCATGGTGCCCTGTATCGACCCGCTGCCGCCCCCGGGGCGCAACCCCACCACGGAACCCGACGTAATTCTATCGGTACCCTGTGCCGAAATTGGCGACGAGATCGTGGTGCGCGGCGAGGGATTCTTCCCGGAAACGGAGGGGGAGTTCCGCTGGGTTAACCCGATTGGCGACACGCAGCGCCCGGTGCGCGATGGCGTGCCCATCACCTTCATGACGGATGAGGAAGGGCGCTTCGAGACGACCATCCGCGTGCCGCCAGCCGTGCCAATTACGCAGCGGCCGGGAGAAGGCGAGACTCAGACGCACGCCGTGCGCGCTCAGCAGCAAATGCCCTTTGGCCCGCCGATTCAGACACAGACGCTGCAGCTGGTGATCGAGAAGATTGGCGAAACGATCGCGCTGGCCTTCATCGCCACGGTTCTGGGTGTTGTGTTTGCCGTGCCCTTCAGCTTCCTGGCGGCGCGCAATCTGATGGGCGGCAACGTCGTGACGCGCGCCATTTACTACGTGATACGCACGTTGCTGAACGTCGTGCGCTCGATCGAGACGCTGATGTGGGCCATCATCTTTGCCGTCTGGGTGGGCCTAGGCCCGTTTGCCGGCAGCCTGGCTCTATGGCTGCACACGGTGGCGGCGCTGGGCAAGCTTTATTCGGAGACGATTGAGAGCATCGATCCAGGACCGATCGAGGCGCTGCGTGCCACGGGCGCCAATGGGCCGCAGACAGTGGTCTATGCCGTGCTGCCGCAAATTATGCCGGCGTTTACTTCGTTCACGCTTTATCGCTGGGATATCAACGTTCGCCTGTCCACGGTCATCGGCCTGGTGAGTGACGCCGGCTTAGGTTTCCTGGTGATCCAGTGGATCCGCCTGAACCGGCTGTCGTCGATGGCCACGGCCATTATCGCCATTGTCATCGTGGTTGCCGGGCTCGACTTCCTCTCTGGCTGGGTGCGCCAGCGCATTATTGCCGGAAATCCCCTGATTAATACGCGCCGCCCACAACTGGATACGATACTGCGCGGCGCTGTCGGCGTGGCGCTGGTCGCGCTCTTTATCTGGTCGTGGCGCGTTGCAGAAGTAGACCTGGGTGACCTGGTCGACGGCGCGCCGCAGGGCCTGCGCATCGCCGGAGCTTTTGCCGTGCCCGATCTGTTCGATACGCCGGCGGACGAAATATTTATCTCTGCGCCGCTGCCCGTGCCGTGTGGCATTAGTGAACTGGCAGCAAGCGAGGATTCAGCACGATCTGCGGCCGCCAACCTTAGCTTGTCGCCGACTTGCGGCGGCGTGGACGACGAGCTCCTGATTGTAGCTGATGGCCTGCCGCCGCTGACGGACGTTTCGGTGCGTTGGGTATTGCCCGATGGCGCCTTTTTGCGGATCCAGAGGGGCTGCTGCACGACTGATGTCGAAGGGCGGCTGGAGCTGCAAACGGTCATCCATCCGCTGATGGAGATTGTAGCGCCGGAAGAAGAAGAGGAGCTTGAAACCGAGAGTCTGCCGGAGGCGGGCAGTGTGTCTATTGTGTGGCAAGAGACGGCGGGGCGCACGCGGCTGAGCGACTCGTTCTACCGCGTGGTCGACCTGTCGATCGTGACGTTGTTAATGGCCCTGCTGGCGACCACACTCGGCTCCATCTTCGCCATTCCGCTCAGCTTCTTTGCTGCGCGCAATGTCACGGGCTATGGGCCCATTGGCAGCGCCGTGTATTACGTGTTCCGCACCATCTTCAATGTGGCGCGTTCGGTGGAGCCGATGATCCTGGTGCTGGTGGTCGCGGCGTGGGTAGGGGCGGGTCCGCTCGCCGGCATGCTGGCGCTCTCGCTGAATAACATTCCAAACCTGGGCAAGCTGTTCTCAGAAACAATCGAGGAAATCGATCCCGGACCCGTGGAGGCGCTGACGGCGACTGGCGCAAACAGGATGCAGGTGCTGATTTACGCCATCGCGCCGCAGTTGGTGCCCCGTTTCCTGGCGTTCATCCTGTATCAGTGGGACATTAATATCCGCATGTCTACGGTGATCGGCTTTGTCGGCGGCGGCGGCATTGGGCAGCAGTTCCGCATCTGGGTGGGCCTGAACCAGTATTCAGCGGCGGGAATGGCCACATGGGCCATTGTGGCCATGGTGTGGACGATGGATTACCTGAGCGCACGGGCGCGGGAAGAGATGACCTGAGCCCATGCGGCCCGTGAGTGTCGTCGGAATTGGGCAGGTTCCGGTTCGCAAGCGGCATGTGTACAATTTGCGACGGCTGGGCGCACGCGCCGTGCGCCTGGCGATGGCCGATGCGGGTGCCAGCCGGGCGCAGATAGAAGCGCTCTACCTGGGCAATATGTTGGCCGATGAGCTGCAGGGCCAGAAACACCTGGCTGCGCTGGTCGCTGACGAAGCAGGTTTGCGGGGAATTGAAGCGCTGCACGTGCGGGCGGCGACGGCCGGCGGTGCGGCGGCGCTGCGGATGGGCTATCTGGCCGTTGCCAGCGGGGCGGCCAACGTGGTGATAGTGGTGGGCGTGGAGAAGATGAATGCTCCAGGCGTGACGCCCGTGCTGGCCAAGGCGCTGGATGCAGAGCGAGAGGTGCCCGACGGCGCCACGCTGGTAAGCCAAAACGCGAGCCTCATGGCACACTATCTGCAGACGCACCGGCTAGGCGACGATGTACTGGCGCCATTTGCCGTCAACGCGCACCGCAATGCGGCGCACAACGCCATGGCCATGTTTCATAAGCCCGAGCTTACTGTGGACGACGTGATGGCCTCGCGGCTCGTGAGCCCGCCCATTCGTCTCTATGATTGTGCGCCGATCAGCGAGGGGGCGGCGGCGGTTGTTCTGGCGGCAGCAGGCAGTGGGCCCTGGCCCGCCGGTCAGGCTGTGCGCATCCTGGCATCGGCGGCGGCGACTGACCGCTTCCGCATCAGGGATCGCCAGGAACCGCTGGATCTGGCCGCGGCGCGCCTTTCGGCGCAGCGCGCGTTTGTGCAGACGAAGCTGACGCTGGATGACGTCGACTTCTTTGAGGTACACGACGCCTTTACGATCATGACCTGCCTGCTGCTTGAGGCGGTTGGTTTCGCCGGGCCCGGCGAGGGTTGGAAGCTGGCGGCGGAGGGCGAGATTGGGCTACAGGGCCGCCTGCCGCTAACCACGATGGGCGGCTTGAAAGCCAGAGGGCATCCGATAGGGGCGACGGCCCTTTATCAGGCGTGCGAGATCTGTTTGCAGCTCAGGGGGCGCGCCGGAGCGAGCCAGGTGGCAAACGCGAGAACGGCGTTGATGCAAAGTGTGGGAGGCGCTGCGTCTACGGTGCTCACGCATCTCTTTGCCATTGACGAAGCTGCTTGACACGCCTGTGTGCTTGCACAATAATTAGGCACGTCTCCCAATTCGAATATGACATAACGTGGCCGCATTCCTACCAGGCTGAGGCGTTGCAGGGTGGTAGCGTTAACTGTTTAGTGATAGTTGCGAGATCAAACACCGGTGTTCAAGGAGCCGTATATGAAGCCAGCCCCGTTTATCTACTTTGCCCCTGATACCATTGAGTCGGCCCTGGAGTTGGCCGCAGAGTATGGCTCAGAGGCGAAGTGGCTGGCGGGGGGGCAAAGCCTGGTGCCGGCGATGAACTTTCGGTTGGTGGAGCCATCCGTGATAATTGACCTAAACCGGGTGCAGGGTTTGTCGTACATTTCGTCCCAGAATGGCAGTGGGCTACGAATTGGCGCCATGACGCGGCAAAGCACCGTTGAGCGCGACCCGCAGGTGGCGCGCTACTGCCCGCTGCTGGCGGAGGCGATGCCGCATGTGGCCCATCCGCAAATTCGCAATCGCGGCACCGTGGGCGGCAGCCTGGTCCATTCCGACCCGGCGTCTGAGCTGCCGGTCGTCGCCGTGGCGCTGGACGCCGTGCTGACGGTACGGAGCAGCAAGGGCCAGCGTTCAGTGCCGGCGGCAGACTTCTTTCAGGGGCTTTTCACGGTGGACGTTGCGCCAGATGAGATGCTGGTGGAGGTTCGCTTGCCGCCTGCAGCAGCGGGAATGGGATATGCCTTTATGGAAGTGGCGCGCCGTCATGGAGATTATGCGCTGGTCGGCGCTGCGGCCGTGGTGAGCGTGGACGAGAAAGGCACCTGCCGCGATGCGCGCCTGGTGTACCTCAATGTGGGCGACACGCCGGTGGCCGCACACAAGGCGGCTGGCATGCTGCGCGGACAACGTCTGACGGATGAGCTGGTGCAGGAGGCGGCGGCTGTGGCCGCCGGCGAAGAAATGGAGCCGGCCGGAGATATTCACGCCTCGGTTGCTTACCAGCGCCATCTGGCCCAGGTGTTGGGCCGTCGATGCATCGCGCAAGCTGCGGCGCGCGCCCAGCTTGCGATTGAGGAGTGGGAACAATAGCCATGGTACCGGTCACTGTAACCGTTAACGGGCAGCAATATAGCCGGCAGGTTGAGCCGCGGATGCTGCTGAGCGACTTTATCCGCCACGAAATCGACCTAACGGGAACGCACGTGGGCTGCGAGCATGGCGTCTGTGGCGCGTGTACCATCATCCTGGATGGCAAAGCCGTGCGTTCTTGCCTGCTGTTTGCCGTGCAGGTGCAGGGCTGCGAGATCACGACAGTAGAGGGCCTGGCCCCAGAGAGCGGCGGTCTGCACCCCATTCAGGAAGCTTTCTGGGAAGCGCACGGCTTACAATGCGGTTTTTGCACGGCCGGCATCTTGATGACCCTGGCGCCCTTCCTAGAGGAGAACCCCGATCCGCATGAAGCGGAAATCAGGGCCGCCATTTCTGGGAATCTCTGCCGCTGTACAGGCTACCAGCATATTGTCGACGCGGTGAAATTCGCGGCGGCAAAGGCGAAGGCCGAACATGCCGCCGGCTGAGCAACGGATGGCGCAAGGGGCGCCTTCACAGGCGCAGTGGCCCATGTTCCGGCTGCGAGAGCTGGTAGACGGCCTGCGCAGTGGCGACTTACCACTTCTCGCGCTCGCGGCGCGGATTGAAGATTATTTCAGTGAGCGTGAGCCGCAGGTGCTGGCCTTTGTGCCAGAAGCCGGGCGCTTCGAGCGCTTGCGCCGTGAAGCGCGGGCGCTGCTGCAGCGCTATCCAGAGCCAGATGAACGACCGCCCCTTTTTGGCGTGCCAATGGGCGTGAAAGACATTTTTCATGTGGCGGGCCTGCCGACCACTGCAGGCAGCAAGCTGCCGCAGGTGGAGCTGCAGGGTGCAGAAGCGAGCGTGGTGACAGCCCTGAAACAGGCGGGCGCGTTGGTGCTGGGAAAGACGGTGACGACCGAATTTGCCTATTTTGCTCCTGGACCCACGCGCAATCCGCACCATGCAGGCCACACGCCGGGCGGCTCGAGCAGCGGCTCGGCGGCGGCGGTGGCTGCCGGGCTGTGCCCGCTGGCGCTGGGCACGCAGACGATTGGCTCTGTGAACCGGCCGGCGGCGTTTTGCGGTGTGGTGGGCTTTAAGCCCAGCTACGAGCGCATCTCGCGGGACGGCTTGGTTCCCTTAAGCCCGTCGCTAGACCATGTGGGGCTGTTCACGGCCGATGTGCCCGGCATGGCGCTGGCGGCGAGCGTCGTTTTGAGCGACTGGCAGCCGGCCGCTGGCGGTAGCCGGCCCACTTTGGGTATTCCCACGGGCCCTTACCTGCAGCGCGCTTCATCCGAAGGCTTGGCCAATTTCGAGGCTGCCTGCCGCGCCTTACGGCAGGCGGGGTATACCGTGCGCGAGGTATCCGCGATGCCCGACTTTGAGCGCATTGAAACCTGGCACACGGCGCTGGTGGCCGCGGAGGCGGCGCGAGTTCATGAACAATGGTTCGCGAAATACGACCACATGTACCACGCCAGGACGGCCGAGCTACTGACGCGCGGCGCCATGACGCCGGAAGAGGCCATTGAGGCGGCACGCCAAGGGCGACTAATGTTGCGCCGGGAGCTGGCGGCGCTGATGGCCGATAACGGCATCGACCTGTGGATCGCCCCGGCCGCTCGCGGCGCCGCACCGGCGGGATTAGAAAGTACAGGAGATCCGATTATGAATTTGCCGTGGACCTACAGCGGCCTGCCCGTTTTGACCGTGCCTTCGGGCGCTGCGGAGAACGGGCTGCCATTGGGTTTGCAGCTAGTGGGGCCCTGGCGCGGAGATGAAAGCTTGCTGCAGCAGGCCGGGGACATTGCCACCGTGGCAGCAGCCGGCGGCGCCGGCTAATGAGAGGGACGAGGTAGACAGAGGCGCGAGATTGGAAGGCGCGACAGGCTCGCGCCAGCCCATTCTCCAGTAAATAGTGGAGGTGCCTGATGACTATCGTAAAGCAGATTTTAGATGAGAAGGGCCATGATGTCTGGCTGGTGGGGCCAGACGAGTCGATCTATGCCGCCCTGCAGCTGATGGCCGAGAAGAATGTTGGGGCGCTGCTGGTCATGGAAGGAGATAAGCTGGTGGGGATCTTCTCGGAGCGCGACTACGCCAGAAAGGTGGTCTTGCAGGGCAAAGGCTCCCGCGAAACACCAGTGCGCGACGTGATGACCTCTCTGGTGATCGCCGTGCCGCCAGACTTCACCGTCGATCGCTGCATGGCTTTGATGACGGAAAAGCGCATCCGCCATTTGCCGGTGATACGCGACGAGCGCGTCGAAGGCGTCATTTCGATTGGCGATGTGGTGAAGGCCTATATCTCTGCGCAGGCGCAAACGATACAGCATCTTGAAGATTACATTACAACCGGCCACCCAGAAGTCGCGCGACTGGCGGAGAAAGTGGATGAGCGTCACGAAATGTGAGCTGCGGCGCGGCGCTTACTATGACTCCGTGGTGCTGATGCAACTGCAGCGCGCGCTGGCGGAGCTGCCCGGCGTCGAGGATGCCGGGGTGGTGATGGCCACCGGGGCCAACCTTGAGCTGCTGGAGGAAAGCGACCTGTTGCCGCCGGAAGCCAGAGGCGCCGGATCGGACGACCTGTTGTTGGTCATTCGCGCCGGCGATGCAGCGCAGGCGGAGGGCGCCCTGGCGCAGGTGGACGAGCTGCTGAAGCGACGCCGCAGCTCTGCGAGCCAGACCTTCCTGCCGCGCAGCCTCGGCTCGGCGCTACAGATGCTGCCGCAGGCCGACTGGGTGCTAGTCTCGGTGCCTGGGCGGTATGCCGCTGCTGTGGCGCGCGAAGCGTTAGAGGCTGAGCGGCATGTGTTCTTGTACAGCGACAATGTGTCGCTGGACGACGAGCTGCAGCTAAAGCAGGCGGCGCGGCAGGAGGGCCGCCTGCTGATGGGGCCAGATTGCGGCACGGCGATCATTAATGGCGTGGGCCTCGGCTTTGCTAACCGCACGCGGCGCGGGCCCATTGGCCTGGTCGCGGCTTCGGGCACCGGTTTGCAGGCCGTTGCCAGCCACGTGCAGCGGCTGGGCAGCGGGATTTCGCAGGCCATCGGCACGGGTGGGCGCGATCTGTCTGAGCACGTGGCGGGGGCCACGACGCTGCAGGCCCTTGAGGCGCTGGCGCAAGACGCCGCTACTGAGGTCATCGTGCTGGTGTCGAAGCCGCCGGCAGCGGTCGTGGCTTCGCGCGTCCTGGCAGCAGCGCGGCAGGCGGCGAAGCCGGTGGTGGTCTATTTTATGGGCCAGCCGCTGACCGTGAGGCAGGTGGGCAACGTGCAGTTTGCCTATAACCTGCAGGATGCGGCTGAATTGGCAGTGGCTGCCACGCAGAGCCGGCCGGCCGAAGCTGCTAGGCCAGCGCCCTTCGCCGGGCTCGGCGACGGTTATGTGCGCGGCCTGTTTTCTGGCGGCACGCTGGCCTATGAAATGGTGTTGGGCCTGCAGGCGATGGTGACGCCCCTGTACAGCAATGCGCCGATTAGCGCAGAGCAGCAGTTGGAAAGCGCGCTGCGCAGCCGGGCGCATACAATCGTAGATATGGGCGCCGACGAATTTACGCAAGGCCGGCTACACCCGATGATGGACAATACGCTGCGTTTGCGGCGCATGCGACAGGAAGCCGCGGATCCGCAGGTGGGCTTGCTGGTTTTGGACGTGGTGCTGGGCGAAGGGGCGCACGCCGACCCGGCGGCCGAGCTTGCGCCGGCCATTGCCCAGATCAGGGGTGAAAGGGCCCTCGACGTGGCCGTCTTACTCGTGGGCACCGAGGATGACCCGCAGGACATGGCGCAGCAGCGCGAGGCGCTGGAGGCCGCCGGCGCACGTGTCTTTGATAGCGGGCCGGAGCTCGTGGCTGCCATTGCCGCGAGCGTCAGCCGTGCGCCGACAGCAGAGAGTGCAGGGGCGCCGATTTCGCCAGAACTGTTTCAGCGCCCGCTGGCGGCTATTAATGTAGGGCTGGAATCGTTCTACGATAGTGTGCGAGGGCAAGGGGCCGACGCGGTACACGTGGCGTGGCGGCCGCCGGCCGGCGGCGATGAGAAAATGATGGCCCTGTTGGCCAGATTAAAGTCAGGTTAGCTTAAAGGACGAGATTTGCGGTGACGGATGAACAATGACGACGTGGTAGCGAAATCGCAGGCGACCTCAGAGCGAAACAGCATGGATGCCCAATTCGAGCCATTCGCGGAGCGTATGCGGCGCGAAAACTTGCCCGAGGTGGTGATCCGCACGTTCCACTATTATTACGATCAGCTCAGAGCAGGCCAGACAGGGCTAATCCCTGAGTCGGCTATCGAACCGGTGGCGGCGCTGCCTGATATGGAGTCGTTTCCGGAAGCGCTGGCGACGCAGGGAGAGCGCGCTATTGGGCGCACGGTGCTGATCAAGCTAAATGGCGGGCTGGGAACGAGCATGGGGTTGGCGCGCGCCAAGTCGTTGCTGCGTGTAAAGGAAGAGCTGACGTTTCTGGATGTGATTGCGAAGCAGGCGCAGCAGAGCGGCGTGCCGCTGGTGCTGATGAACAGCTTCAATACGCGCGAAGATTCGCTGCGCACGCTGCAGAACTACCCTCACCTGATGCAGCAACGGGCGCCCCTGGACTTTGTTCAACATAAGGTGCCGCGCGTGGTGCAGGGCAGCCTGCAGCCGGTGCAGTGGGAGGCGGACCGCGAGCTGGAGTGGTGCCCGCCAGGACACGGCGATATCTACACGGCGATGGTAACGAGCGGTATGCTGGATAACTTGCTGCGCGAGGGCTACGAGGTCGCTTTCGTATCTAATGCCGATAACCTGGGGGCGGCCCTCGACTTGAAGATTCTGGGCTATTTTGTGCGCGAAGAGCTGCCGTTTATGATGGAGGTGGCCGACCGTACCGGCGCAGATCGCAAGGGAGGGCACCTGGCGCGAACGGCTGCAGGAAAGCTGATTTTGCGCGAGTCGGCGCAGTGCCCCGCCCACGATTCCGACGCTTTCCAGGATGTCACCCGGCACCGCTATTTTAACACCAACAATCTGTGGCTGAATCTGCGAGCGTTGAAACGTGTGATGGACGAGCGCGCCAATCTGCTGGGGCTGCCCATGATCCGCAACGAGAAGACGGTGGATCCGCGGGATGAAGGCACCACGCCGGTCTACCAGTTGGAAACGGCCATGGGCTCGGCCATTGCCGTTTTCGAAGGAGCGGGCGCTGTACGTGTGCCGCGAAACCGATTCACGCCGGTGAAGACTACCGACGACTTGCTCGCCGTGCGCTCAGACGCCTTTACACTGACGGAAGATTTTCGGATTGTGATTAATCCCCAGCGCAGCAGTCCAGACCTTGTGGTAGACCTCGATAAATGTTGTTACCGGCACATCGACCAATTGGAGCAGCGATTTCCTTTTGGGCCGCCTTCGCTGGTCGACTGTTCGCGGTTTGAGGTGGTGGGCGATGTCGTGTTCGGGCACGACATTGTGGCACAAGGAGATGTGCGCGTGATAAACCAGAGTGCGGCGCAGCAGGCCATCGAAGACGGCCGCCGTCTGAGTGGCGAGGTGGTCGTGCCCGCGCCGTAGGGCTTAGGAGGGAACTATGCTAGACATTGATGGCGCAAATCGAACGGCGGTGGCGCGGATGATGGCGGCCCGGCCCATGCTCATCGACGTGGCTGAGGCGCGCGACGTGCTACCGGGTATGCACGACCGACTGCTGCTGCATGCGGGGCCGCCCATCACCTGGGAGCGCGCTTCCGGCCCCATGCGCGGCGCCATTGTAGGCGCATTGCTTTATGAGGGATTGGCGGACGACTGGGACAGCGCGCAGGCGCTGGTGCAGTCGGGAGAGATCACTCTGGAGCCCTGCCATCATCACCAGGCCGTTGGTCCTATGGCCGGTGTGACTTCGGCCTCGATGCAGGTGTACGTGCTGGAAAATGAGACCCACGGCAACCGGGCCTATTCCAACTTAAACGAAGGCTATGGCAAAGTGCTGCGCTACGGCGCCTACAGCCCCGAGGTGCTGGAAAAGCTGCGCTGGATAAATGAGGTGATGGGCCCTATTCTGGCGCAGGCGCTGCGACAGAGCGAGCAAGGCGTCGACATACGCGCGCTGCTTGCGGAATCGCTGCATATGGGCGATGAGGGGCACAATCGCAACAAGGCGGGCTCGTTCATTTATACCAGCCGCCTCAGCAGCCTGATCGCGGTGGCGGATGCGGCCGATAACGAAAAGGCCCGGGTGCTGCAGTTCCTCGCTGATAACGCGCTGAGTGTGCTGAACCCGGTGATGGCCGCCTGCAAGGCGATGTGCGACGCGGCGCATGGCGTAGAAGGCAGCACGATTGTGTCGACAATGGCGCGCAATGGCACCGATTTCGGCATTCGCGTCAGCGGCCTGGGCGATCAATGGTTTACAGGGCCGGTGGGCCAGCCTGACGGTTTATACTTCCCCGGCTACAGCGCCGAGGATGCCAGCGGCGACATCGGGGACAGCACGATCACAGAAACGGCCGGAATTGGCGCGTTCGCCATGGCTGCGGCGCCGGCCATCGTCACTTTTATCAGCGGCTCGCCGCAAGACGCGCTGAACGCCACCCTGGAAATGTACGAGATCACCGAGGCGGAACATGAGCAGTTCACCATTCCATTTCTTGACTTCCGAGGTTGCCCCGTGGGCATAGATATCCGTAAGGTGGTGGAACTGGGCATTGTGCCGCGGGTCAACACGGGCATCGCGCATAAGGAAGCAGGGGTAGGCCAGGTGGGAGCGGGCCTGGTGCGCCCACCGCAATCTGTCTTTGAAGAAGCATTGGTGGCATTTGGAGAACGGTATCTATGAAGTTCATCGATCTGACCATCCCCCTGGGCCTGGGCACCCCGCCATGGCCCACGTACGAGCCGCTGCAGGTGAAGTATTTCAAGCGCCTGGCGCCTAACGGGGCCAACGGACAGCTGCTGACGCACAGCAACCATGTGGGCACGCACCTGGACGGCGAGATTCATTTCTACACGCCAGGCAAGGACATTGCCTCGCTCAGCCTCGACTTTCTGAGCGGCGACGCCGCGATCGTGGACCTCAGCGACTGCTGCGGCGACTATGATATTTATACGCCGGAGATGATCGAGGAGCGCGTCGAAGTGCGCGACGGCGATATCCTGATCATCCATACAGGCTACCACCACTTTGGCTGGGACCAGCCTTATGGCAACGAGGTGCGCTACATGGTGATGCACCCCGGGCCTGGCCCTGACTTCGCGCGATGGTGCGAGGCGAAGCAGATCAGGTGGCTGGCCGTGGATTGCGGCAGCGCGGATCACCCCATGAATACCAAGATTCGCGATTGGATGCCGGCCCAGGCGGAGAAAGCGGACCTGCATTTTCGCGAAAAATATGGCAAGGGTTTAAGCAAGATTTTTACGCCAGATACGTACCAGATGATGCACCTGTGGATGTTCCACAAGGGCATTATTCACGTGGAGTGCGCCGGAGGGGATATTGATCTGCTGGTCAACCGGCGCGTGCAGGTTGGCTGCTTTCCCTGGCGCTTCGTGGACGGCGAGGCCAGTATTTGCCGCCTGGTGGCCATGGTGGACGATGGAGAATATGAGGCATTGATGCTGCGCAAAGCAGGAATGCCACAGACAAAGTACGGCGACTGCTATGAGCCAGAACATGTGCAGCGTCTGGGCGGGCGCGGCGCAACCTATTAGGGAGTTGAGACAACTATGGAACGCGAGCAGTTCATCGAAACGCTTAACGGCGCGCAGTGGCTAGACCTGACACAAGGGTTGAGTATCTTCACACCGCCGTGGCCCGGCGAGATGGCGCTGCAGGTACATTTCTTTAAGCGGCTGACCGGGGCATGGGGCGGGGGGCAGGGCGCCAACGGACAGATCATCGAATGGAGCAACAACACAGGCACACACCTGGTCGGCCCCCGGGCCTTCCATTCGGGCGCGCAGGCTATCGCCGATATTCCGCTGGAGGCGCTGTGTGGCGAAGGGGTAGTGGTCGATTTATCTGATGTGCTGCAGGATTACGGTTTCTACACGCCGCAGATGGTCACCGAGCGCGTGGACGTGCAGGAAGGTGACATTCTGCTGATTAACACAGGTTATCACCGCTACGGCTGGGATCAGCCCGACGTGCCCAACGAGGCGGCGCAAGGGGGCATCGAGAGCAAGGAGTTTGGCTACCTGGTGCGCCATCCGGGACCATCACCCGACTTCTTTGAATGGGCTTTGGAATTGAAGCTGAAGCTGATCGGCGTCGATTGCGGATGCGCCGAACACCCCATGAATACAAACATCCGCTACCAGCACGCACGCGAGTTTGAGAAGGCGGAAGCCCGGCTGCGCCAGACACAAGGCAAGGGCTGGGACGAGCTGTTCCCGCCAGAGTGGTACCACGAGCTGACGCACATCACCATGCCCAGGGCGGGCCTTCTGCTGGTGGAGGGTCTGGGCGGCGAGATTGCGGCGTTAAAGAACGAGCGCGCCTGGATCATGATTCATCCCATCCCTTTTTTGGAGGTGGAGTCAGCCTGGTGCCGCGCCGTGGCCTTGCGGCCGCCGCAGGGCATGGAGGCGCAAGCTTTCTTCGCCTTTATGCGCGGAGCGCGCATGCTGGACATGACCCTGCCTTTCAGCGTGCAGACGCCGCAGTGGGCCAATTATGAGCCGTTAAGCATCAAGTATACACGGCGCGTGGGCGGGCAATATTTTGGCCTTGGCCGCAACAATGCGCACTGCCGCGCCAGCTTTCACCTGGCATCACACATGGACGGCGAGAAGCATTTCCACGCAGCAGGGCGCACCATTGGCCAGATGCCCTTTGCCTACTGGTTCGGACCAGGAGCCATCGCCGACATTTCTGACCAGGTGAGCAATTCCAGCGTCTATACGCCGGAGATGATTGAGAACGCCGTGGAAGTGCGGCCCGGCGACATTTTGATTATCAAGACCGGTTGGTACCGCTATGGCTGGGATAGCCCCGATTCTGACGAGTTCCGCTACATGATCAAACATCCGGGCCCCTCTCCCGACTTTGCCGCGTGGTGCATTGAGAAGGAGATTAAGTGGCTGGGCGTGGATTGTGTGGCGATGGAGCACCCGATGAACACCATTCAGCGGCAGTGGCACCCGCGCACCTTCGATGAGGCCAATCAGAAGCTGATCGAGCAGTATGGCAAAGATTGGGACGAGATATATCCGCTGGATCAGTATTACCAGGACATGCACTTAAACTTGTTTCCCAAAAGCATCGTGCACGCCGAGAATTTGGGCAAAGATATTGCCCAGGCTGAAAGTGGGCGTTATTTCATTGGCGGTTTTGTGCAGAAGGGCATGGAAACAGCGTCGATGTGGGGCCGCTTCGTGGCGTTGAGGGAAGAATAACGATGGGCGCAACACGATATTTCGGCGAACGCATCCGCCGCAATGAGGATCCGCGCCTGTTGACAGGACAGGCCCTGTTTGTGGACGACGTTCACTTGCCGCAAATGGCGCATGTGGCCTTTGTGCGCAGCCCATACGCCCACGCGCGCCTGGGGCGCATCGACGCCTCGGAAGCGCTGCAGCGCGAGGGCGTGCTGGCAGTCTACACGGCCGGCGATCTGGGCGATTATTGGCAGCACGGCCCGTTGCTGGTTTCACCGCCGCCTATCGACGGCATTTTGTTTCACGAGCGCACGCAGGTGCCGCTGGCCAAAGGCAAGGTGAGACATGTGGGCGAGATCGTGGCCATGGTGGTGGCGGAGTCTCGTTATATCGCCGAAGACGCCGCCGCCGAGGTTATCGTGGAGTATCAGCCGTTGCCCGTGGTCGTAGACCTGGAGCAAGCCTTGGAACCGGGCGCGCCGCTGGTGCATGACGATGTTCCGCAAAATATTGGCGCACATGTGGTACAACGCAAAGGCGACTATGAGCAGGCGCGACGCCAGGCTGCGCTCACCCTAAAGCGGCGCTTCTGGTACGATCGCGGCACGGCGGCGGCCATGGAGAACCGGGGCATTGTGGCGCAGTGGGACGGCAGGACGCAGCGGCTTACTGTTTGGGACACCACGCAAGCGCCGATCCCCATCCGAAATGGCCTTGCGACGATGCTGAAGCTATCTGAGAACCAGGTGCGGGTGATTGCGCCCTTCATTGGCGGCGGGTTCGGTCCCAAAATCATGATGTTCTATCCTGAAGAAGTGCTGGTGCCCTGGGCCGCGATACAGTTGGAGCGGCCGCTGAAATGGATTGAGGATCGCTCGGAGAACTTTGTGGCCACGACACAGGAGCGGGGCCAGCTGCATGAAGCTGAGATCTCCCTCGACGCCGAAGGGCGAATTCTAGGCGTGCGCGATGTTTTCTTGCACGATGGCGGGGCCTACATGCCCTACGGCCTCACAATCCCCATCAACAGCCAATGCACCTTGTTGGGGCCCTATCACATTCCCAACTACTATTCAGAGTTCCGCGCCCTGTTCACCAACAAGCCGATTGTGACGCCCTACCGCGGCGCAGGACGCCAACACGGCGTCTTCGTGATCGAGCGGCTGCTGGACTTTGCAGCGCGCGCCCTGGGCCTGAATGTGGACGAAATCCGGCGTCGCAACTTCATCCCGCCCGGCGCATTCCCCTATGACAACGAGATCATCTACCAGGATTTCGCGCCGCTGACCTATGATAGCGGCGACTATGAGCCGGTGCTGAACAAGGCGCTGGAGATGATAGACTACCGCGAGTTTGTGGAAAAGACGCAGCCGCAGATGCGCGCCGAGGGACGGTGCGTGGGAATTGGTGTGGTAACCTATGTGGAAGGCACAGGCATTGGCCCTTATGAAGGAGCGCGCGTGCAGGTGCAGGCCAGCGGCAAAGTGTCGCTGGTGAGCGGAATTGGCACGCAGGGGCAGGGGCATTACACTAGTTTTGCGCAGATTGTCGCCGATCAGGTGGGCGTGAACGTACGCGACGTGGACGTGGTGACAGGCGACACGGATCAGTTTTATTGGGGAGCAGGCACCTTCGCCAGCCGCGGCGCGGTGGTGGCGGGTAATGCCGTGAATGAGGCGGCCGGCGACGTGCGGCGCAAGATTCTGCGGTTCGCGGGCGAGCATCTGGAAGCGGCCGAAGAAGATCTGGAGATCGTCGACGGCGTGGTGCGCGTAAAGGGATCGCCGGATCAGGGTGTGGCGCTGGGCAAACTGGCGCAGTTGGCTAACCCTTTGCGCGGTGCGGTGAAGCCCGGTACAGAACCGGGTTTAGAATCGACGAAATATTTCGGCCCTGAACGCGGCGCTACTGCCAGCGGCGCGCATGCCATGATTGTGGAGGTGGATCCAGAAACGATGATGGTGCAGGCGCTGCGCTACGTGGTGGTGCACGACTGTGGGCGCGTGATCAATCCGTTGATCCTGGATGGCCAGATTCATGGCGGTGTGGCGCAGGGCCTGGGCAACGCCTTTTTCGAGGAGCTGGTGTTCGACGAGTACGGGCAGTTACTGACCGGATCGTTCATGGACTACCTGCTGCCGACGTCGCTCGACGTGCCGCGCATCGACGTGGGCCATGAGGTGACGCCGTCGCCTTTGAACCCGCTGGGCATCAAGGGCGCCGGGGAAGCGGGCGCTATCCCCGTTGGGCCGTTATTCGCGCAAGCCGTGGAAAACGCGCTGAACATCGAGGGGCTGGAGATTTGCGAGATCCCACTAAAGCCGAGCCGCTTGTGGGAAATCGTGCAGCGCGCGCGGGCCGCCTAAATGTTTGGCTCAATTGTGTTGCGCTTTGCGGTCTTTCATTGTTAGACTTGAGAAGAGAGACTAAGCTTTCGGGGTTGGCGTTGTGAGGAGGAAAGCGCTATGAAGCAGATTAAAGGACTGTACAAGCTCGCGCGGCCGTTTAATGCTTTCAGTGGCGCCCTTGCCGTCTTCCTCGGCGGCTATGTGGCGGGAACGGGTGAATGGTTCAATGTGACGCTGGCGGCTTTTGTGGCCTTCTTAGTAACGGGCGCGGGCAACTCGTGGAACGATTACCTGGACATCGAGATTGACAAGATAAACCAGCCGCACCGCGCCTTGCCGGCCGGCTTTGTGAGCCCGCGGGCGGCCGTACTGCTATCGTTGGCGTTGACGGTCGTTGCCATTGCGATTGCCGCCTTTATCAATCTTCCTTCCTTCTTGATAGTCCTGGCCTTCAGTATTATCCTGTACATTTACTCCTGGAAGCTGAAAAGCACGGTGCTGATGGGTAACCTGACGGTGGCCATCACGTCGGCCATGACGGTAATCTTTGGCGGCACAGCGGCGGGGAATGTACAGCCGACATTGTGGTTAGCCGTGATCATTGCCACGGCAATCCTGGGCCGCGAAGTGCTGAAGACGATCGCCGATTATGAGGGAGATTTGCGGCAGCAGGTTAATACAATCGCCACGGTGTGGGGCAAGCGCACGGCGCGGGTCTTCTTCTATGTGACGACGGGCATAACGGTGTGGGTGATGCTGGTGCCTTATCTCATCAAGGTCTATCGTGAGGACCTATCGTTTTGCTCCGTGCTAAACGTGTGTCGCATTTTTGCGCCGTTTGCCGAGGTGCTGCCTGTCTATAATCCGGTCTACGCCTATATCGTGGCCTTTGGCGTATTTCCGGTGGTTGTGTACGTGATGCTGCAAGTGAAGCGCGGGGTGCCCGGGCGACGCCTGGAGAGGCTGAGCCAACTGTTGAAGTACGACTTTCTGATCTGGTTTGTGGCGGTTATTCTGGGGGCGACGGGCTAAGGCCATGCTATGGGGCGGGCCTGCCTATCAGAGATCCTGCGGCTGCGCTCAGGAAGAGCGAGTGCAGTTAGGTTGCTACGTCGGGCATCTGTGGTTGCAGCAGGGTGGTGCGTCCGTTCATGAACCAGGCCTGGCTGTTAAACGAGGGAGCCGGCTCATCTTCTAGCTCAAGAGCGGTATCCTGCAGGTAGCTGCCATCTTCTTGCAGCCAATGGCCCTTTTGCACCTCGCGCAGTATGATGTACAGGATGTTCTCGATAATCTCCTGGCGCAAGATGGGGTCTTCGACGGGAAAGAGAATCTCGACGCGCCGCTCGATGTTGCGCGGCATCAGGTCTGCGCTGCCGAGGTAGACAATTGGCTCGTCGCCGTTGTTGAAGTAGTAGATGCGGCTATGCTCCAGAAAGCGACCGACAATCGACAGGACGCGGATGTTTTCGCTAATGCCAGCCACGCCGGGGCGCAGGCAACAAATGCCGCGCACGATGAGGTCGATGCTCACTCCGGCCTGTGACGCGCGATAGAGGGCGCGAATCATATCGGCATCGACCAGGGCGTTGAGCTTCAAGATGATGCGCCCCTGCGGGCCGAATTCGGTTTCACGGGCAATAAAGCTCAAAATTCGGTCGCGGAAAGTTACCGGCGCGACGATGAACTTGCGGTAGTTCTCCTGTTTCGAGTAGCCGGTGAGATAGTTAAACAGCTCGCTGGCGTCTGCAGCCAGATCTTCGTCGGTAGTCAGAAAATCGAGGTCATCGTAAATGCGGGCAGTGACCGCGTTGTAGTTGCCTGTGGAGAGGTGCACGTAGCGTTGAATACCCTCGCGCTCGCGGCGCACAATCAGACAGACTTTGCAATGGGTCTTGAGACCGATCAGGCCATAGGCCACATGCACACCTGCCTTTTCCAGGGCGCGCGCCCACTCGATATTGCTTTCTTCGTCGAAGCGCGCCTTGAGTTCGACGAGGACGGCCACCTGCTTGCCATTTTCCCTGGCGCGCATCAGGGCATGGACTACGGGCGGGTCGGGCCCCACGCGATAGAGGGTCATTTTGATAGCGAGCACATCGGGATCTTCGGCCGCCGCCTGAATGAAGTCGATGACGGGTGAGAAGCTGTCATAGGGCCGGTGCAATAAGATATCTTGCCTTTTGAGGATGTTGAAAATGGAGTCGGCGCTGCGCAGCGGCATGGGGATGGCGGGCACGAAGTAGTCGTCTTTCAGGTCCGGGCGTTCGAGGCGGTGCAACTGGATGAGGTTGCTCAGCCCGACGGGACCGTCGACGACATAGACATCGGTTGCACCAATCTGCAGGTTGGTGATCAGGATGTTGCGGATCCAGTCGGGCATGGAGGCGTCAACCTCCAACCGCACCACGAAGCCAAAATGGCGACGGCGCAGGCTTTGTTCAATGGTCAGCAGCAGATCGTCGGCTTCCTCTTCTTGAATCTCCATATCGGTGTTGCGCGTAACGCGAAAGGGGTGCGCGGCGACGATCTCCATGCCGGGGAAGAGGCGATCGAGGTTGGCGGCAATGATCTCCTCGACCCAGGCAAACTTCAGAACGGCCGGCGTGAGCAGGTCGTCGGGGTCCAGGGGTCTGAGCGGCACCAGGCGCGGCAGCGTCGAGGGCACCTTCACCCGCGCAAAGCGTGTTTCGCCGGAGTTAGGATCGCGGATGACTACGGCCAGGTTGATGCTGAGGTTTGAAATATGGGGAAAAGGGCGGCCCGGGTCCAGCGCCAGCGGCGTTAGTACCGGAAAGATTTCCGACTCGTAATATTCGCGAAGACGCTCTTGACGGCGCGGCTTGAGCTCGGAATAATTCTGCACGCGGATGCCGGCCTCGGCCAGCTCGGCATGGATCTGGCGCCAGGCAAGCATCTTGCGCTTCAGGAGGGCGGTGGCCTGCCGGTTAATGGCCACAAGCTGTTCGCGAGGCAGCAGGCCGTCCGGAGGCCTGTCGTTAATACCCAGCAGAACCTGCTGCTTCAGGCCCGAAACGCGCACCATGAAAAATTCATCCACGTTGGCCGCCGTGATCGACAGGAACTTCAGCCGCTCCAACAGGGGATGGGCGCTGTTGAACGCTTCATTCAACACACGCTCGTTGAAGCTGATATGGCTCAGCTCGCGGTTGATGTATCGTGCTGGATTCTTTAACTCTTCCTCAGCCGTGGTATCATTCACCATGATGTCGCCCTGGTTTCTCCGGCGCGCCCTGTAGCAACTGGCGGCAAGTGGGGCGCGTTCACTCATACTTTATTCTTTTCACGGCATTCTGTCCATGCTTTGGGCAGAATGGCCAGCGGCGGACCGCTTATGACACGTACCTGCTTATCGCTGTTCTGCATCATGATGCTGCTACTCGCGGCATGCGACGCTGCGCCGGCGTTACCGACTACGGCTGCACAGGCTGAAATTACGCCTGGAGCCAGCCCTGAGCCGGCGACTGTGGTCGCCCCCGAGGGGCAGACCAGCGCGCCGGCGTCAACAGCGCTGCCGCCGACGCCGACGCTGGCCCCTACGGCTACGGTTACGTCAGCGCCCGAACCGTGGCGCATAGCGGTGCAGCCCGGCGTGCCGGCAGAGTTTGTGACGTCACTGCGAGAGCTCGTAGAGGCGAACAGTGACGCGTTTGCCCTGGCGCAGGGCGCTGACGATGCCGACGTGCTGTTGCTGCCTCATGGCGGCCAGCCCCTTACAGACTGGGTCTATGCCGTCGTGGTGCCCTTCGCCGCGCTTGACGAGGCGACGACTCTGGCCGATCTGCAGAATAACTGGCGCAGCGGCGGCCCGCCGCAACTGTTGGTCAACGGGACAACGGGGCCCTTACTCAGCGCCGCGTGGGGGACAGGCAGCGGGCAGCGGGTGGACGACGAGGCGCTGGTCGACGAATTGTGGAGCCGCCGCCCGGCCTGGAGTATCGTACCGTTCCACAGGCTGGATGCGCGCCTGAAGGTGCTGCCCGTGGACGGGGTGTCGCCGCTGGACAGGGAGTTTGATGTCGCGGCCTACCCGCTGACCTTCTCGGTGGGCCTCGAAGGGGATGACGGCGCGGTAGAGGCGCTGCGTGAAGCGTGGCAAGCGCCGACGGCCAATCGTGATCCGGCGCGTATCACGCGCCTGGCCATGACGGGCGTGACGGCCCTGGTGCGCGCCACAGCTTATCAGATGGAAATCAGGGGCATCTCTTATCCTGGCGAAGAAGTTGGGCCCGTGCTGCGTGACGTCGATCTGGCCCATGTCAGCAACGAAGTATCGTTTGTGCCCGATTGCCCGGCGCCACATTACATTGGCGATCCCGTCTTCTGCTCCAGCCCGCGCTACATGGCCCTGTTAGAAGAGCTGGGCATTAACATCGTGGAGCTGACGGGCAACCATCTGAACGATTGGGGCGCGCAATATGTACCCTATACTCTGGACCTATATGATGCAGCGGGCATGCACACCTTCGGCGGCGGGCGCGATCTGCAGGAGTCGCTGCAGCCGTTGTTGCTGGAGCACAACGGCAACAGGCTGGCGTTTGTAGGCTGCAATCCGGTGGGCCCTTTCGGCGGTTGGGCTCAGGAGCAACGCGCGGGTTCTGCGCCGTGTGACGGCGAGGCGTTTCGGGCGCAAATAGCCGGGCTGGATCAGGAAGGCCATCTGGTCATCGCCACGCAGCAGTACCAGGAATATTATCATTACGCGGCGACCGCGCAGCAGCGCGCCGACTTCCGGGCACTGGCCGAGGCGGGCGCGGCGGCCGTGAGCGGCAGCCAGGGTCACCACGCGCAGGGCTTCGACTTTCACAACGGCGCCTTCATCCATTATGGCCTGGGCAACCTCTTCTTTGACCAGATGAATATGTTAGGCACGCGACAGACCATGGTCGACATTTATACGATTTACGACAGCCGGGTGCTGAGCGTGGAGATATGGAGCGGGCTGATCGAGAATTATGCCCGGCCACGCCAGATGACCGCCGATGAGCGCCGCGACCTGCTGCAGACGTTGTTTGAGGCCAGTGGTTGGTAGGCAGGCCCTGGCGCTGCGGCGTGGCGACCCGCGCTAGCCGTCAGACGTCAGCCCTGAATGTGGTCGAGAAGCGCCTGGAGGCCCAAAAGATAGCTGCGCCAGCCGAAGCCGCTGATTTGCCCCAGGCAGACGGGCGCCAGCACCGATTTGCGGCGGAAGGGTTCGCGCGCATGAATGTTGGATAGGTGAACTTCGACGCAGGGAAAGGCTACGGCGGCGATTGCATCGCGCAGCGCGTAGCTGGTGTGCGTCAGGGCGCCGGGATTAATCAGAATGCCGGCAGCCCAGGTGCGCGCCTCGTGAATGGCGTCGATGAGCTGGCCTTCGTGGTTGCTTTGTAGGGCGCGCACGCGCGCGTCACGCGCTGCGGCAGCCGACTGCAGCGCCGCTTCAATGTCCTCTAACGTCTCATAGCCGTATACCTCTGGCTCGCGAACGCCGAGTAAGTTGAGGTTGGGGCCATGCAGCACCAATATTTGGGTCACGTCGATACCTCCTGCAAAGCTCGTAACACGGCCTGGGGCGCCACGTCATCGCCGACAAAGAGATCGGCCACGTCGCGGATGAGCACAAAGCGCAGCTTGCCGTGCATCTTCTTCTTATCACTGCTCATGGCCGCAAGCAGATCATGGGCTTCGAGGTGGGCGGGAATGCGCGTTGGCAGATAGGCCCGCGCCAGAAGCCGTTCAACGCGATGCGGCAGAGAAGGCGGGCAAATGCCCAGATTGGCTGAGAGGCGCGCGGCGCAGACCAGGCCCATGGCCACGGCAAAGCCGTGCCGCACGCCATAGTTGCTGGTGCGCTCAATGGCGTGGGCGAACGTGTGGCCGAGGTTGAGCAGCGCGCGCCGGCCAGATTCGTAGGGGTCCTGCTGCACGATGTCGCGCTTGACCTTAATGGCGGTCACGACCATTTCCTGTAAGATGGCAAACTGCTTTCCCTGGAACAGGCGTTCTTGCCGCAGCTCGTTCTCTTCCAGCAATGCCAGCAGCGGCCCGCCGGCAATGAGCGCGTGTTTGACGACCTCGGCCATGCCGGCGGCGAATTCGGCTGGCGGCAGCGTACGCAGCGTATCCAGGTCGGCAATGACGGCGATCGGTTGTTTGAAAGCGCCTACCAGATTCTTGCCCTGGGGCAGGTCGACGCCGGTCTTGCCGCCTACTGCGGCGTCGACCATCGCCAGCAGCGTTGTGGGGCACTGCACCAGGGGCAGCCCGCGCATATAGGTGGCAGCGACAAAGCCGGCAACGTCGCCCACCACGCCGCCGCCCAGAGCGATGACGGTAGAGGAGCGATCGATGCCGGCGGCCAGCAGCTCGTCATAAAGAGTCTGTACGGTTGCCAGAGTCTTGTGCGCCTCGCCGGCCGGGATGGCGCACATACAGGCCGCAGCCGGGAGCTCAGCGGCATATAAGGGCGCCACGTCGCTATCGCTGATGGCGGCGAGCCGCGACTGCTCAAGTGGCGCAAGCTGCGGCAAGCGCGCCAGCAAGGCGTCGCCGACGAGCACATCATACGCGCCCTGTGGATGCTGAACGGTCAGCCGCTGTGTGCTGCGGTCGGAGGGCGGCAGGGGCGTTAAATTGAAGGCCGTGAGGATCTCGGCGGCCACCTCGGCGGCGCTACGCCCACTGCTGCTGATTTGCGCGAACTGTGCGTAGCCCGGCCTGCGCTCTTGAAGCAGGTCGGCAATGCGCTCGCGAGGGTCGGGCGCGTCGAGTAAGGGCCGCTGAATTCCTTGCGCCGCGGTGCGTTCGTAAATCTCATCGGGGTGCGCCTGCAGGGCAATGACGGTGTTTCCGGGGGCGAGCGCCGCGGCGTTCTCTGCATCGAGCATCAGCCGCCCACCGGTGGCAATGACCAGGTTTTGCAGAGGCGCCAGCTCGGCAGCGATCTGTTTCTCCAACGCCCTGAACTGCTGCGGCCCTTGGCTGTCGAATACCTCCGCAATCTCCTGGCCCGTGCGCTGCACGATTAGCTCGTCGGTGTCGACGAAGGTGCGGCGCAGGCGCGCGGCAAGGAGGCGACCGGTGGTCGTTTTTCCCGTGCCCATGAAGCCTGTTAATACAATGTTGTCCACGACGCTCTTGATGCCTGTCCTTCGCTCTGTGTCAGGAAGGTGGATTATAGCCGAGTTCGGCGCACGGCTTTAACCATTTTGCAGAGTGATGGAACCAAACGGCCGGTAGCGACGTCCTTAGAGTGAGTGACAAAAAATGCGGCAGCCGGTAGGCCGCGAGCCTGCCGCAAGCCTGAGAAGTTCAAGGAGTGAGTAATCAATGAGTCCAGTAAAGAAGAACAATGTATTGATTGGCGCCATCGTCATACTGCTGGCCCTGGTTGTTGCCGCGTGCACGCCCGCGCCGGCACAGCCGGGCGCGGCACAAATCAACGCGCCCGTTGGCGGCATCACCGTGGTTGGTGAGGGCGAGGCCTTCGGCGAACCGGATGAAGCCAGCGTGCAGATTGGCGTAGAGACGTTTGCCGAGACGGTTTCCGAAGCCACCAGCGCCAATGAGGCCAACGTGCAGTCGATTATGAGCGTGCTGCAGAGCATTGGCATCGAAGCTGCGGACATCCAGACCAGCAACTACAGCCTGTGGGCCGAGCAGCGCTATACCGAGAGTGGGCCGCAGGGCATCGCCGGTTACCGCGTGGTAAACCAGGTGAATGTCAAGATCCGCGACATTGAGCAGGTTGGCCCGGTGATTGCCGCGGTGACGGAAGCGGGCGCCAACAGCATTCACGGCATCTCCTTCCGCGTGGCCGACCCGGCTGCCCTGGAGGCAGAGGCTCGCGCCGCCGCGATCGACAATGCGCGTGAGAAGGCTGCCTCGCTTGCCGAGCTGAGCGGCGTCGAATTAGGCGAGGTGATCAGCGTCACGGAAGTGATCGGACAGCCGGGCATTCCCTATGGCGCGGGCCTGGGAGGCGCGCGTGATGAGATGGCGCAGGGGACTGCCCCTGGCATCGCCCCAGGCGAATTGAGCTACGGCGTGCAGATACAGGTTACCTTCGCCATCCGCTAAGCGAAAGCTTTATGCCACATGTTCCCGCCCAGGAGCTGCAAACGTGCAGCTCCTGGGCTTTTTGCTGCCTGGGCGCGGCGGCATACAATGGCGCTAAAGCAAATAGGGAATGAGTTAGCAAGCGAGGCGAAGATGGCGCCGATTCGACTATTTATCGCGCTGGCATTGTCGACAGAAGCGCGGGAGGTGCTGCGCGCGGTGGTTGAATTAGCTCAGGCGCAGATTGCGCCGGGCGTGGTGCGTTGGGTAAAGGCTGATCAGATGCATCTCACCCTGCGCTTTCTCGGCGACACGCCGCAACAGAAGCTGCAGGCGCTGGCGGAGGTTATGGACCGCGCGGCCGCGGCGCAACGGCCTTTTGGCCTGGAGTTAGACCGCCTCGGCTGTTTCCCCCACGAACGACAGCCGCGCGTGATCTGGGCCGGCGTGCGCGGCGAAGTTGCGCAGGCGGCAGCGCTGCACAAAAGCCTCGAGGTCGCCTTACAAGAGCTGGGCTGGCCGCCGGAGAGCCGGGCTTTTCAGCCGCACATAACCATCGGGCGAGTCAAGGAGCGCGGCGCCAGGATTGCATTGCCCTGGGGCAGGGGTGTCGCAGCGGCCCAGATTAAAGTACGAGAAATGATCTTGTTCGAGAGCCGGTGGAGTGCGGCGGGGCCCACCTACATCCGCCGTCATGTCAGCCTCTTCGGCGGGGCGCGGCCCCTCGGCAACGGCGAGGCCTGAGGAGGCGGCGTTGACCTGCTGCCACTCTATGCCATAATGGGCGGCGAGTATCGGAGACCAGTCAGCAGGAAGAGTTATGACCGAATTTGCTGTCGACACCGCTATCTATTCAGACCGGCGCTCACCCTTGCGCTGGGTCGTCTCGCACGTGCTGCGCCACCGACTGTACCTCATTTCTATGTTTGTGGGCGCGTTTTTGAATGCCGGGCTGGCATCCCTCGTGCCGATTTTTATCGGCATGGCCTTTGATGCAGCGCTGGCGACGCCCGCGGACGTGGACATGATTGGCCTGGCTGCGCTGGGAATCGTGGTAAGCCAGCTCGTGCGGGCCGTGGTGCATGTTGCCCGCAATTTCTCCAGTGAAGTGGTGGGCCAGCGCCTGGAGCGAGATACGCGCCACGAGCTGTACGTGAGCCTCTTGGGCAAGAGCATGACCTTTCACGGCTTGCAGCCGGTGGGCGACACCATGGCGCGGGCGACCAACGATGTGCGCGAAGTAAACCGCCTGATGAACCCTGGCGTGAACCTGGTAGTTGGCTCGGCGAACTTTCTGCTGATGCCGCTGCTGCTTGCGCCGCGCTACGATGCGGCCTTGCTGCTGGCGCCGGTGTTCTTCCTGGTGACGTATGTGCTGGCGCTGGCGCGCTACCTGAAGGTGCTCAACCCGATCACGGATCGGGTGCGCCTGGCTTTTGGCGACATGAACAGCCGCCTGGCTGAAGCGATAGACGGTATCGAGACGGTGAAGGGGGCGGCGCAAGAAGACCAGGAGATCGAGATGTTCCGCCTCAATGCGCGTGAATATCGCGATGCAATGGTGCAGCAGGGGCGCGTAGAAGCCCGCTTCTTGCCGCTGCTTTTCCTGGGCATTACGCTGGCCATCGGCTTTACACACGCCTTCTACATCTACGGCCTGGGGCGCATCGCGGTGGGCGAGATCGTGGGCTATATGGGCCTGCTACTGCTGTTCGGCTTCCCTACGTTTGTGTCTCTAATGGCTTACTCGCAGGTTTCGCTAGGCATGGCCGGCGCGCGCCGCATTTTGGAGCTCATTAACCGGGAAACGGAGCTGGACGAAAATGCGGGAGGTTATAAGCAGACCATCCGCGGGCATGTGCGCTTTGAAAATGTGTCGTTCGGCTACCTGCCGGGGAGCCCGGTGCTGGAAAACATTAGCTTCGATGTGCAGCCGGGCGAGACGGTGGCCATCGTGGGGCAAACAGGCTCAGGCAAGAGCACGCTCACCAAGCTGATCAACCGCACCTATGACGTGGACGAGGGGCGCGTGCTGGTCGATGGTGTGAACGTGCGCGACTGGGACCTGGCGGCCTTGCGGCGACAGATTTCGATCATCGAGCAAGATGTCTTTCTCTTCTCACGAAGCGTCGCCGAAAATATCGCCTTTGGCTACCCAGACGCCACGCGCGAACAGATCGTGGCTGCGGCCCAGGCGGCGCAGGCGCATGAATTCATTGAGACCTTTAAGGAAGGCTACGAGACAATCGTGGGCGAACGGGGCGCCACATTGTCTGGCGGGCAGCGGCAGCGGCTGGCCATTGCGCGTGCGTTCCTAACTGCGCCGCGCATTCTAATTCTGGACGACTCGACCAGCGCTGTGGACAGCGCCACCGAAGATCGTATCCAGCAGGCGATTGCGCGCGCCGCCGAGCGCCAGACGACCATTCTTATTACGCACCGCTTATCGCAGATACGGTGGGCGGACAAGGTGGTGCTGATGCGCAACGGCCGGCTGATCGCGCTGGGCGATCATGAGACGCTGATGGCGGACCATGAAGCCTATCGCCGAATTTTTGAGTCGTATGCGGGTTAAGGCTGGCGCAGGAGAGCGCTCACTGCTGATTGCGGCGCTCTACGCCCATGTCATCCAATTCCAAACGCTGGGCGTCGTCTTGCGAGCCAATCGTCAGCGTCTGGTCGCGCAGGTTGAAGTGAAAGGGCTTCGTATCCTGGGCAAAGGCCAGCTCGCCCCACACGCGGTCTTCATCGCGACCATGCAGCCGCAGCTTGGCGTCGTGCCAGCGACACCATAATACAAGTGGTTTCATCGCATTATCCGGCGCTTACCATGTGAATAGGCGTCTACGTCCATCGCTGTCGCTGGACCTCCATGACATTCGGCAGCTTGTCGATCCGTTCCAGCAGCCATTCCAACTCGGCCAGATCTTTGACCTCGGCAACCATGTAGACGGTGGTAATGCTGTTGGCCGTGGTCTTTTTGGTGCGCGGCGCGTTAATTTTGCGCCCGCGCAAGATATTGGAGATGTCTTCGACCAGGCCTGCACGGTGGTAGGCATGCACGACGATAGGAATGGGATAGCGTTCTTCTTCGACGCCCCACTCCACGTCGATCAGGCGCTCTTTTTCGGTGATGCTGCTCAACGTGGGGCAGTCGGCGCGGTGCACGGTGATGCCCTTGCCCCGCGTGATGTAGCCCAGGATCGGCTCTGGCGGAATGGGGCTACAGCAGCCTGCAAACTTGGTGTGAAGGCCGGCAACCCCGCGAACCGTGAGCCCCGTGGGCAAGCGGGGCGCTGCCTGCTGCAGGAGGGGCCGCAGATCGTCGTCGGGCTTCAACTTTTGCTGCAGGGAGGCGATGGCGCCGCCAATCTGCGAGCTTTGAATGTCGCCGAAACCAACCTTCGCCAGAAAGGCGTCGATATCGTCGTAGTGTAGGGCCTGCGCAATGTCTTCGATCGTGTAGGTCTCGCTAAGACCCAACCGCTTCAGCTCACGCTCGACCACCTCGCGGCCGTGCTCAATATTTTGCTCTTTCTCTTGCTGGCGGAACCATTGCCGTATCTTGCTGCGTGTGCGGGCGCTGCCCGTGTAGCCCAGGTTGTCGCTCATCCAGTCGCGGCTGGGCCCACCACGGCTCGCCGTAATAATGTCGACCCGGTCTCCGGAGCGAAGCTGGTAGTCGAGGCTGACCATCTTGCCGTTGACGCGCGCGCCGCGGCAGCGGTGTCCTACTTCGGTGTGGATCTGGTAGGCGAAGTCGATGGGCGTGGAGCCGGCGGGCAGATCGACCACGTCGCCGCGCGGCGTAAAGACGTAGATGCGCTCGTCGAGGAACTCCTTTTGCAGTTGGTCGCTGTCGTCGGCGGCCTCGTTGGCGTCGCGCAGGTTCTTTACGAGCTGCCTGAACCAATGAATACGGCGGACGTCCGATGCGGTGGGGTTGCCGCTATCCTCTTTGTATGCCCAATGAGCGGCAATACCCAGTTCGGCCTCTTTGTCCATCTCGTCGGTGCGTATCTGCACTTCCAGGGTCTGGCCTTCTTCGTCCATTACGGCGGTATGCAGCGACTTGTAACCGTTGGGTTTTGGCGCGGCGATATAGTCGTCGAACTCCTGGGGGATGGGCTGCCACAAGGCATGCACCGCGCCCAGAACCTGGTAACAAAGGATGCGCGCCTCTTCATCTCGCTGTTTACGGCTCTTGACCTGGCCCAGCTCGCGGTCCTCCGTATGCAGCACGACGCGTAGGGCATGAACGTCATAGATCTGATCGAAAGCAACCCCTTTGCGTTCCATCTTGCGATAGATGGAAAAAATGTGCTTGGGGCGACCAATGACCGTAGCGTTAAAGCCCATTTCGTCGATCTTGCGCTGCAAGCCATCCACGGCTTCATGAATCTTCTGGCTGCGCGTAGCGCGTCGTTCGTCGAGCTTACCGGCAATCATCTTATAGCGCTCTGGCTGAAGGTAGCGAAAAGCCAGGTCTTCAAGCTCCCACTTAAGCTGCCAGATTCCGAGCCGGTTAGCCAGTGGCGCGTAGATGTTCATCACATGCGTGGCAATTTCCTGACGCTTGGCCATACCAAAGGCGCTGGCTTTGCGTAGATCTTGCAAGCTATTGGCCAGGGCGATCAAAATAATGCGTACGTCTTGCTCGATCATTGCCAGGATCGACCGCCGAATTTGCTCAATGCGCGGCGCAGGGCTGCTCTTCAAGGAGTCGAGCTGGTCGCTTTGCTCGGTGTATTTCTGGAGGTTGTTGAAGCCGATGACCAGCGAAGCGACGCGCGGCCCGAAGAGCTGAAACAGGTCTTCCTGCTTCTGGCCCGTATGGGGCAGCAAGGCGTCGTGGAGCAGGGCAGCGACGACGGTGTGGTCGTTAACGCCCAGCCCGGCAACGATTTGGGCAACAGCAATGTCATGTTCGAGGTAAAGCTCCCCCGACGCGCGGTGGCGGTTGGCGTGGATGTCGCGGGCGTAATCGTACGCTTCTCTAAGCTGCGAGCGGATCTCGGCCGGAGTATCCTCTGGTAAATTCTTGATTAGCTGCTCGGTTGAATGGGCAACAGCTCTGGTCATTTCTAAATGTTAGTCGTATTGGGGCTCCGGCGGCGCGGGCGCCGCGCAATAGCCAAAAACTAGCATGCTCATCATCTATTATGAGCCGAGGATGCAAGATACACATAAAAAAAGGCGTCCTCTCATGAAGACGCCTTCGTTCTGGTTACTTCAGTCGGTTACCAGGAAATCAGGCGTCCCCTTTTGTGGAACTGGTAGTCGAATCGGGATCGACCTTTTCCTGTGCGGCTTCAGCCACTTCGTCCACGGCCTGTTGCGCGCTGTCGATTGCTTCATTGGTAGTCGCTTTCGCGTTGTCGGCCACCTGTTCACTCTTCTGGCGCAGGTCGTCGAGCCTGGAGGAGATCTTTTCGCGGCCGCGCTCGGCCAGCTTGCTGGCTTCTTCCTGACCGCGCTCAATGGTGCCGGTCACGCGATCGCGACCCTCGTCCAGAACAATGCGCGCCTGCTCCTGCGCCTGCCCGGCATACGATTCGGCCGCGGCGCGATATTCGTGAAGTCGCTCTTCGCCGGTACGGCGCAAATAATCGCCGCGTTCGGCGATCTGGGCGCGGGTTTCTTCTCCTGATTGCGGGGCCATGATCAGCGCCGCCGCAGCGCCAACTAAGCCACCTATTACAAATCCAGCCAAAAATGCACCGGTATCGCCGTTATTGTCTCCCATGTGCGTCTACTCCTTTCCTGACGTTCAAGTTAATTATTGTCAAATGGCGCGCGCCTATCGGGGCCTGTCGTCACACCCGGAGCGCCTCAGTCCGGGAGATTCCTGCGTGGGTTCCCGAATAACGCTTTCAGGCCGGCGCGGACGCCGGCGGCATAAGCGGTAGCTTTGGTCACCGGCCGTACAACGTTTTCGCCGACAAAGCTGGTGGTGCCACGAACCATGCCCACGGTTTCGTTGGTCTTCTCCAAAATCGGCTTAATTTCAAACTCCAGCATGTTCACGAGGCGCACGATCATCACCAACATAATGACCAGAATGACGCCGAAGATGCAGGACTCCAGCACAAGGGCAATGATGAAGATGTCGCGCAGCGCTTCGATGGTGGGCGCATGGTTCGACGCCGCCCAAAACACGAACCAGGTGAAGAGAGCTAACAAGGCCAGGGCCACAATCGCGCCAATGACGATATAGGCCGTGGGGATGGAGCGTGGCCGATTGGGCTCAGTCACCTGTTGTTGTGCCATCGGGGCTTCAATGCTCATATCGTTCCCTTAAAATTTAGTATAGCACCAGTCAGATCAGGCGGTCAACCGGCTGCATCAGTCGCTCCCGGCTTGCGGCTGCCCCTCGCGCACCAGGAGCCAGGCTACGAATAGCAGCAGCCAGGCGCCCACGCTTGCGCTCAAGAGGTTGACGGCGCCCAGGTTAAGTATATCGATGTTCAGAAAATCACCCAAGAAGTGGCCGGTGGTGAAGCCGATCCAGGCCGCGACCACATAGACGAGGATGTGGCGCGCCGGCCCGCCGAGAATAAGATGAAACCCGGCGCCATAGGCCGTGGCCAGGAGAAAAGCAAGGATCATGCCCGAAGCCACAATGGTCATTGCGCGGTCTCCAGTGCGGTGGATGCCTTGTTCGGAGCAGATTGATGGTCGCCGATCAGACCGCCGCCAACTACTTCATCGCCGTCGAAGAACACCGCGCCCTGTCCTGGCGTGGCACCGGCAACGAATTCATCGAACAGCACCCGCGCGCCATTTGCGCCAAGGGGGTAGACGACGCCGCTCATGCCGATGGCCCTGTAGCGAATCTTGACCGACGCCTGGAACGGCTCTGGCGGCGAACTGCCTGCCACCCAATTGATGTCGCGCACCTGTATCTCCGTCTGGCCCAACTGCTCACGCGGCCCAACGATCAGCGCGTTACGGGCGACATCTTTTTGCAGGACGTAGAGCGGTTCGGGCGCTGAGAGGCCAAGGCCCTTGCGCTGCCCGATGGTGTAGTAGGCCAACCCGTCATGCTGGCCCAGCACGGTCCCCTCCTGGCCGATGATGGGGCCGACATTGTGCGATTTTGCGCCGTACTCGCGCAGAAAACGCCGGTAGTCGCCGTCGCCCAGAAAACAGAGGTCCATACTCTCTTTCTTGCTGGCAACGGGCAACTGCAAGCGGCCAGCCATGGCGCGAACATCCTCCTTCAGGTAGTCGCCCAATGGAAAGAGGACCTGCGCCAGCTCCTCCTGGCCCAGCACATGAAGCACATAAGATTGGTCTTTCGCGGGATCGATGGCCTTCAGCAGCCTGTAACGGCCCTGCTCATGGCGGATGCGGGCGTAGTGACCCGTAGCCAGGTAGTCGGCGCCGAGCGCGCGGGCGCGGTCGAGCAGATAGCTGAAGCGGATCTGGCGGTTACACTCGATGCATGGGTTAGGCGTGCGGCCGCGCTCATGCTCGTCGATGAAGAATTGGACGATGGTGCGCCGGAAGTAGTCTTGCACGTCGACCACGTAGAAGGGAATGTCGAGCTGGCTGGCGACCCGCCGTGCATCGGCCATCTGGTCTGGCGTGCAGCAGCGGTTCATGGGCGCCTGCGCCCCCATTCCCGGCTCGCTCCAGAGGCGCATCATCATGCCGATCACGTCGTAGCCTTGCTCCACTAACAAAGCCGCAGCAACCGAGCTGTCAACGCCGCCGCTCATGGCCACGACCACGCGCGGTCGCTCTGCAGCCTGCTGTGGCTGCGCCATCTTGTGCTCAGGCGTATTCATGGTGAAACTGCCTCAAGGTTGTCACAATGCGTGGTAGTGCTTCAAGCACAAGATCGATGTCCTGGTCGGTCGTCTGCCGGCCCACGGTCAGGCGTAATCCGCCGCGGGTCCACTCGCCGTCCAGGCCCAGGGCCTGCAAAATAGAGGAAGGCCGTGGATTGCCCGTGCTGCAGGCCGAGCCGCTGCTGGCGGCGATGCCGGCGGCGTCGAGGTGCATGAGCAGATCGTTGCCGCTCAGGTTGCGGAAGGCAAAACTGGCGTTGTGCGGCAGGCGCTGTTGGGGATGACCCGTGAGCCTGCAATCATCGCTGCCGGCCAGCATGCTCTCAATCAGCCGGTCGCGAAGCCGGCGGTAATGCGCCACATTTTGCTCGCGCTCACGCATGGCCAGGGCAAAGGCCTCCGCCGCACCCACAGCGAAAGCCACGTTCACTGTGCCAGCGCGCAAACCCGCTTCCTGACCCCCGCCCGTGAGCGTGGGAAGCAGCTCGACGCCGTCGCGCACGTACAGGAAGCCAACTCCCTTAGGGCCATAGAATTTATGCGGCGCGAAGCTAAGCATATCGACGGGCAACGCGGCGAGGTCCCACGGGCGCACGGCGGCCTCTTGAATGGCGTCGCTATGAAAGAGCACGCCGCGCTCTCGCGCCAGACGCCCGATTTCTTCAATAGGTTGCTGCGTGCCGATCTCGTTGTTGGCCGCCATAATGCTAATGAGCACCGTGCCGGGGCGGATGCTGTCCGCGAGCTGCGCTAGATCGATCTGCCCAAGGTGATCGACGGGCAGAATGGTCACGTCGAAGCCTGCCTGTTCCTGGAGCTGGCGCGCGGTGTCGAGCACGGCCTTGTGTTCGATGGCCGACGTGATCAGATGGTTGCCGCGCCCTGCTTTGCGCGCGGCCCACATGGCGCCGCGCAGCGCCAGGTTGTCGCTCTCGGAGCCACAGCCGGTGAAGATCACTTCCTCCGGCCGCGCGTTGAGCTGCGTGGCGATGGACTGGCGCGCTTCTTCCAGGGCCCGCTCGGCCAGCCGGCCAAAGTGGTGCATCGACGACGGGTTGCCGTATTGCTCCGTAAAATAAGGGACCATGGCCTGGACAACGCGGGGATCGACCGGTGTCGTGGCGCCATGATCGAGATAGATCTTGTGGCTCATGTTACTTTTCCAAACTAAATAGCGACGGTCGGAATGATCGCCTATGGTACTTTATCACCTGATAATTAACGAGGCATTATCAGGCGTTGTTTACACTACTGATGATGGGCTCAACCTTCTGAAACGGGCAGTCGCACGGTGAAAGTGGTGCCTTCGTTTTCGGCGCTGGCCACGTCGATGCTACCCTGGTGTTTTTCCACGGCCTCTTTGACCATGTAGAGGCCCAGGCCAGTGCCGGCGATGCCGCGTTCGACGGCGGATTGGGCGCGGTAGAAGCGCTTGAAGAGGTTAGGCTGCGCCTGCTGCGGTATGCCAATGCCCTGATCTTGCACGACGACTTCGATCATGTCATCGCGCAGGGCAACCTCGACGCGCACGGTTCCAGATAGGGTGAATTTCACGGCGTTGTCCACGAGATTTTTGAACACAGAGTAGATCATCTCGCCGTTGCCGTTAAGCGGCGGCAGGTTGTTTGGAATCCGTTGCGTGAAGGTCAGCCCTTTTTGGATGGCGCGCTCAGCCAGCGGCGGCAGAATCTCGTCGAAAAGCGCATTGAGGTCGATTTTTTCGGCGCTGCGCTGGATTTCACGCGCTTCGAGCTTGGCCAGCTGAAGCATCTGGCGCACCATCTGCTGTAGGCGGTCGCTTTCGCGCTCAATCACGCCCAGGAAGCGGTCTTCCTTGGCCTTATCGTCTTGCGCTTTTCCTTCTCGCAGCAAGCGTGCATACATGAGGATCGTGGCCAGGGGGGTGCGCAGCTCGTGAACGATGTTGTGGAAAAAGTCGTCGCGCATGCGCTCTACTTCGCGGATCTGGCGCAGGTCGGTGAAGACCAGGATCATCTCGCTGACCTCGCCCATTTCATCGTGAATGGGCGCGCCGCTGATCAGCACGGGCACATGGCTGCCGTTGGCCTGCCACATATTGGCAGCGATTTCAGGTTTTTCGTTGCGCGCGTGAAACACTTGCTGCATGAAGGCGTCAAAGCTCTCGTTAGCGTGAATTTCGATAGCCTCGCCGGCCTGGCGCCCAAGCAGCTCGTCCATAGATTGCAGCCCCAGCAGCGTCAGAAGCGATTCATTGGTAGCCGTAATCAGGCCGCTGGCAGATACGGTCAGGGCGCCCTCGGACATGCTGGCAAAAATGGTCTCTTGCCTCCGTTTTTCTGCCAGAACGTCTTCATGCAGCCTGGCGTTTTCGATGGCCGCCGCCAGGGGGCCGGTGATGGCCTGGCACAGGCGAAGATCATCCTGGTTGAAGCTGCCGTTGCGTTTGTTGATCGCTTCCAGCACGCCGATCACACGTTGCTCAATCATCAGCGGCACGCACAGGATCGAGCGTGTGCGAAAACCGGAGCGGTTGTCCGACTGCGAGGCAAAGCGCTCGTCTTTATAGGCATCGTTGACGATCAGCGGCTCTCCGGTTTCGGCCACGCGCCCGGCGATGCCCTGGCCGCGCTTGAGCCTGACGGCCGGAAGGCCGTCGAATAGCGGACCCATGAGCATGTCTGCAAAGACGATCTCGCCGGTTACCGTATCGGCGAGACCCACGGAGATAGTCTCGACATTCAAAGTGCGGCGTACCGGGTCGGTTAGATGGCTAAAGATGGTCTCCAGACGCAGCGAAGCGGTCATGGAGTAGGTGAGATCATAAACGGTCTCAAATTCGACGCGCTGGCGATCTGTCTCCTGGCGCAAAAAGGCGCGCTCTAAAAATGTTGTCAGGAGCAAGCCCAGCGAGGCGATGTTGCTTTCGTCGAGCATATTGCCAGGCTGCGGATCGAGTAAGGCCAGCCCGCCAGATGGCGCGCTGGCCGAGACTGGCTGCGGATAAGGTAATGGTAAAAAGAGCACCGACTCTTTGGCCAGCAGCCAGAGGTCGCTGTTGACAAGGTCGCCGGCCGGCTGGTCGAACTTCTGCTGATGAACCACCTGACCGTCCGTGATCAGCGCGCGCAAGGCTCGCTGCTTGCCTTCCCAGCGCTTTTGCTGCAGGTCACCTTGAGGGTCGCAGACCCATACGTCGAAGTATTCGGAGGCCGGGCCGGTGAGCGTCACGACCGTGCTGACGCCGGTGACCACGCTAATCTCGTAGGCCGCGGCGGCGCAGACGCCATGCGCATCGAGAATGGGCGCAAGCTCGGCCGTCAGCCGCTGCCACAACTGGTGAATATCTGTGCTGTCGGTCTGGACTTTGCTGTGTGCCATAATAGGCAGTTTAACTAGCCCTGAGTTCATTGACAAGCACAAGGGGACGAAAATCTTAGTCGCGGTGTCTGTTGCGCCAGGATAGGCGCTCAAGTATTATCTGACGTAAAGGAGTATGCGATGAGTTACATCGAATCTGTTTACGCGCGCGAGGTTTTGGACTCGCGCGGCAACCCGACCGTTGAAGTCGATGTCGAGTTAGAAGATGGCTCATTTGGCCGGGCCATTGTGCCTTCGGGCGCGTCTACGGGGGCCTATGAAGCGTGGGAAAAGCGCGACGGGGATAACGAGCGCTATGGCGGTAAGGGAGTGTTGGAAGCCGTCGACGCCGTAAATGGTGAGATAGCCGACGAGCTGATAAGCCTGGACGCCACCGACCAGGTTTATATTGACGAGTTAATGATTGAACTGGATGGCACGCCGAACAAAGAGCGCCTGGGCGCGAACGCTATGTTGGGCGTTTCTCTGGCTGTAGCCAAGGCGGCGGCGGATAGTGTCGATTTGCCCCTTTACCGTTACCTAGGTGGCACGGGCGCGCGCACACTGCCGGTGCCGATGATGAATATTATGAACGGCGGCAAGCATGCCGCCGGATCGACAGACCTGCAAGAGTTCATGATTATGCCCGTGGGCGCCGATAGTTATGCTGAAGGTCTGCGTTGGGGCGTGGAAATCTACCATCGCCTGAAAAAGGTGCTCGCGGATAAGGGGCATGGCACCACGGTTGGCGATGAAGGCGGTTTTGCGCCGCGGCTGTCGGCGAATCGCGAAGCATTCGACCTGATAGTGGAAGCGATTGAAAAGGCGGGCTACCGACCCGGAGAGGACATTATGCTGGCGATGGATGCTGCAGCCAGCGAGATTTACGAAGACGGCATGTACCATCTGAAAACAGAAGGCCGCGTATTGAGCGGTGAGGAAATGGTCGACTTATTCGCCGTCTGGGTTGATAGTTACCCAATCATCTCTATTGAAGACGGGCTACACGAGGACGACTGGGAGAGCTGGGCGCTGATGACAGAACGTCTTGGGGACCGTCTGCAGATTGTGGGCGACGATCTGCTGGTAACGAGTGTCGACCGCATTGAGACGGCCTTCAAACGGCGCGCGGCCAACAGCTTGCTGTGCAAAGTGAACCAGATCGGCACCCTGACGGAGTCGATTGCCGCCGTGGATCTGGTGCAACGGCGCGGCTGGACGGCCGTCGTTTCGCATCGCAGCGGCGAGTCGGAAGACGCCACCATTGCCGACCTGGCGGTGGCGCTGAATGCCGGCCAGATCAAAACCGGCGCGCCAGCGCGCAGCGACCGTGTGGCGAAATATAACCAGCTTCTGCGCATTGAAGAGGAGCTGGACGAAACGGCCATCTACCCGGGTATGGCCGCCTTCACGAATATCCGGCGCTAAACGGCGCATCGCGTCATTTCTTGAAGCGCAGCATGGCCTGGATGACCATCACGAATGACGTCAACATGCCCAGCATGAAGGCGAAGAGGACGATGATGACGAGTGAATCGAGCGGAATGAACATATAGTGTCTCCGTCACGGGCCCCAGAGTAGGTTGTCAGGCCCACTCCGGGGTTTTTGTTTTCTGGCGTTTACGAAATAATACCCTGCGCGGCTGGCCGGCCGCGGCTGACGCTGATTGTCGAAAGCGACGCCATGCGGAAGATGCGCTGCAGCTCGCCCGGGCCGAGGTTGGCTGTTAGGATTTCGGGAAAGCCAATCGTGTCCGCCAGGCGTCGCAGCTCCTGCTCGCTTAGCCCACCATTTCGAAAGCCGACGTAAGCCAGCGTATAGATGCCCTGCCGCAATAACTCACCCACAGCGCGCCGGATGGCCTCCGGCGGCTGGCTGGAGGCGTTGTCCAGGCCATCGGAGAAGACCAACACCAGACAGCGGACGGTGACGCCGCTCTGGCGCAATTGCTGCGCGTAGAGCACCATGTTGGTGAGCCCGGCAGCGACAGCGTCGTACAGCGCCGTGGTAGCCGTGGGACGGTAGATGCTATCGGAAAGGCGGGGTACGTCTTGTAAGCCGAGGTAGCCATGGTATAGCTGCACACGATCCTCGAAGAAGATGGTGCTGACCAGGATGTCGTCGGCGGCCGAGGAAAGCGCCAGGCTTTTGAGATAGTGATTGTTGTAAGCGTCGATCAGGTCGGCGGCGAATGGCTGCATGGAGCCGCTCATGTCGATAATGTTCATAGCCAGGGTGACTTCATTGCCGGCCAGCGAGGTGAGCGGCGCGCCCACAGCGCTCATCAACGTAGGTCCGTTGAGGTTGGAAACCACCAGGTCCATGGTGTCGCCGGTAAGGCCATCATCACGCGCCGAACGGAAAAGATCGTCGAGGTTTCCAAGACCGTGACTGTTGCCATTGTTGTCGTTCATCATTGTCTCCTATAGCTGACTAGCGGCCGGCAGACAGGGCCGGCGCGGGCGCGGTGATAAAGGGTAAGGGATCGGTGCTGTCGATCAGGTTGATGCCCTGTGCGGCGAAGGCCTGAAGCTGGCGCGTGGCGATGGCGTGGAAGTCGATGTCGGGATGGACCACGGCTGAGGTGCAGTCGCGTAGAAAGTAGATCTTCTCAAGCACGCCGGGCTGCGCCGAGAACTCGTGTACCAGATCTTCGACGGTCTCCAGGACACAATGGCTTTCCGCTTCGCCGGCAATAATGATGGCATCGGCGCGCTCTAGCATGTCGAGGAACGCTTTGTTTTTGCCGCCCAGCGGATGGCTGGGAACGGGGATCTCGGGCTGGATGATGGAGTAATGCTCTGTGAGCGGCACGCTGCCCTTGGTGAGCCACGTAGGCTGCGTTTTGCGCGCCAGCGAATGCCACATGACCGCGGACCACAGCTCAGGATCGAGCGCGTAGCCAATGCTGCCGATGCCGACATGATATGGCCAGATGGTAAGTACCTTTTTGGCCTGCTGCTCAAGGGCTTTTACGTAGGCCGTGGATTGCGCCGGAGCGACGAGCGGACGCCAGCGGCCCTGAACGATATCGTCGTAGCCGATCAACGTGAAGGGAGCAGGATGCTCGCCATTTTCGTCGCTCCACCACGCCGGATGAAATATCTGGTAAGGCAGGTGGGAGTCGAGGGAGCAGCTGATATTGGTGATGTGGCGCGCATGGCGGTAGATGAATTCGACGAGGCGCCGGATGTCTTCCAGAGCGCCGGGCACATAGAGGCTGCCGCGGCTATGGCAGAAATCGACCTGCATATCGATGATCACGAGATGGACATTTTGCTTGTCGCCGGCCGCCGGTGGCAGCTCCGCTGCGTCGGCCTCGGCGGCGATGCGCGCCATGTCTGGATAAGAGAGCGTCCCGATGCGCTGCGCATCGTAAAATCGGGGAAAGTCGGACATGGGAATCTCCTGTGTATCATGTTGTTGAACGATGAAAGTGTAATAACTACACTAATAGAAAATAGTATAGTGTAACAAGTACACTTTGTCAAGCTTTCATTTTGAATCAGGCGGATTTTAGGAGATGGAGGGTATGGGCATGCCGGACGAGCAGGCCGCCAGGACATGGCAACAGCGTGGCGTTAGACGACGAGAAGGGCGCGGTGCCCTGCAGTAATGAGTGAGCTGCCGGCTGGATTTTGAGAATGCCTTCATCCGTGGGCAGGAAAAGCGAGGTGTTGAGCAGCGCGCCGGCGTCGAGGCGATCGAATGGAGGGGCCGTGGCAGGTGTGACGGCCTGGTGGATGGTCTGGCCGCGCAACGTCACAAGCTGCGAATGGTGCATCAGGCTGCGCGGCGCCTTTTCGTGCCACAGCAGAGCGATGTGCTGATGATGCCACAAGATGTTGACGTCTGTCAGGCGGCGCAAGGGAAGGGACGGCGCGGTGGCCGGGGTGATAGGGCGCTGCTGGGCCTGCGGGTTAATGAGACTGAATTCGTGCTGGCCTAAGATGCGGTGGTAAGCAACGAGCCAGTCGGCATGCGGCGAACCCCATACTTTGGTCTGGCGGCGGTGCGCCGTGGCAATCATCTCTTCCAGGTAGCGGCCGTGGCGTATTTCGCCGCGTAAAATGTGCCCCCCCGCTAGGCGGTAGAGCGCCAGCGGTGTGGCGGCGAAGACGGCGTCATTCTCGAAGCGATCGCTGGTCGTGGTCTCCAGGAAGCTGAGCCTGCCGGCGGCGAGGTGCAGGCGGATGATCAGCAGCTCGCGGCGGCCGGCGGGGTTGACCACCAGGGCGTCCTGGAAAAAAGCAAAACGCGCTCCCGGCGCCCCACTGAAAAGGGGCAACTGCCGCTGGATGCCCTGTTCGGTAACTTGCAGAAGGTGGTACTGATTGTCATGACGCGTAATCAGATAAATGCAGCCGTCGGGCAAAGTCTGGTGGTGAACGATGAGCTGCACCGTCTGCAGCAGCAGCGAGCTGTGCACGCGTGTGGGCTGGCGGCTGATGGGCAGCAAAGGCGCCTGCCGATAGCAATCGGGGCAATCCTGGCGCGAGGCGGCGTAATACTGCCCGCACGCCGCACAGCACCTCAGGCCGCGCTGCAGATCCGGCAGCAGCCTTTCGGGCGGGGGGCTACGATGGCCCTCTTCGAACACCCGGTGCAGGTAGGCGATGAGCTGCTCATCCAGAACGTGGGGGCGGCGCGCCGCCTTGGGGTAGGCGACCTCGGGATGGAAGACGCTAACTCCGGCGCTGGCGCGCGCCTGAATTGTCTTCAGCGCATGGTGTGTGCCGCCATACGGGTGCGTTTTCAGCAGAACCCTGCACAGCAGCACAGCAAAGGCGTACCAGTCACTCTCGCGGCTAAAGACTGCTTTGGCGCTGAAGTCGGCGACGCCGTAAAGCAGCGGATCCAGGAACTGTTGTAGGGCTACGGGGCAAGGGAAGCCTGCAAATTGAAAGCTGTCGACGTCTATCCAGTAGGTCGAGGGCTCGCTGCACCGTGCGCCGGCTTGAGGCGCAACTTGCGGCGCCAGCTCGAAATATAGGTTGTGCTCGTTCAGGTCGCCGACGACGACTCCCTGGTTGTGGATGGCGTGCAAATCTCGCCGCAAGGCGATCAGCAGGCCTAGCTCCTGGTTCAGGCTCAGCCCGTGTTGCTGACAGAAGCCCAGTTGCGCCAGCTTCTTGAATGAATGGGCCGCGGCCGGCAAGAGGGGCATCAGGTAGCCGATCACCTCGCCGCCTTGTCCTACCAACAGCTCTTGGGGCGACAGGACGTTCGCCGGCAAACGCTGCTGTAAGTCGCTCTGCTGAAAGGTGATGAGCTTGGCCGTGCGCTGCGGAGCCGGGCGGTGAAACAGCTTGAGCGCCTGACCATGATGGCGGTAAACTGCGCCCTCACCGCCGCTGCTGAGCAGGTCCGAGGGGTCCAGGGGAAGGGCACTTGAGGCGATGGTTTGGTCCAGCATAGGGCGTCCTCATTAAGTGTACTAATTACACTAATGGCAGCAGGATAGCACGAGCGCAATTTCCTGTCAAGCTGCTGCAGGCATATTGAACTGGAAATCGCCGGGCGCGTATTGGGCGGTTATAATGAAGCTTGAATGGGAGCATGGAGGCACTGATGAAGACACTCCTGGTCTTGCGGCACGCCAAATCTAGCTGGAACAACGTCTATCTAACGGACCATGATCGCCCGCTGAATGAGCGCGGCAAGTACGATGCGCCGCGAATGGGTCGCCTACTGCGCCGGGAAGAGCTAACGCCAGACCTCATGCTGTCGTCCAGCGCCAAACGCGCGCTGAGCACGGCGGAGCTGGTGGCCGAAGCGTGCGGCTATGAGAACGAGATTTTGGTGCGGCGGGATCTTTATCATGCCGCGCCCGAAGACTACGTCGAGGCCCTGCACGCGTCAGGCGGCAGCCATTCGATTGTGATGGTGGTGGCGCACAACCCTGGGGCCGAGGAGATCGTGGAGCTGCTCACCGATGAATATGAGCGCATGCCAACGGCCGGGCTGGCCTACATCAGCTTGCCGCTTGGCGCATGGACAGAGCTGAGTCTGGACACGGCAGGCAAGCTGGAGAATTTCTGGCGACCGAAAGAGCTGCGCTCTTAGTGGGGAGGGAGGGGGTCAGGCGCGTTCCACATTGGCGCGCGCCGTTTCCAGGCCATTGGCCTGGTTCTTACTCTCGTATAGCTTGCTGAGACTCTTGTTCTGCGCGGCCCACAGGCCGACGAGTCCGATCTTCAACTCGTAGAGCGTGGTTCCTTCGTCGGTGAGCTCGCGCATGATCTCGCGTTCCACGAGGCGATTGAGGCCCCCCGTGACCTCGGCGGGATCGAAGCGGAAGCCGTATTGTTCCAGATACTGGATCAGATCCGCAGGGTGGAAGGGCACTTCGCGTTCCATGAGGTGGGCTACGGCTGTAAGGAGGGCGCGCTCGGTATACGAGGAACGCTGCCAGAGATAGGCAAAGTGTACCTCGCCCAGCCTCAGCATCTCTTCCAGGGCGGCATTCACGTCAGAAATGGTGATGTAGCCCGTCTTCTGCTGGTTGGCGCGCTTGACCAGCGTGTAGCAGACGAGCTGTAGAAAATAGGGGTGCCCGGCAGTGACGCGCCAGATTTTATCGAGGGCCAGGTCGTCGTAGACGATGTGCGGTGAGACCGGCTCTGTGATTAGCTTCACGGCGGCTTCGGCTCCGAGGAAGCCGATATGTCGGTAGAGGGCGATGTTGAACAGCACCGACCAGTAATCGCTGGTCATTTCTTCCAGACGGCGCGTGCCCACAAAGGCAAAGCCGAGGCCCTCACTATGCTGCATCAGATGGCGCATATAGGTGAACAGCGTGGGGGGCAGGATGCCGTCGCTCACCAGGTTCTCGAATGCTTCGAACTCGTCGAACACGAGAAGTAGGATAGCGTCAGGGGGCAGCTTTTCTTTAATGGCAGGCAGGAATTGGTGGCGGAAGAGGCGCGTGGGGTCGTCGCGCCATTGCGCCATCGGCGGCACGTCCACTTTATGGCCGCGCGCTTCGACGGCGTCGGCAAGGTGCCAGGCCAGGTCGTGGAACAGGGCAGGCATTCCGGGCAAGACGCCCAGCGACTGGCAGTCGATATAAACGGGTATGATGTGCGGCGGCAGATGCTGGTCCAGGCGCAACAGCGCCGACGTCTTACCGGTGCGCCGCTGCCCGATGAGGATCAGCACGTTGCGGCTGGTAATCTGCCCGGCGTTTTCCACGATGAACTCAAATAGCTCCTCGCGCCCATAGAAAAGCGGGCTATCGCTGCGCAGGGGCGTACCGGGCAAATAGGGGTTGGGCATGGGCGAGAAGTCACGCTGCGGCGGCAGCAAGTTGACCATATCGGCAAACTGTAGCCGTCGGTGTTCCTGGCTGCGGTCGTCGTAGGTGATAGTGAAGGCGGCGCGGAAGCGATCTTCCACGCTGGGGTTCAGCAAAAACTCTGTCACCACGGCGCGGCCTGGAGAGAGCAGCGACACGGTTTCCGGCAGGCTATCAACCTTATAGGCGGCGTCGCGGTCCATGGTTACCGTGATATTGCGCGCGGCGGCGCGCCCGTTGTTCTCAATCTCCAGGGCCACGAGAGCATGACCGTTATCGACGACAATCCGTTTTGTCTTTAGCGTTGCAAAGAGCTGGGCCTGACCGCGCAGCAGCTCAATATCGGCGGCGACGAGCCCAGATATGCGCTCCTCGAGTAGTTGCGTGATGCGCGCGCCAATGCTCACGGGCCGGTCGGCCATACTCTCTTTGATCTGTCGCAGCAGGCCCAGGGCTTCGAGTAGGTAAACGATTCGGTCGTCGGCTAAATCGACGCGCTCGCTATCGCGAAGATTCGCCAGCACATCGAGAAAGGGGGCCAGGGCTGCTGCCAGCGGATGTGCTTCAAATTGGGCCAACATTTGAGAAAGCTGCGGCCGGAGCAGGCTCAGCTCCATTACGCTGGGGGCCTCGAGCATATGGTGCGTCATGTTCAGGGCGAGCTGCCAGCAGGGCAGGTCGCGCCAGGCCGGGGAGAGCTGGTCTGCTTCTTCCAGCGCGTTGTCCAGAATGGCCACCGCGGCGCCCGGCCTGCCTTCCAGCAAGAAGAGGCCGTCGAGCAGGTTGACGAGCGGCAGGTTGCGGTCGGGGCGCGCCCGATTCACCAGGCTCAGCAGGAAGTCTGGCGCGCCGTTTACCTCATGGTATCGGCGGTCGAGCAGGCGCAGCGTGTGTGCCGGCTGCTGCCGAAGCCGGCGGTAGAAGCGGCGCGCTCGGGCATCGACGCTTAAAGATTGGCGGATAACGAGCGTGAGGCCTAGCCCGCCGGTGAGCACGAGGGCGGCGGGCAGGAACATCGTGCCTAGGGAACGCGCGGGTGGCGCGGGCGGGCCTACCGGGGGTGTAACGATGCCTTGATGGGTACCGTCGTCGAAGACGAAGCGATAGTCGAGGGTGCCGACGCCCACGTGCGAGATTGGAAAGAGCAGCGTGTCTCGCCCCAACACCGTGCGCTGTTCAACTGTTTGCCACTGGTCGCGCGCCGCATCGTACGTTTGCAGCGCGACAGCCACTTCGTCGCCGTCTTCTTCCAGAACGGTGACGCGGACATCGTAGCGCGATGAGCCGACCTCGACCCGTGGATCGACGATCAGCGGCGGGCGATTTGGCTTGGCTTCATAAAGCTGAATGACGCCGTTATCCGTGATCGCTGCGAGCTGCCGCTGCTGGTTGAGGCCGCGCCGCAGACCGGTAAGGGCGAAGACGCTGCTGCTGCTGCTCAGGCTCACCAGATCCCATTGCCGCGCATCGCCTGTATGCAGCAGGATCTGGCCATCGCGCGTGCCAGTGGCCAAGTCGTTGCCGCCGCCGCCGTCGAGGTCTCCCCAATAAATGGTGCTGACCTGATCGAAGTTCTGCAACTGCCACAGCAGCACGTTTTCTTGCAGGTCCAGGTTCAGCAGTGAGCCGTCGCCGGTTGCGACAAGCAGGGAGTCGCCGGCGTCGGCCAGATGAGTCACCGGACCGGAGGGCAGGCGCCATTGCCAGGGCTGAGTGCCGCTGGCGGTGATCGCCCGCAGCAATCCATCGTCGGTAGCGACGACGAACGCCGTTTCTCCGTCCATGGGATGGCTCAGAGGCACCATTTGTTGGATTCGGTGTAGGTTGAAATTGACTACGACCCGTGCGTCGTTCGTGCCGTCGAAGTGCAGGAGCTGGTTGCCTCCGGCCACGGCGAAAATCTCAAGCACGCCGTCCTCATTGCTGTCGACTAATGCGATGCTTTGAACTGCACCGGGGAGCGTCGCCTGCCACAGCTCTCGACCGCCAGTGGACAGCACGGCCAGCAACCCATTGTTGGTCCCCACGACGATTTCGGATGCACGGTCACGGTTCGTATTGCCGGTGACCAAGCTGGTGATGAGGCCAGGGTAAGTGACGGGCCTGGACCAGACGGTGCGACCCGACGGTTGGATTAGTTCAACGAAAGCCTGGGCAGCGCTGTTCTGGGCGGCGTCGGCCGGGTGGTTATGTACGGCGACTACAAAGGTCTGATCGTCATCGCCGGGAGCGGGGATCAGCGCCAGATGAGACAGCTCGCCGCCGGTGTTGACGATAGCCTCAGCCTGGCCGTTGCTACTCTCAAGAATATGGAGTTGGCCGTCGCGCGTGCCCACAAGCAGCTCGTCCTCGCCATCGCCGTTCAAATCGGTTACCAACTTGGAGAGCGGGGCGGCAAACAGGCGGTAGTCCCAGGCTTGGGAGTTTTTGCGCGCCCCGGTGCCGGGGTCGGTGAGTGACAGGGTTCCAAAGCTGGCCAACATCAGCTCATTAATGCCGTCGCCGTTCACGTCCACCAGGCGCGTCTGGCCTGAGGCAGACGCCGACTGAAAGCGCTGTAGCTCGCGGCCGCTTTCGTCGAGCAAGACAACCACACCGGCTTCAGGGCTCTCCGTGTTAAGTGAAGCCAGGGTAAAGGCGAGCGCCGGCTGGCCTTCCTGAGCCACGGCCCCTTCTCGCGGCGATATGGAGACGATGGCGCGGTTGGGGCTTGAAGGTTGATAACGCCATTCACGCCGGCCCTGGCGGTCATAAGCGACCACTGTACCAACCTCAGTGCCCACGAGGAGCACGGATCCCTGGCGTAGGCGCGCAAATTGCAGGTCGGTAATCGTCTTGTTGGGGGTGTGGTACCAGCGTGTGATGCCGTTCGCATCGTAAAGCACCACGCGACGCTGGTCCTCGCCAAAACTGTTGCCGGCGGCAATTTCCAGCGGGCTGTGATCATCCCAGGCAATCAGCTCCAGGGTGGTTGTGCGGCCGCTCAGCGCCCGCTCCCACTGGCGCTTTCCGTCGCCGTCGAGTAAGACCAGGCGCGTATAACGAATGAAGTAGCTAAAGACGATTTCCTGGCGGCCATCGCGATCCAGGTCGCCAATGGCGATCAAGGGCAGCGGCTCGTCGCTGGGCGGGGGCGATTCCGGATATTTCCAGAGCAGGTCGCCAGATGCGTCGTAGAGCTGGACCAGCCCGGAACGCAGTACCACGAGCAGTTCATCGGCGCCATCGCCATCATGGTCGAACCCGGCAAGCATGAGGGGTTGGTTGCCCGCGGAGCTGTGCTGCGTTTCGCCGACGGTTCCCGTTAACAACACGGTGGGAATTGGCGGCAGGTCTAGCGGCTTGCGCCAGAGCAAACTGCCGTCGGAGGAAAGTAGGAAGAGCTCGTCCTGGGTGACTAGCAACAGCTCCAGCCGCGGGTCGGCCGCACCGTGGATATTGACCGTGGTCAACTGCAGGATGGGCGTCTGGCCCGGCGTCTGAAACGTCCAGCTCACCCGCCCCAGACTGTCGAGAAGCACGACCTGATAGCTATCGGTTACGGCGACGAACTCGTCGACGCCGTTATGGTCTACGTCGGCGACCAGCACGGAGCCAAGCGGGCCGGGGGCATCGTATTGCCAGTAGGCGGCGGGCATATTGGGAAATGGCTCGCTGCTTTGTGCACGGAGCGCTGCAGGAGCAGGCGCCAGGAACAGGGCGGTGAAACCCACAACGATGCTCACAAGCAGGTTACGCAAAGCCCCGTTCAGAAACATGATCACGCGATTGCCAGCGGCGCGCCGGCAAGACCTACAGGCACCATCAGTAGGGGGAGCGCAGGGCATAGCCTACGCCGCGCTCACTAACAATCCAGCCGTCGTATGGTTCGATAGCCCGGCGCAGGCGTTTAATCAGAGTTTTCAGCCGGTCTGGATCGTCGACCAACACTTCGCCCCACACGGCTTTTTCCAATTCCTCGCTGTGCACCACCTGGCCCGCCTGCCTGGTGAGGCGCACGAAGAGATCGAATTGCGAGGTCGTAAGGTTGAGTCCCTTGCTATCGGCATGGACGGTATGGCGCTGCTCGTCGATGACGAAGGGCCCGGCCTGGACCACCCCGGGCACTTGCTGCCGGCGCACAAAGCGACGCAAAATTTCGCTGGTGTGCCGGTATTCGCCGTTGTCCTGCGATACCAGGCATTGCTGCTCGAGCAGGCGCATGCTATCGACCGGACCGTCCAGAATCGTAAGCGCGTACTGCTCGTCCGGGCTGAGATTTTGCCACAAGTAGCTTAGATGGCTGGCCGCTTCGACTTCAATGGGCGCATCTAACTGCGCCAGAGCATCGCCATCGGCGAAAGACTTGCCTTCGCTGACCGCCTGGAAGGCATGGTAGCCGGCAATATGAAGAAAGAAGGGGTGTGGGCCGACTAGGCATAAAAGATGCTCGCAGAGCGTCTCGGAGAACGTAACGCCGGCGCCGTCAAGGCGCGCCGCGATGAGTGTGCGGGCTTCCACGTCACTATACAGGCCCAGAGGCAGCGTCACGAAGATGTTGAAAAAGGGCGAGCTCAGGATTTCCTCGTCGGCCGTGATGTCGAACAAAGGGCGCTGGCTGGCAGTGAGGAAGGCTAGGCCATATTTGGTTGTGAGGCCGCGCAAGCGGGCAAAGAAATAGGGCGTCAGGCGCTCGTTGGCCGCTAACAGCTCAAATTCGTCGAGAAGCACGACCACATTAATGCCTTCGCGGTGTATGTGGTTGAGCACACGGTCGAGCGAGCGATAGGTCCCATACCGTGCAACCTGGCCCACGTCGACCGCGGCGACGCCAGCCGCCTCTGTTAGCTCGGCCAGCAGCGCCTCATAGATCTCTTCTGGGGGCGAGCCGCCAAATTCCTGGCAGTCCAGCACGGCAAAGAGCGTTTGCGGCGGATCGAGCTGCAGCGCGGCGCGCACCTGGGGGCGGGCAACGTGAAGCAGCACAGAGCTCTTTCCAATGCGCCGCGGGCCGATCAACGATACGCTCTGACCATTACGCAGCAAACCGAGAATCTGGTTAATCTCGGACTGCCGCCCATGAAATTCCTGGGCTCTGCGGATCGCGCCGCGATGGAAAAAAGGGTTGTCCAGGGCCATAGCGCTATTCTACGGCTTTCCTATTGAATCGTAAAACAGACGGCGGAAGCACGGTTAGTCCTCCTCATCTGTAGCGGCGCTGCTTCTTCGATAATCGTGGAGCACGCCTAGCGCCATGGCCGGCTCCGTTTCGCGCTCGCGCTGGTAGTAACGCGTGACGCGGCTGCGGCTCAGGTGTAGATAGCGGCGGGCGCGCGTGATGCCCACGTACAGCAGCCGCAGCCGCTCGCCGATCACCTCAATGTGTGCCGTTTCGGTGGGGCTGCGCCCTTCAAACAAACCGGCCGAGCCGGCCATGAGCTGGCGCAGTTGCGCCGTGGCCTCGGCGGCCGGGTCGCCGCCCAGAAAGTCGTGCACGCCCAGGAACGGCCCGTGCAGATCGTCGGGAATCCAAAAGCCGTCGATGCCCACCAGAAAAACGGCGTCCCATTCCAGGCCTTTGGCGCTGTGTTGTGTCGCGAGGGTAACACGCCCCGGAGCCGGCTCAAAGCCAATGTCCTCTGGCATCGTCGCCGGCAACAAGCGGCGACCAGAGGCGATATCGCCGAGCTGAGCTACCATCTCGGGCAGGCGCCAGCCCGGTTGTAGGTCGCGCCAGCGGCGTACCATCGAGGCGATCTGATAGGCGATCGAAAGATCACCGTCACGCACACCGTTGCCCTCCGCCGGGTAAGTAAACAGCTCATTGCTGAGAGCCACGGCGAGATCGTCTGGGGCCATGGTGCGCAACCCGAATAGGCGCTGCAGAAAGTGGCGATAGGTGTAAAGGCGGGCAACGTCCTCTTCCGATGTCGTGCCCGCCGGCACGGCGTCCTCCATTTGCCTGTGGTCGTCTGGAAAGAGCAACAGCTCCGGCCGGTGCACGCTGCGCAGAATGGTGTAGAAGTGGCCTAAGTCGGCGGCCGACGGACCATCTGTTGTGTCGCCCGCTACGGGTGCGCCAGGCTCGAGTTCGGAGATCAAGTAGTCTGCGCCCGGCTCGCGCACGGCTGGCGTCTGCGGCGCATCGATCAGCGCCGGGTGTTTGAGCTCCAGCAGAGCGCGGTGCGCCTCCACGAGGGCGCGCGTGTCGAGCGGGTTGGCCAGCAGGGCCATGAGCGCATGCATGGCGGCGGCTATCTCGCGCTCGCGGCTGCCGCCGCGCAGAAGATTGTCGTAGTCGACATCCAGGCGGTCGAGCTGCTCGGACATGGCGTGACCGACGCGGTTGGTGGGCACGAGGATGGCCACCGTGTGGCCGGGACGGGCGCGGACATAGCGCTGGGCGAGGCGCGCCACCGCCGGCAGCTCTTCCTGCTCGCGATGGCCATAAACCTTAATGCGCATATTGCCTTGCTCGTCTGCGGGGTTGGGCTGCGCGTCGCCAGGCGGCGCGGGCAGGATCTCTTGCGGGCGAAAGCCATGGCGGCGCACTTCCGCAACAGGGTGCTGCTCGACAGTCCAGCGAAGGATGGCGTTGGCAGCGCCGATGATGCGCGGCGCAGAACGGCCTGAGTTGGGCAGCGGATAGGAGGTCACATCGGGGCGGTCGAGGAACTGGTTGAAGTAACGCGGGTGAGCCGCTGTGAAGCTGCTGGTTATAGCCTGGTTGGGGTCGCCGACGCGCACCCAGTTGCTCGTGAACTCGGCCAGCGCGGAGAGCAAGGCTTCTTGCAGCGGTACGCTGTCCTGCGCTTCATCTTCGAGGATGAAGGGCCAGCGCTGCCCCAGCGCCTGCGCCAGGTCGGGGTTGGTCTCCAACAAGTCGGCGGCGCGCCAGATCAGGTCGTCGAAGTCCAGTGCGCCCTGGCGGTTCAGTATCGCCTGGTAATGGTCGTAGATGCCGGCAAGCATCGACAGCAGAGGATAGCCTTGCGCCTCCGCCCGCGCCATGTGGTCTGCGTCGAGCAGGCCGCTCTGGTCGCCGTCTGCGCCGGCCTGAAGCGGCTGCAGGCGGGCAGTGATCTGCTGCGGCTGCAGGCGGTCGTTCTTTGCCGTGCGGATGAAGGTCCTGGCGGTGCGCTCGGTGACGTCGCGCCAGCGTGTGCGCATCTGCAGCGTGTCGTCATCGGGCAGGAATGCGCGCCAGCGAGCGCCGTTCAGCTCGATCCAGTTATTAACGGCGCGGTTCAGGTAGTAATCGGCTTGCGCTTCGTCCAGCACGACGATGTCGTCGCCCAGCACGCTTCCTGCCGCGCGCGCCACTTCCAGGCCCAGGCTGTGCAGCGTTCGAACATCGAAACCGAGCAGCGGCAAGTCCAGGGCTTTTAACCGCTGGCGGATACGGGCTTTAAAGGTTTCCACGCTGGCATTCAAGTAGGTCACCACGAGGATCTGCTGGCCGGCGGCAATATCGACCCGGCCATCGGCAATGAGGCGCGCGGCGAGAAGGGACAGGGTAAACGTCTTGCCGCTGCCCGGTACGGCGCTTACGGCCATTTTACCGCCTGAATATTGTAGGACTTCAGCTTGCGCCGGCCTCAACTGTGGCTGCATCGTCTATCCACTTGCAGCGCTGCTTTAAGCATCTGGCGATTCATCACCCTATTATAGCAGGTTCGCTTGATTAGTCTGAGATAGCAGGTCAGTGTTAAACTAGAGTGGCTGATTGCATGTGACCACAACAAAGCTTCGAGGAGTTGCATGGTAAGATTGCGTCTGGCGCTGCTTTCCGCAGCGCTGTTGATTCTGCTTTTTCACCCTTCCGTCGCCGCCGACGAATCTCAGGAGCCAGATCCACGCTTTGGCCTTGTGTCCGCTTTTTGGTTGCCTGAAGAAGCGGCTGCGCTTAACGTCGGCTGGGAGCGCATTCTGTTTTACTGGAGCGAAATCCAGCCCACCGGCCCCGACGATTGGAACACGCTCCATGTGATGGAAGAATGGCTGGCGGAGGCGCAGCAGCAAGGGCGCGAGGTGGTGGGCTTGCTGAAGAACACGCCGACCTGGGCCACCGATGGCATCCCCTACGGCGGCGTGCCCCGCGGGCTTTATCTGGATCACGACGACCCCGAGAATTTGTGGGCCAATTATGTGCGCCGTATTGCGGACTATTATGGGCCTCACGGCGTGCACCGCTGGATTATCTGGAACGAGCCGGACATCGACCAGGGCGTCTATGGCACGGAGTGGGCGGGCTCGGTGCAGGATTATTATCAGCTTCTGAAAGTAGCCTACCTGGTGCTAAAAGAAAGGGACCCACAGGCCGAGGTGCACCTGGCGGGACTGACTTACTGGCACGACGTGGTGAATGGGCGCGAGCAATATTTACAACGCCTACTGCGCGTGGCGACGGCCGATCCGCAGGCCGAAGAAAACGACTACTTCTTCGACGCAATATCGCTGCATATCTACTTCCGCAGCGAGACAGTTGCGGATATTGTGCGCCAGATTGACGACATTCAGCAGGATTTTGGGCTGGATAAGCCGATCTGGATTAATGAGACGAACGCGGCGCCAACGGAAGACCCCGATTGGCCTGTGAGCCGGCCGCAGTTCCAGCTCGATCTACAGCAGCAGTCGAATTATATCGTGCAGGCGCACGCGCTGGGATTTGCCGCGGGAGCCGAACGCATTGCCATCTATAAGTTCTTTGACGTCGGCCTGGGGGCAGGCGAGGAGTCATTTGGACTCGTGCGGGCAGATAGCTCCATCCGCCCGGCCTATTATGCCCTGCAGACGACCATCGACCTGTTACAGGACTTTACAGAGGTGACTGAGCGGCGCGAGGCGGATCACGTGCAGATCACCTTCGACCAGCCGCGGGGCCAGACGGATGTCTTGTGGGCGCGCCGCGCCCTAACGGTCACCGTGCCCATTACGGCGACGCTCAGGCAGGCGTCGCTGCTGGACGTCATGGGCCAGGCCGTGACTATTCGGCCAACCAACGACGTCTATTCTATTACGCTTCCGGCCGCCCGGTGTGACGGCGAATGCCTGATTGGCGGCGCGCCTTACTTCCTGGTGCAGCGCGAGCCCGAACCAACGCCTACGCCGACGGCGACGGCAACGGCCAGGCCCTCGGCCACACCTACGATAACGCCCACGCCGACGTCGAGCCCCACGGCAACGGCCCCGGCTTCGGCTACCCCGACGGCGACGATGCCGGCCACACCTGCGCCGGCCGCGGCCAATGATGGCGGCAGCGCCGCTGCGGTCTCAACAGCGCCATCACTCCCTGGGTGGCTGCCGCCGGTAATAGGTGGTCTGCTGGCCTTGACGCTGTTGTGGCTTGCCTTACGCCGGCGCACGACGGGACAGGACGCGACGTAACAGGCCCAGGCTTTGCTGCAGCTCCTCCAGCCCCAGAAGCCAGCTAACGCCAAGGTAGATGAAGCCGCCAAGCCCAGCGGCGGCTGAGAGCTGAAGGATGATGTGGGCGTGCGCCAGGGGCCGCAGCACGAGGGCGCTTACGAGGGCCATGACCAGCGCGGCCAGTAGAATACGCCATATTCCCTGCCACAGATGGCGCCCATCGATGCCATGCATTTTGCGCCGCAGAAGCCAGAGCAAGAAGGCGGTCTCCAGTAGGTTCGACACGCTGACGCCCAAGGCCAGGCCACCGAGTGGATGCCAGCCCACTGCAGGGAAGAGCAGCCGGCTGAACAGCAGGGCCAGCAAGGCCATTAGGGCCAACTGCACGGCGCCGGCAATGACCGGCGTTAAGGTGTCATTGAGGGCATAGAAGGCGCGCGAGACGATCTCAAGGCCGGCAAGGGCCACCAGGCCGGGAGCATAGAAGACAAGCGCCCAGGCTGTGAGCAGCGTGTCTTCGGGGGTGAAAGCGCCGCGCTGAAAGGCGAGCGTGACCACGGGGACAGAGAGCACCATGAGCAGTATGGTAGCGGGAAGGCCCAGAAAGATGATCAGGCGCAGCGTGTTGGCCAGGATGCGGCGCATCTGGGGTAAAGCCGTCTGCGCTGCAAGGGTAGCGAAGGTTGGAAAGGCAGCGATGCCCAGCGCCTGTCCCAGTATGCTCTGAGGCAGGAGCACGATTTTCCAGGCAAAGTCGATGGGCGCCACAAAGAGCAGCGAGGTGGCCAGCGCGGGAATGATGAGGTTGTTGATCTGGCTGAAGGAGAGACCCAGAATGCGCGGGGCCATGAGCTGCATGATTTGGCGCACGCCAGGGTCGCGCACCGTGACCACCGGCGCATAGGCCGCCCCTTGCCGGCGTAGTGCGGGAAGCTGAACCAGAAGATGACCGGCTGCTCCGGCCACCGTGCCCCAACCAAGACCATAGACGGCGTTATCGGCGAAGAGGGCCGTCTCACCGGCGGCTACCGCGCCGGCAATGATGCCCATGTTATAAACAATGGGCGCGAGCGCCGGCATCAGGAAATGCTGGCGGGCGTTCAAGGCGCCCATCACTACACCGCTGGCGCCGAAGATGACGGTGGAAATGAGCAGGATGCGCAGCAGGCGCGTGGTGATGAGCAGCAACTCAGGTTCTGCGGCCATTTCTGGCAGGTAGAGCAGCAGGAAGGGCCGCGCGAAGATGGCTCCCAGCAGAGAGAGCAGCGTCAGGATGATCAGAACGAGGTTGATGATTGCCGAGAAAAGACGCCAGCCGCCCTGGCTGTCGTCGCGCGCAAAGAAGGCGGAAAAGGTGGGGATGAAGGCTGAGCCCAACGCGCCGCCGGCAATGATGAAGAAGATGGTTTCAGGCAGGCGGGTGGCGATGCGGTAAGCGTTGGCGTCGATACTCGTTGCGCCAAAGTAGTAGCCAATGACTGCGTCGCGTACGAAACCCAATAAACGGCTGGCCACGAAGGCCGCCGACACAATCCCCGCGGCGCGCCACACCTGACTTTGCGCCGACGGCGGCGCGGCCGGATCTGCATTTTCGGAGAATGACATGGCGGCGAATTATACGTGGAAAGAAAAAAAAGCGGACCGCCCAAAAAGAGGCGGTCCGCCTGATTATTGGTGAGAGCCAGGAACGCCGAACCCTGACTCTCGTTAAAAGGAGGAGAAGAAGAAGAGATTTTTACCCTTCGCTACCTAGTATAAGGTAGGTTTTCATTTGATACTGTACGCCGAGCCTACTTAAAACCTACGCGCGACCTACGCTCGTGACGTAATTCACAAGATGGCCTAAGCCATTTGGCCTGCCCCGTCGATCAGCTTAGAATCAGGCCGATGACTCGCACGCGTGCAATGTGGTTAATGGTTGCCGTCCTGTTGGCGGCGAGCTTGCTGCGGCTGCCCCAACTGCAAAGCACGCCGCCAGGATTGCATTACGATGAAGCGGCCAACGCCACTATTGCTGCAGACATCGGTTTACGGGGGGAGCGCCCGATATTCATTGAAAGCTATACGGGAAAAGAAGTACTGTTCTTCTATGTAGCGGGGGCGATGATGCGGGCGATGGGCGCCAGCCACGCCATCCTGCGGCTAAGCGCGGCCTTTCTCGGCCTACTGACGGTGGCCGCTACCTATTGGCTGGGGCGCGAGCTGCTGGCCGACCGGCGCGTGGCGGTGGTCGCCGCGGCGCTTATTGCCGTTAGTTTCTGGCACCTTGTCTTTAGCCGCCTGGGCTTTCGCGCCATCAGCCAGCCTCTACTGCAAGCCCTGACGGTCGCGGCGCTATTTCGCGGCCTGCGCTATGGGCACAGAGCAGGGGCATGGCGCTGGTACGCGCTGAGCGGCCTGTTTCTGGGCCTGACCGGCTACACCTACCTCGCGGCGCGCATTTTCCCACTATTGCTGCTTTTGGCGCTGGTGCCGGTGCTGGCTTCGGCACAGGGGCGCCAGCAGCGCTGGAGCCTGCTGGCGCTCACGGTTGTTGTCGCGCTCGTAGTTCTGTCGCCGCTCTTGAATTACTTTAGCCAGCATCCTGAGGCTTTTTGGGTACGCATTGCCCAGGTCGCCGCGGATGGACCCGCCGCCGGCGAGCGCGGCCTGTTAGGCAGCTATATGGCCTCTTTGGGCATGTTTTTCCTGTCAGGGGATCCCTACTGGCGGTTCAATCTGCCCGGCCGCCCGCTGTTCGATTGGTTCTGGGGAGGGTTGCTGGTGGTGGGCTGGCTGGCGGCCCTGATACGGTGGCGGCGTTGGTGGTACCCCTGGCAAAAGGCGGCTGTGGCGCTGCTCATCCTGGTTCCGTTCCTGATGATTTTACCTACGGCTTTGGCCACTGGTGAAATCGTGCCCAGTAATTTGCGCACCATTGGCCTGCTGCCTTTCATCACCTATCTGCCGGCTTTGGGTTTGGTGACGCTGGTGGAAGGGCTGGCCGAAGTGGTTCGCGGGCGGGCGGGCGGCTTTGCGGCGTTGGTTCGCGCGCTCAACTTTATGGATGGCTACGACGTCAACTATGCCTTTATCGCGTTGCTCATCCTCTTATTGGGTGGGTTTGGCACGTGGCGGCTTTATTTTGAGCAGTGGGCGACGCGCGCCGATCTTTTCTACAGCTCAGACGGCGATCTGGTGGCCGTGGCGCGCTACCTGGATGAAGAAGCGCCGCCCCACGCCACGCTGTTTGTCTCGGCCCTTCACCACCGGCATCCGACGCTTGCCTTTTTGTCTGAAAACTACGAGCGCGTGCGTTGGATAACAGAAAGCGGCGCCTTCGTGCGGCCGGCGGCTGAGGAGGCGCTTTACATCTTCCCACGCAACAGCCCCTTACCGCAATGGATGGCGCCCATGCTGGCGACCGCGCAGCGCACGGTGGGCCCGCCTGGGCCCGACGGCGCGCCGCTGTACGAGGCCTATCTGGTCCCGAGTGCGCAGAGCCAGACGGAGGGCGCCTTGCCCGGCACCTTTGGCGATCTGGCGCAGCCATTGTGGGTGCATGTGGCCGATGGCCTATCGGGTCAGCAGGTCGAGGCAACGTTTGCCTGGCGCGTCTTGCGCACAGAGAATCGGCCCTACCGCATCTTCGCCCAACTGACGGATCTCTGGGGCAATCGCTGGGGCCAGAGCGAGGCGTTGAGCTATGCAACCGATCAATGGCAACCAGAGGACGAGGTATTGCAGCGAATCGTAGTACCGGTTGCGCCGGGTACGCCGCCCGGCAGCTACCGACTGCACCTGGGCTTTTTCCTCGACGCCGACGGCTCACGCCTGGAGCGTCGCGACGAGCTAGGCCGCTATGCCGGCGACGCGCTGGTGGTTGAGAGCGTAGCCATCGCCGCGGGCGCGCCGCCCGCAGAACGGCCGCAGCCGCCCAGCGGCCGGGCGCAGGATGTGGGAGATGGCTTAGAGCTGCTGGGCTACACCATTGGCGGCGACACCGTAGAGACGGGCGCAACGCTGCCACTGACATTGTGGTGGTGGGCGACGGCCGGACAGCCACCCATGAGCCTGCGCCTGGAGCTGCTGCGCGGTGACAATACGGGCGTCATCTTGCTCGCGACGCAGCCGGTACAGGGCACGTATCCTTTTGAGAGCTGGCAGACGCCCTTGTTTCTGCGCGATGTGGTCAACCCGCGCATCCCGCTTTCGCTCGCCGCCGGCGTCTACCGCCTGCACCTGCGCATACTGGACGAAGCAGGTGGCACCGTGTTCACCACGAGCCTGGGCACGGTTGACATCGAAGAGACGGTACGCCTGTTTGAGGCGCCGGACATGCAGCAGCGCCTGGCGGCCTTGTTTGAAGGAGAGATCGAGCTGGCCGGCTATACCCTGGAGCAGATTGCGCCGGTCCAATACCGCCTTCAGCTCATCTGGCAGGCCTTACGGCCGATGGATCGCGCTTACACGGTCTTTGTACATCTGCTGCGCCCAGATGGTAGCTGTTGCGTGTGGCAGGCCGATCAAATGCCGCAGCAGGGGCGTTACCCGACTTCGCGCTGGCTGCAGGGGGAGTATGTGGTCGACGAATACATCATTGCACCGGATGGCGACTTAGCCGCGGGGCAATATGGCTTGGAGATAGGCCTTTATATCGCCGAGACGGGACGACGGCTCGTCGTGCGGATGCCCGGGCACGAGATGGACGACGCCTTGCGCCTGCCGCCAATTGAATTACAGTGAGCGCCGGGCCGCACGGGGTTATTCAGCGTCGGGGAGCGGTCGCATGCGGGCCAGGAGCAGGGGCAGCAGAAAGGTGAAGGGCACGCCCAGCAGGTGCGCGGGCAGTTGGTCGCCCTGGAACTGGTAAATGCGCAGGTGGCCGTAGATTAGCAACGACAGGTGGGCGGTGAGCAAGAACCAGTATCCGGCGGAGAGCGCGTAGCGACGCGGGCCGGGATCGACGATCAGCCAGGCAAAGGGCCAGGTGCTATACCAGATGCGGAAGGTGAAGGCAGAGGCCAGGTAGGCGGCGAAGGCCAGGGCAATCGCCTGAGCCACGCGACGGCCACGCCAGGCCCCCCACAGCAGCAGCAGCGTCGCGGCGGCAAAGATGATCAGGCCCGAAGAGGCGCCAAGCGTGAGCGCTGCGCCGACGTCCAGGCCGGGCGCGAGCCGCTGGGCCAGTAAGATGAGCAGGACGCCAGGAGAAAAACCAACGGCATCGGAGGCTTCCGTGAGCAGGCGGATGATCAGGTCCAGAGGGGAGCCGAGCGGCAGAAAGGCGACGAACGATAGCAGGCATGCGCCGCCGATGGCAGGAGCCAGAAAGCGGGCACGCTCCGCCCGGCCGGCGAGCGTACGCCAATGACCGGCGACCAGGAAAGGAATGGCCACGGCGCCGATGGGTTTGGTGAGCGCTCCCAGACAGGCGACCCAGACGCCGGCCACGGGCCGCTGCTTCATGAGCTGGTAGCCGGCCGCCAGCCATAACAGCATGAGGGCGTCGTTGTGGCCGTCGACGGCAAACATGAAAAGCAGCGCCGGATTCCAGGCCCAGAGCAGGACGTTGGCGGCCTGTCGCGACGGCGTGGAGGCAGCGGCGCGCCAGATGACGACGGCAAGGCCCACATGCGCCCCAATGGCCAGCGCCTTAAATAGCAGCAACGCCAGCAGCAGGTTGTCGCCGGTAATAGCTGTGATGCCGCCGGCGAGTAACTCCCACACAGGGCCATACGGTGAAGTCTCGCCGGCCCATTCGCCGGCTAGCGGCAGGTAAGGATCCTGGGGAAAGGCATTGGGCGGGGTGGTAAGCGCGCTACTGCCGTAAATTGCGGTGACGCGCCCGCGGATGAAATAGCGGAATATGTCGGTGGCGTTGATGGGGTAGGACAACAGCAGTGGCAGGCAGAACAGCAGTACGGGCGCCAGAACTGCCCGCAGCGAAGCGCCATGCTGCTTTACGTAGAGCCAGGACGCCGTGTACAGGGCGTATAACGTGAGGAACAGAAGGCCATAACCCAGGCCGCCGGCAAGGGAAGGAGCAAAGGCACGAATGTCGCGCAGCGGCGCCCGGTTGAAATGCTCTAACAATGGAAAGGCAAAAGGCAGAATGGTGTAGGCGATGAGGCTGAGCGCGGCGAATAGCCAGAAGCGGGAGATCTTTACCGGGAGCTGCATAACCGCTTTGCGCGACGCGCTCGTCTCAGCGGCGAAGGGCGACGCGCTGATGGTGGTGCATAAGGGGCGGTTCTTGCTTGTTGCCGTGTTTATCTAGAGGCACAACGAGCGTAACCCTCGTGCCCTTGCCGGGGGACGACTCGACGCGTAAGGAGCCGTCAATCCGTTCGGCGCGCTCGCGCATGTTTACCATGCCCAGACTGCCACGGGTGCTGTAGCTGGAGTTGACGCTCTGAATATCGAACCCAACTCCGTCATCTTTCACTTGCGCTACAAAGAGATCGTCTTCACGCCACAGGCGAACCTCGACCCGGCTCGCTTCTGAGTATTTGCGGGCGTTGCTGAGCGCTTCCTCGACAACAGAAAAGACGATGCTCTGCGCCTGTTCGTCGATCAGGTCGCCGGCTTCGCCGCCGATAAAGCGAATGGGCAACTGATGGGCGTGATGAATGCGTTCGATGACAGTTTCAATGGCCGCGGCAAGCCCTTCTGTCTCCAGGACAAGCGGGCGCAAGGTAAAGAGCATGCCGCGAATCTCTTGAGAGGTCTGTCGCGCCAGGCGCTCTACTTTTTCCAGCTCGACGATAGCCTGCTCGGGGTCGCGGCTGACCAGCGAACGGATGAAGTTAACGCGCATGGCGATGGCGGCCACGCTTTGCGTGGGACCGTCGTGCAGGTCCCGCGCCAGCTCGCGGCGCGCATCTTCGTCGGCCTCGATGATGCGCTGCTTCTCTGCCTTGAGATCCTGATATAACTTGGCATTTTGCAGCGCGATGACGGCATGATCGCCAACTGAATTGAAGAGGTCCAGGTGTTCCTGCTCAAACTGTATTTGCTCTTGTGCGCCGATAATCATCGCTCCGAAAATCTGAAAGCCGGCGCGCAGCGGCACACAGACGATGGTCCTGCACTCTTGAAATGTGAGCAGCTTGCTCAGCTCAGGATCGTTCTCCGGCTCGGTGGTCATCGCCGGCTCGGCCTGACCGAGGGCCAGGCCAATGATGCCCTGCTTGCCTTCGATGCGTTGCTCGAGATCATGGGGAATGAAGCTGCGCGTGGCGACGGGGATCAGGTATTCGGATTCGTAAAGAAAGACGGCGCCGGCCAGGCCGTGGGAGGGTACCTGCATTTCTTGCAGCGCCAGGCTACAGACGTCAAGGGCTGCTTCGACCACCCGTTCAAAACTCAGCGTCGCGCGCAGAGTGGAGGCCATCCGCTGCAAGGAACGCGCGCGATTGTTGGCCGCGCGCAGGTCATGCAGCTCTCCTTCTAGATGCTGTAGCGCTGCCCTGATCACGCGTGATCGCAGGTTGCCCAGAAGGAGTAGGATCAGGAGAAAGGCGGCAAGGACGACGACGTTGCCAATAATAATCGTGGGCAGCCAGGCGCTGATCGAGACGCCGGCTATTGTCGTCAGCAGGTATAGGGCGGCTGCCTGCAGCGCTGCGACCAGGAAGAGCAGGCCGAATAAGAGCCACGTAAAGCGGTTAAACTCTTTTGCCAGGCGTTTGGCTGCCTTATCGTTCATCGTACAGTGTGTTCATGGAAGGCTAGATCCCACCGACTTCAGAGCATCACGAAAGAGGCGCCAGAGCAATTTGGCAGCCCAGGCCATTATACTTGATCTACAAACATGGCGACATAGGACCTGCATACTGGTACCGGCGTCGTAACCCCGCAGGACACGGCTCAACCGCGCGACGTGAGCGACGACAGAGCCAGGGCAATTTCGGCCGCGATGCGGCCGTTGTTACGAAGCAGGGCCACATTGGCCTGCACGCTATCGCCGCCGCTCAGCTCGGCAATGCGGGCCAACAGCCAGGGCGTGGCCGCCGCCCCGCCAATGCCGGCCGCTTCAGCCTCGGCGGTCGCCTGCGCAATCACGGCTTCGGCCAGCTCCGCATCGTAAGCTTCGGCGCTAGGTACGGGCACCGTCACCAGGATGCCGCTTTGCAGGCCGAGGTGCTGCTGCGCGTCGATCATCGCCGCGATCTCTACAGCGCTGTCCATGCGCACCGATACGGGCAGGCCGCTGTAGCGCGCAAAGAAGGCCGGTAGCTCGTCGGTCTGGTAGCCCACAACCGGCACGCCCCTGGTCTCCAGAACCTCCAGCGTGGCCGGCAGATCGAGAATGGACTTTGCGCCGCTGCTAACCACGGTGACGGGCGTACGCCCCAGCTCTTCCAGGTCGGCGCTGATATCGAAGGGGTGGCCGCGATGCACGCCGCCAATGCCTCCGGTAGCGAAGAGGCGAATGCCCGCCAGATGGGCGATGAGCATAGTGCCGGCAACCGTTGTGCCGCCATCGACCCTGCGCGCTACGCTGGCCGCCAAATCGCGCCGGCTGCATTTCTGCACCTCGCCCTGCCGGCGCGATGCCAGGTACTCGAGCTGTTGCGCGGTCAGCCCCACCGTGACGCGCCCGCCCAGAACGGCAATGGTGGCCGGCGTGGCGCCCGCATCGCGCACGGCCTGTTCCATGGCCACGGCGGTTTCGAGATTGAGCGGATAAGCCAGCCCATGCGTAATCACCGTGCTCTCCAGGGCGACGACAGCTCTCTTATCTTGGAGTGCGCTTTGCACTTCCGGCTGCAATACAAGATGTTCGGGGTGAGTTAGGGTCATCGGGTCGACGTTGCCGCGCTTGTGGTTCAGGTGAGACGTCACAGGCACATAGGTGCCGGGTCGATTGTACCACGCGGCGTTAAGGAAGGGGGAAGAAGATACATTTTGCTTGCATTTGACCCGCTGCGCGTCATAATCATTCGATGGAACTGGCGGTAGACCAGATGCGGCATACCCGGGCGCCAAGTTCTCGTCTGAAATCGCCGAACTGAAGTTGGCCCTCGGGGTGGGCGTCACAGTTCAGTCTTGCGCTGCCGGTCCTATCGATCCAAAGTTAGTGAAAGGAGAAAGAAGTTTATGAGTAAGAGATTGCTTATCTTTGTGTTGTCCATGTCGCTGCTGTTGATTTTGGCGGCGTGCACGGGCGCGGTGCAGGATGTGCAGGAGACGGTGGAGTCGGCCGCTACGCAAATTGGACCCACGCTGGAAGCCGTCGTAACCGATGTGGCGCCCACGGTCGAAGCGGCAGCGACCAGTATTGCCGGCGGAGACGACGATGGGTTCCCAGACCTCGATGGGCGTGAGGTGCGCATTGCGGTGGAGAACGCCTACAATCCGTTCAGCTTCATCAACGAAGAGGGCGAAGCAGTTGGCTACGACTACGACATCTTCGCCGAGATCTGCCAGCGGGTGAACTGCGAGCCAGTGTTCGTGGAAACGAGCTGGGACGCGATGGTGGCAATCATGGGCGGCGAGGGTGGCTTCGACACCTTCGACATTGGCGCGGACGGCATCACGATCACCGAAGAGCGCGCGCAGAACGTCGACTTCTCGGACCCCTACATCCAGTTGGCGCAGGTATTGCTGGTGCGCGCCGGCGAAGACCGCTTCACGTCGCCTGACGAGTTTGCCGCCGACGAGGAGCTGTTGATCGGTACGCAGCCGGGCACGACGAACTACGACACGGCCGCGGAGCTGGTGGGCGACAGCCGCATTGTGGCCTACGATCAGTTCGGGCTGGCGGTGCAGGCACTGATTAACGGCGACGTCGACGCCGTGATGATGGACGACGTGGCCGGTCTGGGCTATGTAGGCGCCAACCCCGACTCGGTGATGATCGTCGAGGAGCCACTGACCAGTGAAGAGCTGGGCTTTATCTTCCCCAAGGGCGGCGACCTGGTGGAGCCGGTGAACATGGCTCTGGCGCAGATGGCCGAGGACGGCACCCTGGACATGCTCTTTGAGCGCTGGTTCCAGACGGAAGATGAGTCTGTCGCGGCCGGCGACTTGCCGGATCTCGATGGGCGTGAGGTGCGCATTGCGGTGGAGAACGCCTACAATCCGTTCAGCTTCATCAACGAAGAGGGCGAAGCAGTTGGCTACGACTACGACATCTTCGCCGAGATCTGCCAGCGGGTGAACTGCGAGCCAGTGTTCGTGGAAACGAGCTGGGACGCGATGGTGGCAATCATGGGCGGCGAGGGTGGCTTCGACACCTTCGACATTGGCGCGGACGGCATCACGATCACCGAAGAGCGCGCGCAGAACGTCGACTTCTCGGACCCCTACATCCAGTTGGCGCAGGTATTGCTGGTGCGCGCCGGCGAAGACCGCTTCACGTCGCCTGACGAGTTTGCCGCCGACGAGGAGCTGTTGATCGGTACGCAGCCGGGCACGACGAACTACGACACGGCCGCGGAGCTGGTGGGCGACAGCCGCATTGTGGCCTACGATCAGTTCGGGCTGGCGGTGCAGGCACTGATTAACGGCGACGTCGACGCCGTGATGATGGACGACGTGGCCGGTCTGGGCTATGTAGGCGCCAACCCCGACTCGGTGATGATCGTCGAGGAGCCACTGACCAGTGAAGAGCTGGGCTTTATCTTCCCCAAGGGCGGCGACCTGGTGGAGCCGGTGAACATGGCTCTGGCGCAGATGGCCGAGGACGGCACCCTGGACATGCTCTTTGAGCGCTGGTTCCAGACGGAAGAAACAGAATAGCGCTTGATCGACGTTTAGCCGCTTAAACGGAATGCGGGAAGGGATGCACCGAAGGGCGCATCCCTTCTTTTATTTTCGGGCAGAGCGCGTAAAATTCGGGCTGCTCACACTATTAGCCAGGAAGCGAAACTGATGACCACTCACGACGCTAATATTACGGTTACTTCTTCAAGACGACGGTTCGATGTAGGGTTATGGAGCCGCGCGGCCAAATGGCCTTGGTGGCTGATTGCAGCCATTGCCCTCGGCATCTACATCATTTACAACATCCTGACGAATCCGATCACCAATCGCGCTTTCTGGTTCATCAGTGGGCAGTCCCCGGAAGGCATCCGGACCGGCGATCTGTTGATGGAAGGCATCACTATGACGCTGGGCGTGACGGCCATCGCCTATAGCTTTTCTATTGTGATTGGGCTCATAATGGGCCTGGGGCGCGTATCGGACAATGTGATTATCAATAACGCGGCCTCATTTTATGTCGAGATCATCCGCGGCATTCCGATGCTGGTGCTTTTGATGGCCATCGCCTTCGTGGGTGTTTCGCTGGCTGTCGAAGCCATCAATGCCCTGGGCAACACGCTGGTGGAGCTTGGCATTGGCTTTGGCGAATCGTTGGCAGGGATCACCTCGCGCAATGTCAGCAATATGTGGCGCGCTGTAATTGCCCTGGGCATTGCTTATGGCGCCTTTTCAGCGGAAATATTCCGGGCGGGCATTCAGTCTATTGAAAAGGGGCAGATCGAGGCGGCGCGCGCTTTGGGCATGAGTTATTTTCAGGCCATGCGTTACGTCATTCTGCCGCAGGCCATTCGCCGCGTGCTGCCGGCGTTGGGCAACGATTTTGTGGCCATGCTCAAGGATTCGGCCCTGGTATCGGTGCTTGGCGTGCGCGATATGACCCAGCTCAACAAGCTTTATACCTCCAGTACGTTCAACTTCGTGCAGGGCTACATGGTGCTGGCGTTTATGTACCTTGTGATGACCATCTTGTTGTCGCGCCTGGTGCGACTGATGGAGCGGCGCATGTCGCGCAGCTTCCAGGCATGACTTCCCAGCGCGTCAGCGTTGGCCGCGGTGGTGAGCAATGGTTTGTTGCTCCCCTTTGAACATTTCGACCAGTTGCGAGTTGCCCAGGCGCGTGGCGCGGCGGAGCGCTTCTTCAATGTCCTGGGCGGCGGCGGCGTAGGAGCCGCGGCGGCGCTGTACCAGCGCACGCAGATAATAGAGCTGCGGCGCGTTATCGGGACCGCCGGCGCCGGCGTGAGCGATGGCTTCATCCAGGTGGCGCAGAGCATCGTCGTAACGCTCGATATGCAGATAATGCCGGCCCAGCAACGAGTGCGCGCCGGCGTTCTCGACGGCGCTGTTCAGTCCCAGTCGTAGGGCTTCCTGCACATGGCCTTGAGCGCTGCGTGACAGCCGCTCGCTGCCCTCTGCTTCCAGGAAGGCCATGCTCAGGTGTCCTTCTGCCGACCTGGGATGTTGCTGCAAGAAGGCGCGCAGGCGGCGGCGCGCTTCGTTGGCGGCGCCGCTGCGGCGCAAGGCGCCGATAAGCTGCAATTGCGCTTCCTGATCGGCCGGCTCGCGCTCGGCGGCTGCCTGCAAGGATGCGAGCTGCTGCCGTTCGGCGCCCGACTGGAAGGCAGGCATCTCATACCAGCCACGGCGATCGCTCCACCAGAAGAGGATCAGCGAACCGGCGTGCACGATGAGTGTGGCGCTGCTGAGGACGGGGGTCGCCGCGAAGTTGTAGATAACGCGCCAGTCGCCGATGAAGGTAAAGAGGGTAAACAAGGGGTAGTAGAGCAGCGCGAAATAGATCTGAAAGCGGAGTGCGCGCAACCCGAAGTAGCGCCAGGCCTCGGACCTGCTGCGGCGCAGGGCGAGCCACAACACAAAGCCGTAGAGCAGCGTCCCCAGTGTGCCCGCAAGGCTGATGAACCAGTCTTGCGCCGCCGTGAAGTTGTCTGGCGTGCTCACGTAGCCCCAATAGAAGCCATAGCCGACGTCGGTCACCCTCCCGCCAAAGGCCCAAATTGCCAGGGCATGGAAAAGCTCGTGGACGAAAACGCCGGGTGGAATGGCCAGGAGGAACGCAGCGCGCTCCGACCACGCCTTTTTCCAGGGCTGCAGGGGATTCTGCGCAAATTCCTCGCGGCGCTGCCACACCGTCTGCGCCAGGCGCAGGCCGTTGAAAAAATAGACAATGGAGATAAGGGAGAACAGGATAAATAAGGGATTGCCTTGTAGGGCGCGGAAGAAGGTCATTCGGATGGCGGCCTTTCTGATTCGTTATGCCGGCGGCAAGGTGCAAAGATGACTGACGCGTGGGGCATGATACAGCAGGCAGATAGCGGAGGCAACGGCGCGGCAGAAGCTGGCGACAACTGACAAGCGCCCCTCCTTATGTTAAAATAGCCGCGACTGAGGAGAGGCTCATGACGGTGAGTGAATCGCGGCTGGCATTTCTCGACTCTTTAGACATGTTCAAATATTTAACCCACGAGGAGCTGCGCGCCCTTGCCGAAATTAGCAAGGAATATCAGGTTCCGGAAGGCGGCGTCATCGCCTACCAGCGCGACGTGGCCGATGCGATGTACATCGTGCGTAGCGGCCGCCTGTACGCCAGGGGCGTGGACGATCAGGGCATTGTCCGCGAATCAAAAGCTTACGCAGCGGGCGATGTCTTTGACGATGTCTGGCTCTTTGCGCCACGCGTCCATTCGGCGACGATACGCGTAACTGACCCGGCGCGCATCGTCGTCATTCGCAGCAAGGATTTTATAAACTTCCTGGAGCATCATCCCGGCGCTCTGGACAACCTGGCGCCGGAATTTGACGAGAAGGACAATTGGGTCGCAGGCCTCTCGCCAGACGCGTGGGATGAGGCGCAAAAGAGCATGATCGCGCCTTTGCACCCTCGCTATCCTGTGGGTGAGCTGCCGGCTGAGGAGCTAATCGAGTACGCTGCGCGGCGCAGCAAGTGGCTGCTGCTGGTAAAGATTGTGCCGCTGACCTTCATCACCCTACTCTTCGTGGGTGGATACACCTACCTACGCCTGAACTTCCCACTCTTTTCTGGTCTCTTACTGGGCTCCGTGGTGCCCGTCGTCATCACCGTCATCCTGGGGCTTATCATCATTTTGCAGTGGCTCGATTGGCGCAACGACTTTTTTGTGATTACGACGCGGCACCTCATCCACTACGAGTTTCATCTGGCCTTGCGCCGATTTGGCACGGTTATTAAGCGCACGCCTGTCGATCAGGTGCAGAGCGTGGAGATCGAAAAGCCCAATCTGATAGCCAACCTGTTCGATATTGGCACGGCGCGCATTACGACGGCGGCGCAGGCCAGCGTGATTTATTTCGATTACATCGACGACCCGATCGTAGTGCGCGATACGCTCACGCGGCTGCAGCAGCGCGTGCGCGAGCTGGACGCAGGACGCGAGCAGTCGCTGATGCGTGAATCTCTGGAAAGACATTTTGAGGCCGATACGCCGCTCGTGGAGGTAGAAGAGCCTGAGGCCGAGAGCGCGTTTCGCGGCAAACCGCAGGAGCCATGGCTGAAGCGGCTGCGCCGGCGTTATGGCGGCAGGGTGGTGGACGGTGATGTCGTTACGTACCACAAACACCCCATCGTGCTGCTTGGCAGCGTGCACTGGCCGGTATTGGGCGGCTCACTGATTCTGCTCTTTTTTGCCTTATTCCTTAATCTGGGCGTGACGACGCTGCTGTTCTGGTCGTTGTTGGTGCTGGCAGCGTTGGTCAACCTCGGATGGTTCATCTGGCAGGTGGAAGATTGGCGCAATGAGACCTATCAGGTCACCAGCCGGTATGTGATCGACATTGATCGCCAGCCTTTTGGCACGGGCGAGAGCCGGAAGCAGGCCGAGCTAAGTAATGTGCAGAATATCAATGCCGACCGGCCCGGCATCTTGCAGACGCTTTTCAATTACGGTAATGTCTATATCGAAACGGCCGGTGCTTCGGCCGATATGACGTTTGAGAATGTAGCAAACCCCAACCAGGTTCAGCGAGACATCTTTGATCATCGCGAGCAGTTCCGGCGCACGCAGCGCGTTCGCGAAGGGGCGCAGCGGCGAAAGGAGTATGCCGTGATGCTGGATGTGTATAAGCAGGCGTTAGAGCAGGGACGGATTCCCCGGCGCACGCCGCCAACAGAGATGGAGAGTTAGCCAAGGCGCCCCTACTGGCGCCGCTGCTAACCTGACCTACAGGTGAAGGACGAAGTGGATGAGTGTATTGACCATTATTCAGCCTAATAACCCCACCCTACGCCGCAAGGCCAGGCCGGTGACGAGGTTCGACAAGGATCTGCAACAACTAATCGACGATATGCTCGAAACCCTGCGCCATGCCAACGGCGTGGGGTTGGCCGCGCCGCAGGTGGACGTGCCACTACGCCTGGCGGTGATTGAAACGCAGGCTGAGCTGGATGAAGAAGGCAACGAGATCGAAGGCACGCGTGACCTTTACGTAATTGCCAACCCTGAAATCGTGTGGCAATCGCGCGAGGAAGTGAAAGGGGTGGAGGGTTGCCTGTCGATTCCAGGCTACGTCGGCGAGGTGAGTCGCGCGACTTCTGTGCGCGTGCGGGCGCAAGATCGCTTTGGTAAGAAAATTCGCCTGAAGCTGCACGATTGGGACGCACGGATCTTCCAGCACGAGATTGACCATCTGGACGGCATCCTCTATATCGATCGTCTGACAGCGCCTGAAAATCTGTGGCGCGAAGAGGAATATTTCCAGATGTTAGAAGGCGACGACGAAGCGCAAGACGAGATAATGGTCTGAATGATGGAGCTGACGCCAGAAGAAGTGCGAAAAGTGGCCGACCTGGCCCGCCTGGAGCTGAGCGACGAGGAAGTTGAGCAGTACCGGCGCCAACTATCTGAGATCCTGGCATACGTGGCGCAATTGAACGAGCTGGATCTGGACGAAGTCGAACCGACGCCGCGCGCCGTAGCGCAGGCCAATGTCTGGCGCGAGGATGAAGCGCGGCACTCATTGCCTTTGCAGGAAGCGCTGTATAACGCGGCAAAGACGGCGGATGCCCAGTTCTTAATTCAGGCCGTGTTTGCGGACGACTGATGTGGCGCCCGTTGCGCCAGCCGGCGCGACCGGCATTCGCCAAACTGGCAACGCCTGGCATCGTAGGAAAACAATGGACCTAGCGCAAATCAGTCTAGTTGAGCTGCGGCAGAGGCTACGCGATGGCAGCGTTACGAGCGTGGCGGCCACGGAAGCTGTTTTGCAGCGCATATACGGCGTTGACAATGAAGTTCGCGCCTATCTCACAATTAGTGAAGAGCAGGCGCTGGAAATGGCGCACGAGGCCGACGCTCGCCGCGCCGCGGGCGACGATTCGCCTCTGTTAGGCGTTCCCATTGCGCTGAAGGATATGTTCTGTACGGCAGGCCTGGAGACCACAGCAGGCAGCCGCATCCTCGAAGGATTTGTGCCGCCCTACGATGCCGAAGTGGTGCGCCGCCTGCGGCAGGCCGGGGCTGTTATCCTGGGCAAGACAAATACCGACGAGTTTGCCATGGGCTCATCGACGGAGAACTCGGCATTTATGGCCACGCGCAACCCGTGGGACGTAGAGCGAGTGCCTGGCGGCAGCTCTGGCGGCAGCGCCGCGGCGGTCGCCGCTGGCATGGCCTATGGCGCGCTAGGCACAGACACCGGCGGCAGCGTACGGCAGCCCGCGGCCTTTTGCGGCGTGGTAGGCGTGAGGCCCACGTATGGGCGCGTCTCGCGCCGTGGCGTGGTAGCCTTTGCCTCCTCGCTGGATCAGGTGGGGCCTTTCGGCCGCAGCGTGCGCGATTGCGCCGCCCTGCTCAACGTGATTGCCGGGCACGACGCGGCCGACAGCACCTCGCTGCCGGCTGAGACGCCGGATTATGAAGCTGCGCTCACTGGAGATATCAGCGGCCTACGCGTGGGCATTCCTGCCGAATATTTCGCCGAAGGTCTTGATCCAGAGGTTGAGCGCCTCGTGCGCGCGGCGATCGCGCAGCTCGAAGCGTTGGGCGCGCACGCGGTGGAAATTAGCCTGCCGCATACGCGCTACGCTTTGCCGGCCTATTATCTCATTGCGCCGGCCGAGGCCAGCGCCAACCTGGCGCGTTATGACGGCGTGCGTTTTGGACCGCGCCTAGAAGGCCGTGACGTCGTCGATACGGTGAAGCGCACGCGCTCTCTGTTTGGACCAGAGACAAAGCGGCGCATTATGCTAGGCACATATGCCCTAAGCGCGGGCTATTATGAGGCCTATTACGGCAAGGCGCTGAAGGTGCGAACGTTGATTAACCGCGACTTTGTGCAGGCGTTTGAGAAGGTGGACGTCATCGCCGCGCCGACCAGCCCGACGACGGCCTTCCGCATTGGAGAACGTGTCGCGGATCTGCTGCACATGTACCTGGCCGACGCGCTAACGGTGCCGCTTAATTTGAGCGCGTGCTGCGGCATTTCGACGCCATGTGGCTTCGACGCCCAGGGGTTACCTGCCGGCTTGCAGCTAATTGGCAACACGTTGCAGGAAGCAACCATTCTCAATGTGGCTTATGCCTACGAGCAGGCAACCGATTGGCGCGCGCGGAGGCCGTTGGAGCGCAGATGAAGACCATCATTTTATTAGGCGGTTACGGCACGCGCATGCGGCCGCACACTTGGAGCCGGCCGAAGCCGCTGCTGCGGCTTGCGGGCAACACCGTGCTGGGTCACATTCTGGAGCGCATGCAAGCGGTGACACAAGACGAAGTCATCTTTGTGGTCGGCTATAAGGCGGAACAGATCGAGACCTGGGTGCGCCGGCAGTATCCTGATATGAACAGCCGTTTTGTGCTGCAGCAAGAGCCGCTGGGCCAGGCGCACGCGGTGTGGCTATGCCGCGACTATTTACAGAATGATGACCAGCTTGTGCTGGCCTTTGGCGATGCGATCGTCGACGCCGAATTCGACAAGGTGAGCGCGCTAGCCGCTAAGGACACGGTGGACGCCATCTTCATGGTCGTGGAGATCGACGATCCGCGCGGCCATGGCGTGGTGGTTCTGAACGAACAGGGCATCGTCGAACGCTTCATTGAAAAGCCACCCACGACGGAACATAAGCTGCTGGTGACGGGCCTGAACTGGTTTCGGAGCGCCCGGCAGCTAGCCTCTGCCGTCGACAAAGTGATCGAAGAGGGCCGCCAAACGATGGGCGAGCACTTTATGGCCGACGCCTATCGCGTGATGCTGGAGCGCGGCGCACGTATTCGCACGCTGCCGGTGCAGCGCTGGGTAGACACGGGACAGCCGCAAAACATGCTCACGGCTAACGCCCGGCTGTTAGCCGTAGGTTACAGCACCCAGGAGGCAATCGAACGCAGCTATGCAGAAGATTTTACCGTGCTGCCACCGGTCTATTTACATCCAGAGGCGCGCGTCGAGCGCTCGGTGATCGGGCCTTATGTGTCGATCGAGGCCGGCGCAACCATTCGCGATTCCGTGCTGCGCAATAGTGTGGTCGATGGGCACGCGCTGATCAAAAACTGTGTGCTGGACGGCGCCCTGGTGGGCGAGCATTGTCGTATTGAGGGACGGCGTAAGGCGATATTTCTTGGCGACAATTCACAGGTGGAGGTTGGCTAAGGCCACAACCGTAGGTCGGTAAGTCGCAGCGCAAGCTCCACGAAGCAGAAAGAGGGAGAGATAATGGAACGGTTTATTTCACAGCGGGTGGCGCGCACAGCGCCGTCCGGCATCCGCAAGTTCTTTGACATTGCGGCCACCATGGAAAACGTGATTTCGCTGGGCATTGGCGAGCCCGATTTTGTGACGCCGGATCTCATCCTAAAGGCCGGCGTCGAATCGCTGGGCCGTGGCGAGACGCGCTATACCTCTAACAGCGGCGTGTTGGAGCTGCGCGAGGCGCTTAGCCGCCACCTGGCGCAGCTCTATGGCGTGTGCTATGAGCCCGACGACGAGATCTTGATTACGGTGGGCGTCAGTGAGGCGTTGTACCTGGCGATGACCGCCATTGTGGACCCCGGAGATGAGGTCATCATTCCCGAACCTTGCTTCGTCTCTTATGCGCCAGAGGTCTCTTTTGCCGGCGGCGAGCCGGTGATGGTGCCAACCTTCGTCGAAGACAACTTCCAGGTGACGGCCGAGACCATCGATCGGGCGGTTACGGCGCGCACCAAGGCCATATTGCTGGGCTATCCCAACAACCCAACGGGCGCGGTGATGACGCGGGAGGTGATGACCCAGATTTCGGAGCTGGCGCAAGAGCGCGATCTGCTCATGATATCCGATGAGATCTACGATCAGCTTGTGTATGGTATTGAACATGTTTGTGTGCCCACTTTGCCGGGTGTCCGCGATCGCACGATCCTCCTGGGCGGCTTTAGCAAGAATTATGCGATGACCGGCTGGCGCATTGGCTATGCCTGTGCCCCGCCAGATTTGCTGGGTGCGATGCGCAAGATCCACCAGTACACCATTATGTCGGCGCCCACTACGGCGCAGGCGGCGGCGCTGGCGGCGCTGCAGCAGGGGCACAACGACGTGGCGCGCATGCACCAAGAATATGATCGGCGGCGGCGATTGATTGTCGATGGCTTCAATACGCTGGGCCTGCACTGCTTTGAGCCGAAAGGCGCCTTCTACGCATTTCCCGACATCCGGCGCAGCGGCATGAGCAGCGACGACTTCGCCATGCGTCTGCTGGAAGAAGAAGAGGTGGCCATGGTGCCCGGCGACGCCTTTGGCGCCAGCGGCGCCGGTTATGTGCGCGCTTCGTATGCCACCGCTTACGAAAAGATTGAAGAAGCGCTTAACCGGCTGGAACGCTTCATGAGGCGCCATGGCTAACGCTAGCGTCATGGCCGAATTTGAAGCGGTTATTGGGCTCGAGGTTCACGCCGAGCTGCTGACAGCCTCCAAGATGTTTTGTGGCTGCCGCGTGGTGGACAGCGTGGAAGCCGAGCCCAACACGGCCGTCTGTCCTGTTTGCCTGGGCATGCCCGGCATGCTGCCGGTGCTCAACCGGCGTGCCATCGAATTTGCCTTGCGCGTGGCCTTGGCCTTGAACTGCCAAATTCAGAGCGAGAATGTCTTTGCGCGCAAGAACTACTTTTATCCAGATTTGCCAAAGGGCTACCAGATCAGCCAGTATGAGCTACCGCTGGCGCGCCAGGGCTGGCTAGAAATTACGCTGCCAGATGGTTCGCGGCGGCGCATTGGAATTCGGCGCGTGCACATGGAAGAAGACACGGGCAAACTGACGCACGTGGACGGCATGGGCTCGTTGATCGACTACAACCGCTCAGGCGTGCCGCTGCTGGAAATTGTGTCCGAGCCAGACCTGCACTCCGCCGAGGAGGTCTACGCCTATGCCTTGCGCCTGCGCCAGATACTGCGCTATCTGGAGGTCAATTCAGGCGACCTGGAGAAGGGCGTGCTGCGCGTGGAGCCCAACATTAGTCTGCGCCGCCGCGGCAGCAAGGCCTTCGGCACGCGCACGGAGGTTAAGAATCTCAACAGCTTCCGCGCGCTCACCGGCGCCACGGCCTATGAGCTGGAACGACAGGGGGCCATTTTGCAGGCCGGCGGCGCGGTGGCCCAGGAGACTCGCGGCTGGAATGAGGCGCGGCGCGAGACCGTGGCGCAGCGCAGCAAGGAGGAGGCCGAAGATTACCGCTACTTCCCGGAGCCCGACCTGCCGCCGCTGCATATCGACGCCGCTTGGGTCGATGCACTGCGCGCCGGGCTGCCCGAACTGCCACAGCAAAAGATGCAGCGCTACGAGAGCCGGTTGGGCTTATCGGCCTACGACGCCGGTGTGCTCACGGAAGAGCGGGCCGTGGCCGAGTGGTATGAAGCAGCCCTGGCTGCCGGCGGCGAGCCGAAAGCCGTCGCCAACTGGCTGATCAACAACTTGTTTGCCCTCATGAATGAGGCGCAGGTGGACATCCGTGCGGTGCGCGTGTCGCCTGAGAGCCTTGTGGCCCTGATTCAACTGGTAGAGGAAGGCACGATTAGCCACAATGCGGCGAAAGAGGCGCTGGCGGATATGTTTGCGACGGGCCAATCACCGCAGGCCATCGTGGCCGAAAAGGGCCTGGCGCAAATCTCGGATCGCGAGGCGCTGGCCAGTGTGGTGAGCGCCGTGCTGGGCAACAACCAGGAGCAGGTAATGGCCTACCTGGAGGGCAAGGAGCAGCTTGCGGGCTGGTTTGTGGGCCAGGTGATGCGCCAGACACGCGGCAAGGCCAACCCGCAACTGGTGCAGGAGCTGGTTGCCGAGCAACTAGAGCAAAAACGGGGCGCGATTTAGGACTTTTTTCACCTATAGCCGCACAGCGTAACGCGCTAACATAGTTCCTGTGGCACTGCTGCAGGAGAGGATATGATATTCAGTTCATCGAAAGCTGCTATCCGTTACGCTTTGTATGGCGCTCTTTTTGGCTTCTTATTTCCGCTTGTCGCCACCGTCGTGGACCTCGGGTCGCGGGCGTTGCCCATTCATCCTACTAATTTCTATTTCGTTCAGGCAACGCAGCCGTTACACTGGATCATCGACCTTGCGCCGCTGGTTCTGGGCTTCATGGGCTGGCGCATAGGCGTGAGGCAAGATGCTCTGGAACGGGTCCATCACGAGCTGAGGGAGGCGATGTCCTTGCAGTCACAAGAGCTGGCGCGCACGAATGAGACGCTTCGCTCGCGCGCCGCGCAGCTAGAGCTCATTGTGGGCATCGTCGGCCGCATGTCCGGCATTTTAGACCGGCGCGAGCTGATCAACTCTGTCGTCGAGATCATTGGCAAGTCGCTCGACTATTATCACGTTCATATTTATCTATTTGACGAGCAGCGACAGACCTTGATCATGAGCGGCGGCACGGGCGAGGCCGGCCAGAAGATGGCCATGCAGGGACATCGCATCACCGTGGGCAAAGGCATCGTCGGCACAGCGGCGCAGTCAAACCTGGCGGTGGTGGCGCCTACGGTGCGGCAGCATCGAAACTGGTTGCCCAACCCCCTGTTGCCTGAAACGCGGGCCGAGGTTGCGGTCCCCATCCGCCGCGCCGAGCGAGTCTTGGGCGTGCTCGACGTGCAGCACGACGTGGCAGGGGGCCTGAGCCGCGGCGACGCCGATGTGCTGCAGACAATTGCCGATCAGATCGCGGTGGCCCTGGAAAACGCCCAGTTGTATGAACAGGTGCAGCGCAAAGCACAGCAGGAGCAGCATTTAAACAGCATCACGCAAAAGATGCAAAGCACAGAAGATGTCGACGAGGCCTTGCGCATTACGGTGCGCGAGCTTGGGCGGGCTATGGGCGGCGTGCGCACCGGCGTGCGCCTGGGCAACGGGCCGGCAGAGGAAGCAGCAGCGTGATGGCGAAACGAATACGCGACCTGTTGGCCGCGCTGCGCCGGCCGCGAGGCTCTCTACGGCGCAGGATCCTGGCGGGTAATGCGGTGATCGCCTTGTTCTTGCTGTTGGCCGCCGCGTTGGTGGCCTGGCAAGTGCGCGAGCTGGTATTGGCGGTTAACACGCTGGAAGAAGCGCGCGTCCAGGTGGATGCAGCCGTGGTAGTGCGCCAGCGGGCAACAGACCTCCTGGCAAGCGTCACGCGCCTGCTCCCTGATGAAGACGCAGTAGCCTTCTCCAGCGAGGTGGCCGCCAGGCTCGATCGGCTCCGCGAGAGCCGGCAGCAGATGCTGCTGACCATTGAAGGGGTAGACGACGCGGCGACCATCGAAGCCGTAGAAGCCGTGAACCAACAGGTGACCAATGTCATCAATATCGCCGACACAATGGTACGCCAAGCCGAGTCGGATCAGTGGCATAGCGTTGTAATTCGCGTGGGCTTGCTGACGCGCGACCAGGAGCAGGTTATCAGTGCCGTCGATGTGCTCGTGAGCCGCGCGCAAGTGCTGGAAGAGGTAGCGCGAGAGCGGGTAACAGGCGCCGTACGCGCTGTGATCATCTATCCTACGCTGGTCCTGGCCGTGACGCTGGTCTTCGGCGTGGGGCTGGTTATGGGCGTTACCGATAGTATTACCAGGCCCGTAGAGCGGCTGACGGCCGGCGCGACAGAGCTGGCCGCGGGTGCATTCGACCGGCGCGTTCCCGTGGAGCGCCGCGATGAGATTGGCCAGCTAAGCCAGGCCTTTAACCAGATGGCCGAGCAACTGCAAGGGCATTATGAGCAGCTAGAAGCCCGCGTGTCGGAGCGCACGCGCGCGCTGGAGACCACGCTGAGGGTGGGCCGCCGGCTATCGACGATCCTCAATCCTGAAACGTTGACTCAGGAAGTGGTCGATCAGATTCAGCAGGCATTCAGCTATTACCACGTTCATATCTATCTGTTTGACCTGAACCGAGAAACGCTGTTGATGGTAGGCGGCACAGGCGAGGCAGGCCGCGCCATGTTAATGAGCGGGCACCGGCTGAAGGCGGGACAGGGCCTGGTCGGCCGGTCGGCAGGTGAGAACCGGGTCGTGCTTGTGCCTGATGTGCGCGCGGCCAAAGATTGGCTGCCGAACCCTTTGTTGCCGGAGACGCGCTGCGAAGTGGCGGTGCCCATTACCTTCGGCAATCAGGTGCGCGGTGTGCTGGACGTGCAGCATAACGTGGTGGGCGGATTAGGCGCCGACGATGCCGAGTATCTGCAGATTATTGCGGCGCAGGTGGCCGTGGCGCTGCAAAACGCGCAGCTAATGGCGCAGGTACAGACACGCGCCGACCATGTGGCAAAGCTCAACGCCGCGAGCCAGCGCATTCAGGCAGCGGCGACGCTTGAAGAGCTTCTACAGGCAGCCGTACAGGAGCTGGGCCGCGCGTTGCCGGCCGAGCGCGCGACCATTGAGTTGCGCCGGCCACAGCTTGAGACCGGGATGCCCACTGCTGCACAGCCCCCTGCTGTTGGGGGAAAGTCGTCAGCGTTAGAATGAGGCCGCTCTGGAGATGGTCATGCCCCGTAAGTTAACCCTCAGGCAGCGAATCGGACTAAGCGCCGGCGTTCTGGTGCTGTTTGTACTGGTTGCCGGTGCGCTTGGCTTCGGCTATGCGCGTCTGAGCGTCGACGTGCTTGCCGCCTCTCAGGCAGGCGTCGAACAGCTCAATGGCCTTTCGGCAGTGGAGCGGGATGCGGCGCGGCTTTCAGCGGCCGTGGACCAGATGCTGCTCACGAGACAGGCGCCAGGGTGGGGTGGGCCGGTGACCGTGGCGCTGCAAAGCTTCGAGGGTTCGTTGGCGGCCTTGGCAGGCCTCTCTGTTGGCGCGCACGCCGACACGGTAGCTGCAAATGCCCAGGTCATCGGCCACCTTCAACAACTGGGCGATGAATGGGCCAGCCGCGTTAGTTCGCTGCAGGAAGAAGCGCGGCGGCAACGATGGGAGCAGGCACAGGCCTTACGCCAGGAGGAAATGGCCGAGCTTCAGGCGCAATTTGACAGCCTGCTGGTGCAGTTACGGCGCAGCGCCGGCGCAGATGTTGAGACCCTGGTGGCGCAATCGGCGCAGCGCCAGCGTGTGACCACTCTTTACCTGGGCATCGGCTTAGGACTTGCCGTTTTGGGCGCCATTTTGTTTACGGTTATCGGGCTGCGCACCATTGTGGAGCCCCTTCACCAGCTCAACGCGCGGACACGGCGCGTCGCAGGGGGCGATTTTTCTTATGTGCCGCCCCTGGAACGTGACGACGAGATTGGGCAGCTCGCGGCGAGCTTCAACGTGATGACCGAATGGCTGGCCGATTCCGTTCAGGTGCTAGAGGAACGCGTGGAGGAGCGAACGCACGAGCTAACGCTGGCGGCTGAAATCGGACGACGGCTGGGCGGTCTGCACGATCTGGAGGAGCTACTTAAGGAAGCAGTGGAGCTGATTCGCAGCCGCTTCGACCTGTATTACGTGCAGGTTTACCTGATCGGGGCGGATGGCAAAAGCCTTGATATGCGCGCCGGCTCCGGTGATGTGGGCGACGAGCTGCGCCGGCGCGGCTTTCGCTTGCCCATTGATCGCGGCTCGCTCAATGGCTCGGCGGCGTACGAACGAAGCCCGCAAGTGATCGCCGACACCGAACATAGCACACGGTTCCGCGCCAATACGTTGCTGCCGCACACGCTCTCAGAGATTGCCTTGCCGCTGCTATCTGGAGAGCGCGTTGTTGGCGTGCTGGACCTGCAGAGCGATAAGCGTTATGGCCTGGGCGAGGATAATCTGTCTGCTCTTGAGATTGTAGCCGGACAGCTCGCGATTGCCGTAGAGAACGCAATTCGCTTCTCTGAGCTGCGCGCCAGCCAGGGCGATGTGGAAGGCCAGGCGCAATTGCGCGCCTTAGAAAATTGGGCGACCTTTATGAACGGCGTCGAAAGGCCAGAGCGCCTGGCTTATACATACAGCGCTGGCGTCACCCAGGAAGATACGCAAACGGGCGACATGGCAAGCATACTCGACAACTCGCTGAGTGCGCCCATCGAGCTGAACTCCGTGCCCATTGGCACCATTCGCCTGAAGGGGCAGCCGCAACAGCGCTGGACGCCACAAGATGTGGAAGTCGTCGCCGATATTGCGCAACTGGTTGCACAGCAGGTGGAGAATCTACGCCTGCTGGCCGAAGCGCAACGCTACCGCGCGGAAGCGGAAGAGGCGTTGCGGCGGCTGACTCGCGAAAGCTGGCGAGAAGTGAGCATGGCGGTCGGCGCTTATCAATACGACGGGCGGCAGGTTATCGAGCTGCCTTATGAAGACGTCGATCATGAACTTGCCTATCCTCTACAGGTTCGCGATCAGGTCGTCGGCGAGCTTCTGGTGAGCGGCGAGCGCTCCGGCGCAGATGCGGACACGATGGAATTGGTATCGGCGGTGGCGACGCGGCTCAGCGCGCACCTGGAGAATCTGCGGCTGTCGCAGCAGACCGAAGCCGCCCTGGCAGACGTGCAGCGACGCAGTGAAGAGTTAGAAGAGCTAAACCGTATCGTCACGCGAATCGCGGCGACCCTGGACCTCGGCAGCAGCCTGCAAATTGTGGTGCAAGAGCTGGTGCAGCTTACGGCGGCGGATCAGGCTCGAATTGGTTTGTTAAATCCAGAGCGAACGGCTCTGACCATCGTGTCAGAAGAGTTTGACGAACAAAAGTCGCCCAGCGCCCTGGGCCTCACCATCCCTGTGGAGGGCAATGCGCTTACTCAGGAGGTGCTGACCACGAGGAGCACCGTTGTCATTGCCGACGCCCAGAGCCATCCGCTAACCCTGCCCATTCGCGCTATGTTGAGCGAGCAGGGCATTCGCACCATGATTGTTTTGCCGATTCTGGCGGGCAACGAAGTGATCGGCACAGTCGGCGCGGATATTCTGACCGAGGGTTCAGCCTTTAGCGCTGAGGATTTGCGGCTGGCAGAAACCGTCGTATTCCAGGCAGCTACGGCCATTCAAAACGCGCGGCTGTTCGAGCAAATTCAGAGCACCCTGGCCGAAACCCGCGCCCTCTATCGGGCGAGCGCCGAGTTGAATCGCGCGCGAACCTATGACGACTTGCTGGACGTATTGCGGCAGCACTCTGTGGCCGGCGACGGCAGCTCGACCATAAGCCTGGCGTTGTTCGAACGGCCCTGGACCGACGGCACACCGCCGCGCTGGATTGATATCCTGGCATTCTGGTCGGCCGAGGTCGTCGAGCGGCCCAAACTGCGCTTTGCGCTGGATGAGTACCCCGCCCTGGGCATAATGGAACGCGAGCGCCAGACCATGATTAGCGATGTCGCCGCGGACCCCAGGCTAGACCCGCGATCACGACGAGCGCTGCTCAGTGGCTTGAAAGCGCGCGCTGTCCTTGCAGTTCCGCTGGTGGCCGGTGGGCAGTGGATTGGCCACGTGAATGCGTTGTATGCCGAGCCGCGCCAGTTCGGCGATGCGGCCCTGCAGCAGTTGCAGAACCTGGCCGGGCAGGCGGCCGTTGCCGTACAGAGCATTAACTTGCTGGAAGAGACCAGCCGCCTTCTGGAGAGCGAGCAGAGGCAGCGTCGCATTTCGGATGCCCTGGTGCGGGCCAGCAGCCGTATGTTGGGCGTGCTCGACGAGCGACATATTCGCGAGCTGGTGGTAGACGAAATCGCGAACTTGCTGAACCCAGAGCAGATCGCGCTCTATGTATGGGACTCTGAAGGGCAAGCGCTGGTGCTGGACCAGAAGCGCGCGCCGCGCGGTGCAGCCTACGATGATTATGAAGTCGGCCAGCGGCTGCTACCAGATAAGCGGCCTGACCTGTGGCAGGTGTTGCGCAGCTCTGAGCCGCGCTTCCGGCCGTTGCAAAACGAGCATGGCATGGCGCCTCAGAAGGTTGTGATGCCCTGGCAGGTGGGCAACGACGTCGCCGGCGTCGTCGAGCTGTACTACATGGGCCGGGGTGCAACCTTGCGCGATGAAGACCGTGCTTCTATCGAGGGTATCATCCGGCAGGCGGCGATCCGGCTGCAAAGCGCCCGCCTGTTCGACGAAGCGGAGCGGCGCACGGCCGAAACCGAGGCGCTGTATCTCGCTAGCCGCACGATTAACACGGCGACGAGCTATCAGGATGTGCTTCAAGCCTTGAGCGAGCACACAGTGCTGGGCGCAGACTCTGAACGGGTTGTGATACACTACTTCGACCGGCCGTGGAATGACGACAGCCCGCCCAATTGGGTTGAGGTGCTAGCGCGACGAGACCGTCGAGCAGGCAAAGTGACGCACGGGCGTTACCGGGTAAGTGAGGCGCCTGCCATTCGTGATTTGCTGGATGCCGAAAACGTTGTGGTGCTCGCCGAGAATGAAGCAATGCGTATCCTCGATGCCGGCGTGAGCGATCCATTAACTGGTCCTCACGAGTCGCAGAGCGTTCTCTTCGTGCCGCTGCGAGCCGGTGGCCAATGGCTAGGCTTCGTCGCCGCGCAATATGCCACAGCGGCGGCGTTGACTGACGAGGAAGGCAGGCGCTTAATGGCCCTTTCGTCGCAGGCTGCAGCAACATTACAGGGCCTGCACTTACTGCAGCAAGCTGAAGTCCGAGCGCAGCGCGAACGCGTGCTGCGCGAGATTACGGAAAAGGTACGCAGCGCGACTGATATTGACGTGATTATGAAGACCGCAGTTCGCGAGGTGGGTCGCGCGCTGCGCAGAGATGCGTTTGTGAAATTAGGTCACGCGCAAGATGCACCAGGTGACATGAACCATTCCGAGACGGGTAAATTAAACGGGAGGCAAGTCGACTGACATGCGCCCCGAAAAACGCCTCTTTCAAGCCTGGCGCGAGCATCACCTGATCCACGCGATCAACCAGGTAGTCTTTGAGCTCGACGAGAAAGGTCGCCTGACATTTCTGAATGCTGCCTGGGCGAAGCTGAGCGGCTACCCAGTTGCAGCAACCGAAGGGAGTTATCTGTGCGACTATCTGGCCGCGGAGGATCAGCCCCGGTTTGAGGCGCTGGTGCAGGGGGCGTGGGAAGGTGGCGAGGTTCAGGCATTGCTGCACCTGCACACAAATGACGGGTCGATCATCCCGATCAACCTGGAGGCGAAGGTCTTGCCGCATGAAGCTGGAGGGCGCCTGGCGATGGTGGGGACGCTTTCTGCCGTAAGCGCACCGGCTGTAAGTAGCGACGGGACAATGGCCGCGATCTCTGAGGCGCGGCTGCGCGAGGCGGCGCAACTGGAAAAGCAGGTCGCCTTTGCAGTGCTGGTGGCCCAACGATTCACCTCGGGAGAGCCATCGGATCACCTATACGCCTGGTTTGTCGAGGCGCTCACTGACGCCTTTCAGTATGATCAAACCCAGCTCTACCTTTATGACGCGGGCAACGAAGCGATGATGTTGGTGGCCGCTTCGAGGACGGCGATCGAGGAGGCTCAATTTGGGCAGGAGCGTTTGGTAGAGCTGGCCAGTGGCGACGTTATCTGGCTGGCCGGGCGGCCGCCGAGCAGACAGCCGCCATTCGATGGACCTGAGGGCAGCGGCGCTTTGGCGGCACCGATTACCCTTGGCGGCGCGCTCTTAGGCGTAGTTGTGGCTCACTTAAGCCACGACGTGGCGGCCGATGAGCATCGCCTTTTACTGCGCGGCCTGGCGGCGCAGCTGGCAACGCTGATCGAAGGAGTGCGGCTGCGCCAGGAAACGTCCGAAAGGATGGCCGAGCTGGACAACTTGCAGCGCCTGATGCAGCGTGACGCGTGGCTGAGGGCCGAGCCGGGTTCGCCGGGCAAAGCCACGAGTTTCCGCTTTGATCGGCGCCTGATGCAGATTGTCGAAGCGCCAGAGCAGGAGGCCGGCGAGGGCCGCACAGAAGCGCTGCCCGGCGCCAACGAGGCGCAGAATGTGTTGTCCCAGCCACTGACGGTGAGGGGCCAGACGTTCGGTTTCCTGGCCATCGAAGACGATCCCGACAACCCACTTTCGGCGGCGGATATGCAGTTTCTGGAGTCGATTTCGCACCAGGTATCAGAAGCCATGGAAAATGCGCGGCTCCTGGAACAAACGCAGAAGCGCGCTGTCGAGCTAGAAACGGTGGCGCGCGTTAGCACGGCCACATCCACGATCCTGGATAAAGATAAGCTGCTGCAAGGCGTGGTGGAGCTGACACGACGCAGCTTCAACCTGTACCACGCACACATTTATCTGCTAGACGAACACGGTGGCGAGCTAGTGCTGGCGGCGGGTTCGGGAGAGGCCGGGCGGCAGATGGTTGAGCAGGGCTGGCACATCGCTCTGGGCGAGCCGCGCTCGATTGTGGCGACGGCTGCGCGCGAGCGCAACGGTATTATCGTCAATGACGTGCGTAAGGAGACCGGCTTTCTGCCCAATCCGCTGCTGCCGCTGACACGCGCGGAGCTGGCAGTGCCGATGATGTCCGGTAACCGTTTGCTGGGCGTGCTCGACGTGCAGTCGGACATGGTCAACTATTTCACACAAGATGACGTGCGCATCCAATCGGCGCTGGCGGGACAGGTGGCGACGGCGCTGCAAAATGCGACGTTGTACCAGGAACAGCTCGAGACGGCCGAGAAGCTACGCGAGTTCGACCGCCTCAAGTCAGAGTTTTTGGCCAGTATGAGCCACGAGCTGCGCACGCCCTTGAATTCGATCATTGGCTTTGCCGATGTGCTGCTGGAGGGGATTGACGGTGAGTTAAATGAGCGCATGCGCGAGGATGTGCAGCTCATTCGCAACAGCGGCCAGCATCTGCGCGAGCTGATTGGCGACATTCTGGATATGTCCAAGATTGAAGCCGGCATGATGGACCTGCGTTATGAAACCATCGACATCGCTTCGCTGCGCCATGAGATTGAAGGTTTTGCGCGAACACAGCTCATGGCCTATGACAAAGAGCTGCAATTTTCCATGCACCTGTCGCCACAGGTGTCAACTGTCGAGGCCGACCTGACCCGCTTTAAGCAAGTGCTGTTTAATCTGGTGAGCAACGCGATTAAGTTTACGGCGGAGGGCGCGGTGAACCTGGAGCTTGACATCGCGGAGGACAAACTGTTGGTGTGCGTGTCTGATACTGGTATTGGCATCAAAGAGGATCATATCCCGATCATCTTTGAACAGTTCAGGCAGGTCGACGGCAGCCTGACGCGCACGGCCGGCGGCACGGGTCTGGGGTTGCCTATCAGCAAGAGTCTGGTCGAGCTACACGGCGGCGACATCTGGGTTGAGAGCGCCATGGGCGCGGGCACAAATTTTTACTTCACCATCCCCTTGCAGCAGCCTCGCGCGCGTCGTGGCCCTGGATATGAAGTGATAGCAGAAACGAGCCACAGCGGCTAGAATAGAGCGCGTCGACCGATCGTTCAGGAGCTAACAGTCTATGCCGAAGAAGGTGTTGTGCATCGAAGATAATAAAACGAACATGCTTCTCGTCTCGCGCATTGTAGAAGCCGAGGGCTATGAGCTGGTGCGCGCCGAGGATGGACCCACGGCGCTGCGTGTGCTGGAGCGCCTGGTTCCTGACATCATTTTGCTAGACGTCAATATTCCAGGCATTCATGGCCTGGATCTGGCGCGGATGATTAAAGAAGACGAACGACTGGCGCATGTGCCGCTGATTGCAACGACGGCAAACGTACTGGTTGGCGACAAGGAGCGCTGCCTGGAGGCGGGCTGCGATGAGTATTTGCCAAAACCGCTGGATATCCGGCGACTGCGACAGGTGATGCGCGACTACATGGACGCGCGTGAAGAAGGGGCAGCGGCGCGCGACTTGTAGGGGTCGCGAGCGATACCATTCTACTTAACCAAACTGAATTTCGTGCCCGATCAAAATGACGGGCTGTCCCTGCGCGCGGGTTAGAAAGATAACCACCTCGCGGTCGCCATGGAGGTCCAGGCGGCGCAGCAGCTCTTCTGGCGACAGGGGTGACCCTCGCTTCTTAACGATGGCTCGCCCCACGTTCAGCTCCCGCAGCCGGGCGCGCAGCTTCTTCAGGTGGAAAGGCATCACCTCTTCGATGGCAAAACAGCGGGCGAATGGTGTGGCAACGGGCTGATCGGCGGTCAAATAAGCAATCGACTCGTCGATCTTGCTGGCCCCTATCTGCTGGGCCAGCGCTTCTACCAGATGGGCGCGGATCACGGCGCCGTCGGGTTCGTAGAGCACCTGCGCCGGTGGTGTCATGGCGACCGGCGCGTCGCTGGCGTCGGCGTCGCTAATGGTTGTGCCCGAAGGCAGCAGCGTGGCGCGCCGCTGGGAGCCGTCGCGTAAGTCGCCAAACCATAACACACCTTCCTTCACCTCGCCGGCCAACGAGACGAACTCGATGGCGGCGTGCTGTGGGATGTGCGCATAATCAATGCCAGGGCTAATTTTGACGGCGCCATGCGGCACGCGCGGCAGCCAGCGATGCAGCAGGGCTGTTAGCGGCGGAAGGTAGTCGTCGGGCGAGAACAGGCGCTTACCCTGCGCGTCTCGGCGCGCCGGATCGGCGAAAAAGGCGTCTACCTTTTGCGGCGGTAGCTGCATGAGATCTGCGCAGAGGGGCGCAAAGCGCTCTGCATGACCGTACACGCGCACGTTTTCGCGGGCCATTAATAGGCGGCGGAAGTTCAGGTCGACGCCCAGGACAAATGCGCTCTGTGCCAGCGCCAGCGCATCGCCGCCGGCGCCGCAGCCCAGGTCGGCGATGGCAGCCACGCCGCCGCGGCCAAAGCGTGCGGCGCGGTGGCGGCTTACGGCTTCTGGCGACGCCTGTTCCAGGGCGTTGCGCGTGAAGTACATGGCCGCAGCGCGGCTAAACTTGGCTGTCGCGCGCTGCCGCAGTAGGGCCGTCTCTAGAATGGCGTGGGTCTGCGAGGGCGTGAGGCGCCGTCGCAGCTCGCTGGCAAGGGCCAGGTGATTTTCTTCGTTGATTGGCTGGCGCGAGAGGGCGTCCAGGAATTCCTGCGCCCGGTCGCTTAGCAGGAAGCGAAATTCTTCCTGCTCGCCGGTAGGTTGGGGCGGCTCAGGCTGTGCGACAGCCATATCGCGCTAACATGAGCCATAGGGCGGCATCGCTACCAGGGAATTGCCACGATGATGGCAATAAGCGCCAGGGTAAAGAAGATAGCGGCGCGCTTGTGTTTGTTGACGTCGGGCGATGCTTTTTTCGATTGCGCCCGCCCGATGTGCGCCAGGACAAGGGCGATTACCATCAAGAGGCTGTGCTCCACGAGAAAGAAGCGCGTATCCGCATTGGCCATCGCCTCCCCAAAATTGGCAAAGGCCTGCGTGGTCCTGGGGCTCAGCACGAAGTAGAGCAGGAGGCCTAATAACACCTGGATGTCGAGGCTAATTGTAAAGAGCAGGCCCAACTGGCGGTCGGCGGCAGCCCAGCTTTGTCCGCGCATCCAACCAATGATGGCTTTCGCGGCGGCAAGAATTCCAAAGATAAGCACGAACCAGCGCACAATGCTATGAAGCGTCAAGGAGATTGAATAGGCAGTAGCCATCGTAATTGGTCCCTCTAAGTGGTATTTCTGTTGCGGCCAAATAACCAGAGCAGCAGAAAGAACGTCGCAGTTAATAGTGCCATGCCTGCGATTTGTCTTTCGCGGTTGGCCAGGTCGTTAGACGGCGTGGTCCTGGCGATCCAGTTGAACGTTTCCAACATACCGGCCTGCAAGGGCCGGGGCTGCCAGCCAAGCTCGGCGCGAGCTTTATCGGACCGCGCAGCATATGAGACGCCGGCTACGTCTATCGCTTCACGGCTGAAGTGTGGTGGTAAAGGCACGAAGCTCTCTATAAGGCTCACAAGCGGCGCAAAGGGATGCAGGAAACGGGATGGTATGCGGATGGCGGGGGCGGGCTTGCCAGTGAGATAAGACCAGAAGTCAAACATCTCGCCCAGGGGCACGGCGGGCCCGGCCAGGACATACGATTGGCCCAGGCGCCCCTTTTCGGCGGCCAGAATGATTCCCTCGGCGATGTCTTCTACATGGGTAAAGGCGAGTATGGTGTCTGAGCCGAATAGGATGGGGCTATTCTGGTAGAACTGGCTCATCAGGACGCCGACGAGACTATGATCTTCGGGCCCATAGGTTGCGCCGGGCATCGCAATGATGATCGGCGCTCCCTGTTCGATGAGCGGCTCGGCGACTTTGTAATGGGCCAGCCACTTCGTACGATCGTACTCGCTGCGGAAAGGCCCGGCGCTGCGGTAGTTTTCGTCGACGAGCTGGCCCCTGGTGTCGCCGAAGACAGCAGCGGTGCTGGTATAAACGATCTTAGGGATCTCCAGCTCAACGGCCAGATTGAGCACCGTGCGCGTGCCGCCGACATTAATCATCTCGGCCTGCATCCAATCTTTGTGCCCTATGCGGTACCAGGCGGCAATATGAAAAACAACGTCCACGCCGCGCATGGATTCATGCATCGATTCGGCGTCCGTGATGTCACCGCGCACGACGGTTGCGGCCATGGCGCGCAGGCTATCGGCGCCGTGATCGGAATGCGCCAGGGCCGTGACTTCGTAGCCGCGTTCCACAAGCTTACGCACCACGTGGCGGCCGATAAACCCGCTTCCTCCGGTTACAAATGCTCTCATGGATGCTTCCTTCTGGCCTGGGATTGGCCTCCGCATCGGCGCAACGACGCCCAAGGCCATGCCCGATACGCCTACAATGGCCAGATTATACCTGACTCAAAGGTTCGTGACACGCGCAGCAGCGCTATGCCGCGGTGCGCCGAACCTTTCTAGAAGCAGTGGCGACGCTCGAAACGATTCATGCACAGGTCACAAACGTGGCGCCGATGCCAGGCGCTCATTATAATGCGCAGGCTGTCGATGACGCAGTGCAGCAGAGGAATCGCCGATGTGTCATATTAAACGCTATCCGAATCGTAAGCTCTACGATACCGGTCAAAAACGGTATGTGACGCTCAACGACATTGCGCGCCTGATTCGCGACGGGAACGATGTGCAGGTGACGGACCATTTAACAGGCGAAGATTTAACCGCTGTCACGCTGACCCAGATTATTTTCGAGCAAGAGAAGCAGCAAGCCGGTTTCTTGCCGCGCTCTGTGCTGACGGGCCTGGTCCAGGCGGGCGGCGAACGGCTGAGTACCCTGAGGCGCGCGCTGGCTCTGCCGCTTGGGCTGCGCAAACATGTCGACGAGGAGATAGCTCGCCGCTTAAACGCGCTGCTATTGGCCGGCGAGCTGGACAAAGCAGAAGCAGCGCGCCTGAAGGCGCTGCTGCGGCCAGACGGCGCGCCTGAAGCGGAATGGATGAAGGGTGACGACATGGAGAAGCTGTTTTCATCCCATCACCTGCCCAGTCGCGCCGACCTGGCGCTGCTCGAAACGCAGTTAGGCGAATTAGAGCGGAAGATTGAGGCGCTGTTGAACGTAACTGGCGACCTGGGAGGCGCCGGCGATGCAGTTCTCTAATCGCATGATTCTGACTGCACCGAGGGAGCGAGTGTGGCAGGCCCTGGTCGATGTGCAGGTGGTAGGGCCCTGTGTTCCTGGCATGCAAGAGCTAGAGGTGTATGACGGTGGACGAGCGTTCGGCGGCCAGACGCGCATTGTCATGGGTAGCTCGTCGCTTTCGTTTCCGGCCAGGGTCAGTTGGGTGGAGCAGAACGAGCCGCATGGAGGACGGCTGGAGGCAGCCGTTACTATCGCCGGCTATGAGATTGTGGGCGCCGGCAGCGTTTCGCTGCTGCCCGCGCAGAATGACAGCACGACGTTAAGCTGGCAGGCGGACGTGCTGATCCCCGAAAAATTGGCCGAAAATGCCCTGGTGAAGCAAATGGCGCGCATGTTCGCTGCACGCTTCATCGAACAGTTTTTTCACTGCCTACAGCAGCGGCTTGGGGACGTTTGACAGCCACCCCCGCCTCTGTTAAAATTACGAGCTGTTGCTGGCCCCATTCGTCTAGTGGCCCAGGACGCGGCCCTCTCAAGGCCGAAACAGGGGTTCGAGTCCCCTATGGGGCATCCATTTAGACCAACCCGGGAGGCTTCGCCGGTCACGTGCGAAGTCTCTTTTTTTATGGAGCCTTTGCATGCAACGTGCGTTAAACGAGGCCAGTCCGGGCGTGTCGCTCGACCGCGCACGCTACCGGCGCATCACCCGTTTTTCAGGCGGGTTCATCGCGCACCTCTTCTTGTGGGACGTTCTGTTGCGCCGTGTCGCCCCTGGCGCAGTGTTGCAGTCGCGACCCAGGCGCTGGCGCCGGCTGGCGCGACGGTTCAGGGAGCTTGCCGTAGAGATGGGTGGAGTGCTGATCAAGCTCGGCCAGTTTCTAAGCACACGCGTGGACGTCTTGCCTCCAGAAATTACTGACGAGTTAAAGGGGCTGCAGGACGAAGTGCCGGCCGTGGCTAGCGCCGCCATCCGGCGCGTTATGGCCCAGGAGCTAGGCGACATCGCCGAGCATTTCAGCTATATCGAAGAGCAGCCGCTTGCGGCAGCCTCATTGGGCCAGGTGCATCGCGCCTGGCTGCGCGAGGGAGGCGACGGTGATGCAGCGGGCGGCGCGGTCGTCGTCAAGGTGCAGCGCCCGGGCATCGAACACCTCGTGCAAACAGACCTGGCAGCGCTGCGTGTGGTGGCTCGTTGGGTTATCCGCTACAAGCCGATCGGCCGCCGCGCCGATGTACCGGCGCTGCTCCAGGAGTTTGCCAAAACTTTGTGGGAAGAGCTGGATTACGTACAGGAAGCGGGCAACGCCGAACGCTTTGCCGAGATGTTTGCCGGCGATGACCATGTGCATGTGCCTCGTGTCTATCGCCGTCATTCGACGCGGCGCGTGCTGGTTCTGGAAAATGTCGAAGCGCTGAAGATAATGGATCTGGAAGGGCTAGAGGCGGCAGGCTTAAGCCGACGGGAAGTCGCGGATCGCTTACTCGACACTTACTTTCACCAGATATTCGTAGCGGGCTTTTTTCACGCCGATCCGCATCCAGGCAATCTCTTTGTACAGCCGTTGGGTCAAGCGGGCGACGTGGCCGACGGCGCCGCAAGGCCATTCCGCCTCGCCTTTGTCGATTTCGGCATGGTGGGGCGGATCGACGCGCTAATGGGCGAAAAGCTAAACAAGGTGCTGCTGGGCGTGACGCAAAAGGATGCGGTGGGCCTGACCAATGCCTTTCGCGAGTTGGGCTTCTTCCTACCCGGGGCCGACCTGGAGCGCATCGCCGAAGCCGTGGCGCGCCTGCTCGACGAGCTATGGGGCCGCAATCTACTGCAGATGGCGCAGCCCGATCCACAAGAAATGCAGGCGCTTGCCCGCGAATTTCGCGACATTCTTTTCGCCTTTCCGGTGCAGGCGCCGCAGGACTTACTTTACCTGGGGCGAGCGCTAGGCATCTTGTCTGGGCTGGCGACGCTGCTAGATCCGAGCATTAACCCCTGGTACAAGGTGGAACAGTATGGCAGGGCGCTGCTTGCCTCGCGCGCCGGCCAATGGGCGGCGTGGCAATCCCTGTTACAAATGGTAAAACCGCTGGTGACGCTACCCATGCAGCTTGAGCGCGTTCTGACGGCGGCAGAGAAAGGCACGCTGCGCGTGGAAGCGCTGCCCGATCGCGCTACGCTGCAGCAGCTAGAGCGGCTGGAGCGCAAGCTGGCGCAGCTTCAGACTAGCGTGATCGCCGCGGTCGGGGCTGTGGCAGCGGTGATGATGTACCTGTGGCGTAAAGATAAGCGCCGCTAAAAGGGACTGCTTGCGCGGCAGCGGCTCAATCGAGGAGCCGGGCCGCGAGGATGCGCTCGATCTTGAAGGTGCGCTGCGCCTGGCGCAGGTGGCAGAAGGCCACGACGTAACTGAAGCCGTCCTGCTCGGTGGCATAGAGTGGGCTAATCACGCGCTCGGTGGTGGCGCCTCGGGCCTCGTACTTAATTTGCAGGGAGCATCGCCGGGCCAGCGCCTCGGCGACGGCAGGGGGCAGCGGCGACCGGAATTGCGGCGGCGCAAAGATGGCGCCGCCCTGCGCGTGCAAATAGTCGGCGACAGAAACCAGCCGTAATCTGGCCAGCTCCTTGGTCATGCGCTTGAGGATGCCAATGGTGGTATGCACGTCATTGAGTGCGCGGTGCGAGCGGCCCATGGGCACACCCAGGTTGCGCGCAACCTGGCTCAGGCTATTGCGGTCGAAATAGAACAGACGTCGCGCCAACTGCAGGGTGCAGAGCCAGGGGTTGGCTATGGCTGGCCGGGGTGCGATCATCGGCGAGATAGGATTCAGCAGATCGTATTCCATGCCCAAAAAAGCCGCATCAAAATGCGCGTTGTGCGCTACCAGCAGCGCGCCGTCGATGAGCTGCGCCAGGTCGGCGGCCACGGCGGCAAAGGGCGGCTCGTCGACAAGGTCTTCGTCATAGATGCCGTTGACGCGCGTCGCGCCCGGATCCATCGGCCGTCCGGGGTTGACCAGGGAATTGACCACGCCGGTTATTTTCCAGCCTTCCAGGCGCACGGCTGCAACCTCGACCACGCGATGGCCTAATGCGGGCGAGAGGCCGGTGGTCTCAGTGTCGATGACCACCAGCGGTGAGTGCGCCAGTGGTTGTTCTAGAAGCTGGTCCATGGGGGCGATTGTATCAGAATTCTGCTGCCCGTTAAGCGATGGGAACTGCTGAGCGCTAACGACAATCTTCTTTTGCCGTAGACGCAAGTTATGCTATAATACGGATGCCAAAATTCTGCAGGAGCTATGGAAAAGTGGGCAACCCCCACTTTTTTGTTTTCCTGAAGTCGTTGAATAACCCTGTAGAGGTGTAGGTTTATAGCCGATGAGAAGCGAGTTTATTTTAGCGTTTAACGAAATTTGCGAAGAACGAGGTCTGGCAAAAGACGTCGTATTTGAGGCGCTGGAGACAGCGTTGGCTTCCGCATACCGGCGGAACGTCAACGTCACCAACGACCAGGATGTGCGTGTCGAAATCGACCGGCGCACCGGCGAACCCACGATCTATGCCGAAAAAGAGGTGGTCGACTCTGTCTTCGACCACCGCACCGAGGTGCTTCTGGAAGAGGCGCAGAGTCAGGGACATAGCGAGGCGCAGCTTGGCGATACCGTGATGGTGGTTAGCACGCCGCGCAACTTTGGACGAATCGCGGCACAGACGGCTAAGCAGGTCATTTTACAGCGCGTCCGCGAGGCCGAACGCGAGCAGCTTTATGAAGAATTTCAGGAGCGCGAAGGCGAAATTGTGAACGGTACGGTGCAAAGCGTTGGCGGCCAGCATATTACGATTGGCCTGGGACGCACTGAGGCTATTATGCCGCGCAGCCAGATGGTTCGCAGCGAACGCTACCGGCCGCATGACAAGATCCGCGTCTATCTGCTGGAGGTGCGCCGCACCAGCCGTGGGCCGCAAATCGTCGTCAGCCGCAACCACCGCAACTTGCTGCGTCGCCTGTTAGAGCTGGAAGTGCCAGAGATTTACAATGGCCAGGTCGACGTAAAAAGCATTGCTCGCGAAGCCGGGGCGCGTTCTAAGGTCGCCGTCGTCGCCTTGCAAGAAGGCGTCGATCCGGTTGGCGCTTGCGTCGGCATGCGCGGCGTTCGTATCCAGAGCATCGTGCGCGAGCTGAATGACGAAAAGATCGACGTGATCGAATGGGATCCAGACCCCAAGGCGTTTATTGCCAAGGCATTGAGCCCTGCACGTGTTGCTCAGGTGCACCTGGATGATCATCCTGACGAGGGCAAGACGGCCATTGTGATCGTTCCCGACGACCAGTTATCTCTGGCCATCGGGCGCGAAGGACAGAATGCGCGACTGGCGGCAAAGCTAACTGGATGGCGCATTGACATTAAGAGCCTCACCGAGTCGGCAACTGATTCGCTGAACAATCTGGATCATCAGGCGGCCGATCCTCGCGTCGTGGCCGACGAAGAGCTGCTCGACAAGGCACGCCACATCCTGGCCAAGAAGGAAGCCGAGCGACCGATCACGGCAGAGGACTATCTGGTGTTGGATCGTTTCGTTGCCGGTGTGGAAGGCCGCATCATCAGCGAGCGCACGGCAGGTTACGATGAGCTGCGCAAGGAGCGGGCGTCGGCGCGCAAGATGGTGCCTGAGGCGGCCTGGAACCTTGAACTTGAAGAGCTGGATCTGCCGCTTAGCCTGCACAACCTCCTGTTGGAGAATACGTTCACCACAGTGGGCGATGTTCTCTATCGCCTGGAGCTGGGCGACCAGGCCATGCTGCGCATCGAGGGTATTAGCGACGAATCGCTGGAAATTATCCGCGGGCGCATTGGCGAAGCTGAATCGCTATGGCTGGAGGCTGAGCCAGCAGCAGACGTCGCCGAATCCACGGAAATTGAGGCTGGCGGGGCTGTGGCCGAAAGCGCCGAGCTGGAAGAAGCCGACCTGGTAGAATTGGCGCCGGTGGAGGAAGCCGCAGAAGAGCAGCCTGCCGCTGAGGCCGTGGAAGAGCCTGAGCTGGCTCTTGAGACGCCTGAAGCTGAATTGCAGGCTGAGGCGGTCGAAGCCGCCGACGAGGCGCTGCAAGAGGATGCGCTGGCCGAAGAAGAGGTTCCGGCCATCGACGATCTCTCTACGTCGCTCGTCGAGCCGCGCGCTCCGGCCCAGGAGAAGAAAAAGAAGAAAGGCAAGGTGGTTATTGTTTCTCGCCCTGGCGCAGAGCGCGAAGAGGAAGAAGACGAAGAAACCGCCGACCAGCGTAAAGGTCGCCAGCTTGTTTTCGATGAAGACGCCGGGCGCGTTGTCACTAAGCGTAAGCGTAAGAGCGGCCGTCGCCGTCCGGAATGGGAAGATTTCGACGAGCTGAATATCGACGACATTCTCGAGGATGATTTTTAGACCCGTAACGGCAGGGGCCAAGCGCTTGCGGCGCCCCTGCCGTCTAATTAAAAATAGCATGTGTGATGTCCATTAAACAGCCACGCCGCCGGCACGTTCCTCAGCGAACGTGCGTTGTCTGCCGGCAGACGAAGAACAAGCGCGAGCTGACGCGGATTGTGAGCACGGATAGTGGTGATTTGCTTGTGGACAGATCGGGTAAACTGGCCGGACGCGGCGCTTATCTGTGCAGCCAGACGTCTTGCTGGGACACGGCGATAAGTGGTAGTGTGCTAAAGAAGGCTTTGCGCTTAAATGTGCAGCCGGAAGCATTGAAGAAGCTTGCCGAGCAGCGGCCAGCGGCAGAGATCGGGAACGCCTTGTAACCGCCAACGGAGAGGCTCACCAGGCGCTGACCGCGAAAGACCGCCGGCGGTCTGCTGATGATAGATCGGGTTGCGCCTGAACCTAGCTTATCGCCGGCGAAAAGGTCCCGACACGGAGATAACAAATTATTGTTTTCTCCGTGTCGCCGTCTATAGCCAGCCGGCGCCGGAGATGACGGCGGACTTATCAATTGAGACACCAAGTGACCGATAGCTGCAAAACGGTGGCTGTGTGTGAGAAGATGAAGATAGAGGACGAGCGCAAATGAGTGAACCACAAACCAAGAATCGTATCGAAATACCGGATTTCATAACCGTGCGCGAGCTGGCCGCGCGCATGGACGTCAGCCCCATTAACGTGATTAAAGAGCTGATGTCTAGCGGCATCATGGCCAATATCAACCAGCAGATCGACTTCGATACAGCCGCCATTGTCGCCGAAGAGTTCGGCTATGAAGCCGTGCAGCCTCATGTGGAAGTCGTGGAGGAGGAGGTGGGCGAGCAGCCTGCCTGGCGCTTGATCCTTGCCGAGGAAGAAGCAGAGAACCTCGCACCGCGCCCACCGGTCATCACCATGTTAGGGCATGTGGACCATGGCAAGACCTCGCTGTTGGATCTCATTCGGCAGACGAACGTACAGGAAGGCGAAGCCGGCGGCATTACGCAGCACATCGGCGCCTACCAGGCCACGCACAACGACCAGTTGATCACCTTTCTGGATACGCCGGGTCACGAGGCGTTTACGGCCATGCGCGCACGAGGCGCGCAGGCGACAGATATCGCCATTCTGGTGGTGGCCGCTGACGACGGCGTGATGCCCCAGACCAGAGAGGCCATCGACCACGCGCGCGCGGCGCGCGTTCCTATCATCGTCGCTCTGAACAAGATCGACCTGCCCAACGCCAATCCGGCGGTGGTGAAGCAGCAGCTTGCAGAGCAAGGGCTTGTACCCGACGAGTGGGACGGCGATACGATGGTGATCGAGGTCTCGGCCAGAGAAGAATGGGGTATTGACGACCTGCTGGAGGCGATCTTGCTTGTCGCCGAGGATTTGCGACCTCAAGCAAATCCTGGGGCCAGTGCCACGGGAACGGTGCTGGAAGCGCGCATGGAACGGGGTCGCGGCGTAACGGCCACGGTGCTGGTTCAGAATGGCACGCTACGCGTTGGTGACACGCTGCTTGTCGGTCAGCATTACGGGCGTATTCGCTCGATGGTCGACTTTACCGGCGGGCGGATGAAGGAAGCCGGCCCATCTACGCCCGTTTCTGTGTCCGGGTTAGACGGTATGCCCAAGGCCGGTGAGCAGTTTGAAGTGGTCGAAAGTGAAAAGCAGGCGCGCAAGGTGCTTGCCGAGCGTGAGTTGGCCGTGGTCGGCGTGGAGCGCGAGCGCAAGGGTGTCAGTCTGGACGAGTTCTTCTCCTTGCTGCAAGAGGGCGAAGCCAAGACGCTGAACCTGGTGATTAAGGCTGATGTTCAGGGCTCTCTGGAGCCCATCGTTACCTCACTAGAGAAGCTCAATGAGGATACCGACGAGGTGGAGCTGGAGATTCTGCATGCCAGCACCGGCAACATTACGGAGAACGACATCATGCTGGCGGCGGCCTCGGACGCGGTGGTTCTGGGCTTTAATGTGAACGTCGACTCGGCGGCGCGGGTGACGGCCAGCAGCGAAGGCGTACAGGTTAAGGCATATAGCATCATCTACAAGCTGCTGGAAGATATCGAGAAGGCCATGCTGGGCATGCTTGAGCCAGAAATCCGCGAAGTAATCATTGGTCGAGCAGAAGTGCGCGCCACATTCCAGATCAGCGGTGTAGGCGCGATTGCCGGCTCCTATATGCGTACCGGCGTGGCGCGGCGCAACGCCCGGGTTCGCGTGATACGCGGCAGTGAGCTGCTGCACACAGGCGCCGTGTCTAGCCTGAAACATTTGCAGGAAAATGTGCGCGAAGTGAAGACTGGTTTCGAGTTTGGCGTGAGTGTCCAGGGCTGGGAGGATTTCCGCGAAGGCGACCTGCTGGAATTCTTTGTGATGGAACAGGTGGATGCAGGCTCATGACGACTGTCCGGCAACAACGTACTGCAGAACAGATCCGCACGACATTGAGCCAGCTCCTGCTTCTTGAGATGAAGGATCCGCGCCTGCAAGGAGTTACCGTTACGCGCGTGAACATAGACCGTGAGCTGCAATATGCCGACGTCTATGTACACGCGCTGGCCGAGGACGAGCGTGAGGCGGAGGTGATGGATGGCCTACAACGTGCGACGGGTTTCTTACGCCGCGAGCTAGGCAATTCGCTCCGGCTGCGACAGACGCCCATGTTGCACTTCCACTGGGATCCATCGCTGGCCCATGCGGAGCACATTAACCAACTGCTCGACGGCCTGGACATCCCTGAAGAGGAAGAGTAGACAGACTATGAGCGGCTTCGGCCAAGCAAAATCGAGCGATATGAAGATGGCTGCCTACGTAGATGAAGCAAATGAAATCCATGCCCTATTAGCCATCGCTCGTAACGTGCTGGCAATTACACACGTGAGCCCCGACGGCGATGCGATTGGCTCGCTGACAGCCGTGGCTGTTGCACTGAAACAGTTGGGACATATCGTGAGCCTTGCCTGCGACGACGGCTCGCCGGCGCGCTTTGAATATCTGCCGCTGGTTAGCCGCATCCGGCAAGCGCCCCCGCCCGATGTGGCCTACGACCTGGTGATCGCCGTCGATTGTGGCGATATGTCGCGCATGGGCAAGGCCTTTGCCATGCTGCCAGAACCACATCCGCCGATCATCAATATCGACCATCATGTCACCAATACGCTCTTTGGCGAAGTTAACCTGGTGGATAGCAATTGTGTCTCTACCACCGAGATCCTCTACCGCCTCTTTCTGGCGCTGGATATCCAGATAACGGCGGACCTAGCCACATGCTTGTTGACCGGAATCGTCACCGACACGCTAGGTTTTCGGACCGTCGGCGTGTCGTCAAATACATTCCAGGTCGCCGGCAGCCTGATGGACGCCGGCGCCGATCTCGACCTGATTACGGCACAGGCGCTGCTGATCAAACCGCTTGGCACCCTGCGTCTGTGGCAAATTGGCCTCGACAATATGAAGCTAGAGTGCGACGGTGTGCTGTGGACCTCGATCACCAATGAGCAGCGAAAGTCCATTGGCTATCTGGGCACCAGCAGCGGCGGCCTGGTGAACATGATGGCCAATGTCGACGAGGCGGCGATGAGCGCGGTGCTGTTGGAGGATGACCAGCACGTTTATGTGGGCTTCCGCTGCCGCCCTCCCTACAATGTCGCCGAGCTGGCCGTGAATCTTGGGGGCGGGGGGCATCCGCTGGCTGCCGGCTGCACGCTGGCGCGACCGTTGCGCGAAGCCGAATCGTTGGTGGTCGGCATGGCGTGCGATGCCATTCGCCAGCAGCGGGAATTGCTAAACAGCCCGGGCTGACCAACCTGGCTCAAGCCGATTACCCCCTGAGCATTGCCGATGATTGAAGGGTTTCTGTGCGTCGATAAGCCGCCGGGATTGACCTCTCACGACGTGGTAAACCGCGTGCGGCGCGTGGCGCGCAGCCGCAAGGTGGGCCACGGAGGCACGCTCGATCCCCTGGCGACCGGTTTGCTGATTGTCGCAATTGGTCGCGCCACACGGCTTCTGGAGTACATCGTGGGACAGCCGAAAGAGTATGACGCGCTCGTGCGCCTGGGCCAGGAGAGCGCCACGTATGACGCCGAAGGGGAGATCGTGCAGAGCGGCGACGCAGACGTTGACCTGGCAACCGTGCATTTGGCTCTGGAACAATTTCGCGGGGACATCTGGCAAAAGCCGCCCATGTTTTCGGCGATCAAACGGGACGGAAAGCCGCTTTATGAGCTGGCGCGCCGAGGCGTCGAGGTGGCGCGCGACGCGAGGCCGGTTACCATTTACGAGCTGGAGCTGCTGGCGTATGATGTGCCCGATCTGCGCTTGCGCATACGCTGTTCCAGCGGAACCTATATCCGTTCACTGGCGCACGACCTGGGCCAGGTCCTGGGCAGCGGCGCTTATCTAGCGGGTCTGCGCCGAACGGCCATCGGCGTGATGCGCGTGGAAAAGGCCATCCCCTTATCGGAGCTGACGCCAGAAGCGCTGCCTGCGCTGCTACAAGAAATGGATCGCGCGGTTGCGCACTTGCCGGCCCTTGTCGTGACCCATGAAGAGGCCATCGCCCTAAGCCATGGCAAACGGCTGGCGATGAGTGATGCTGCGCCCCAGGAGTCGCCGCTGCGCGTCTATGATCAGGAAGGCGCCTTTGTGGGCATCGCCGAACTTGAGGGCGACTCCTGGCGTCCGCATAAGATCTTTTATCAAAGCTCGCGCCTGCCCCGCTGAGCTCAACGGTGCCATGTGAGGGTTGTCTGATACAATTCAGGACCATGAAGCGGACTTATGAGTGGGTGAACGACATAGCCGACGTGCGCGAACGACGCCCAACGCTGCTCGCAGTCGGCGTCTTCGACGGCGTGCATGCGGGCCATCAGGAGCTCCTGAAGCTGATGCAGGCGCGCGCGGGCGAGTCCGGGGCGCGCACAGCGGTTCTTACCTTCTTTCCCCATCCGCGCGAGGTGATACAGGGTAATCATAGCCGCATGTACCTGACCACTCTGGAGCGGCGGGTGCAGTTGTTGGGCGAGCTGGGCATCGATCTGATCATCGTGCATCCGTTTAATGAAGAGGTGCGTTACACGCGCGCGGCAGATTTTGTGGATCGTCTCTGTCGTTATCTGGATCTGAAAGAACTATGGGGCGGCAGCTTCAGCCTGGGTTACCAGCGCGAGGGCGACGCGGCCTTCCTGCGCGCTCTGGGCCAGGAGCGCGGCTTCACGGTCCGCGAAATTCAGGATCTGGCGGCCTTGAACGGAGAAGCGGTGAGCAGCAGCCGCATCCGCCAGGCGCTGGCTGAAGGCGATATAGTGACTGTCAACGGCTGCCTGCAGCGGCGGTTTGTGCTAAGTGGGAAAGTGATACGCGGCGACCAGCGCGGACGTACCATCGGTTTCCCCACGGCGAATCTGGAGGTCTGGGAGCGCCAGATCCTGCCGGCGCACGGCGTCTATGCCGCTTATGCGCTGCTTGAAGGAGCGCGCATGATGGCGGCCACAAACATCGGCGTGCGCCCGACCGTGGCCGATCCCAAGCTCACCGTTGAGGCGCATTTGCTGGACCTCGACGATGATATTTATGGGCGGGAGCTGGCGCTTGAGTTTGTGGCGCGGGTGCGGGACGAAAGGAAGTTCTCAGGGTTAGATGCGCTGAAAGCGCAAATCGCCGCCGATGTCGAGCGGGTGCGGCGGTTGCTGCCGACCGCTTCGTTCTGATACAAGCTGGCCGCGTTAGATATCGTGCTCAAATAGGTGCTCGAGCGCAGGGCGCAGTTGGGGGAAATCGAACTCGAAGCCCAGCTCTTGCAGTCGTCGCGGCAGTACACGCTGCCCGGTGAGTACCACGTTTGAGACTTCGCCGAAGGCGGCGCGCATGGCAAAGGCGGGGACGGGAATAAGGTGGGGGCGCTTCATCACCCTGGCCAGGGTGCGGCCGAACTCGGCATTGGTCGATGGATTGGGAGATACTAGATTGAAAGGGCCATGCGCCTCACTGTGTTCGATGAGAAAGCGAATGGCGCGGGCCTCGTCAAATAGGTGAATCCAGGACCACCACTGCTTGCCGTCGCCAAAAGGGCCGCCTACAAACAGCTTATAAGGCAAGATGACGCGCGGCAAGGACCCATCTTTGGTGCTAAGAATTAAGCCGCTGCGCATGATGGCGCGCCGCACGCCCAACTCTTCTACCGCCGCGGAGCTGTCTTCCCAGTCGATGCAAATTTGAGCGAGGAAGTCGCCGGCCGGCGGGGTCTGCTCGTCGACCGGCTCGTCGCCTGACGGCCCATAATAACCGATGGCCGACGCCTGAATGACGACGCCGGGCGGTTCCTGAGAACGCCGCACGGCGTCTACGACAGCGGCGCCCACGTCGAGCCGGCTTTGCCGCAGATAATGCTTGCGCTCATCGGTCCAGCGCGCCGGGAAGAAGCTGTCTCCGGCCAGGCTGGGGCCGGCCAGGTTGACAATGGCTGTGGCGCCGTCGGCCTCGTGGAGCCAGCCATCGGCGCTCCTGGCATCCCAGGCGACGACGCGCGCCCGCTCAGGTAGGCCTGTAACCTGCTGTGGTGAACGGCTCAGTATGACCACCTCGTACCCGCCAGCGGTCAGGATGTCGGTTAATCTGCGCCCGGTAAGCCCGCTGCCGCCGGTGATGATCACTCGCATGTCAGGTTGCCTCACTCTTCCTACTTTACTTGCGCCGGTATTAGCAGCAGTGGCGCCATTTGTCAATGATTTGCAGCGGCAGTGCGCTATACTAACGCCTTATGTCTCAGGTTGTGGATCCCTACGACACACTCGCGCTGCATTACGACGAGATGCACGCCGCCCTGAACGAGGATATCGGCATGGTCCTGTCCCTGGCCGCCGCCGGAGGGCCGGTGCTCGAACTGGGCTGTGGCACGGGACGTCTAATGGCACCCCTGGCGCGCGCCGGCCACCATGTGTATGGCCTTGACCGTGCATGGCCCATGCTGGCCAGGGCGCGCAGGCGTCTGGCAGCGGAGCCCCAAAGCGTGCGCCGCCGCGCGCGCCTCATCGCCGCTGATATGCGCCATATCCCCTTCGCGCCAGCCCAGTTTGCGCTGGCCCTCATTCCATACAATACCCTGATGCACCTGAACGCTGCCCAAGCCGCCACAGCGTGCCGCGCCATTCGCCGCACGCTGGTTCCGGGCGGACGGCTGTTTATCGACGTGGCAAACCCGTTGCTGATCGAGGAGACCACGCCCGAGCGGCAGTTATCCGTGGAGCGCGTGCTAGAAGACCGAGCCGGCGGCGATCTGATTGTGGTTACGGCAGCCAATTCCTTAAACACAAGCCGCCAGCTCTTAACGATCACCTGGATTTTCGACCGTTCGCCACGGACCGGCGGCGCTGTAACGCGCTCAGTTGCCGAAGTCGATTACCACTACTACTTTCCCCACCAGTTAGAGCTGCTGCTGGCCGACGCCGGCCTGGCCCTGACGGCGCTGTATGGCAGCTATTCGGAGCAACCCTATAGTGAAGCGAGCGAGCGTTTGCTGCTGGTGGCCACGCGGCCAGAGGGATGAGCGCGCCTGCGCCGCCAGGCAGCTGGCTGCGTGCTACTCGCTCATGATGCCGCCGCTGGAAATCGAATGGCTGACGTCGGGGTCAGGGGAGGCTTGCGCCAGGCCCAGGCGCACGAAGAGCAGCGGCGCATAGTAGGCGACCCACATGCCGGCAAGCCAATAACGAAATAGCCGCAGAGGTAGGCCCAGCCAAAGCGGATCTTCGGGGAAGATGAGGGCCAGGCCGCGCCAGATGGCGACAGTGACGACGATGCCCACGATAAAACGCACGGCGCGTTGCCAGAGGGGACCGTCTACCAGAAAGTGGACGCGCGAAGCTTCTAAGATAAAGCCGATGCCTAAACCGAGGACGATACCGGCGGCGGTGAAGAACTCTTGTATGCTGACCTGCTCGGCTTGCTGGGCTGCTTCCAGCCAGGGTAATGGCGGCAAGTCGCCGATGAGCAACAGACCGCCGGCGTACAGCAGGCCAATGAAGAGGGGGATGCTAAACGCCGTCAGGATGCGCTGGCCAAGAATGCGGTTGCGGAAATCTCTCTGAAATCTGTCGCGCCAGATGAAGTAGCCCACCAGCACCGCGCCGCCGATAAGAAACCCGGTGAGCGCGTCTTGCCAAAAGTGCACGCCGAGGTAGATGCGGCTAATGGTCATCACCAGGATCGCCAGGGCTGCGGCAATCCAGCCCAGGCGGCGCTGCAGGCGATAGGCCAGCAGGATATAAAAGACTGTGACTGTCTGCACATGCCCGCTCGGCACGCCATAAGACGACTCAGGCCTGAGGATAATGCTTTCGTCGAACCAGAAGGGGCGCGGTTGGCGCCCGAGATGTTTGACGACGCCGTTTAGGACATTGGAAATAGCCAGCAAGTAAGCGGCTTCTTTGCCCAGGCGCTTGTTGATACACCAATAAATGAGCGGCAGCAGTGCCAGATAGAACTCAAAATCGCCGAGGAGCGATACTAGCTGCATGAAGGACTCTAAGCCAGGGTAGTTGGCCTGCAGCCAGCGAGTCATTTCTAGACCGAATTCGTATAGCGAGTCCACTGCTTACTCCTGCTGGTTAGATGGCGCGGTTGTCTTATCTGGCGACGTTTGGAGGCCGATTGTAGCTTCGTGCGGCAGGCTTTGCCAACTCGTTGCGCCAGCTGTTCACGGAGATTCAAGCGGCCGGTTTGCGTGCGGTGACCAGAAATCTATAATCGAGCGAAGCCTCGACCCTTGTCGAGGCATTAAGGATTCGCCTTGCATATTAATACAATCTATATCTCAACGCGCTATATTGTGTGACAAGCAAGACGCCAGACGGCGCACCTGCCACTGACTCATAGCCAGAGAAAGCTCTCGTGAGCAGGCGAGTTGAGATGGATTGGAGAAAAGAATGTCAGCAAAAATTCTTGTTGTTGAAGATGAAGAACGTATACGTCAGTTCCTGCAGCGGGGCCTGACTTATGAAGGATATCGCGTCGATGCGGCGGCGGATGGGCAGGAAGCTCTCGATCTGGCTCGTGACGAACCACCCGACCTTGTGCTGCTAGATATTATGCTTCCGGGCCTGGACGGCGTCGAAGTTTGCCGCCGTCTGCGCTCGGCCAGCGAAGTGCCAATTCTGATGCTAACGGCGAAAGAGGCCATTGAAGACCGTGTGGCCGGTCTGGATGCGGGCGCCGACGACTATCTGGTCAAGCCGTTTGCCTTCGACGAGCTGTTGGCCAGAGTACGCGCCTTATTGCGCCGGGCCCAGCCGGCGCAGCCGCAGGTGTACAGATTTGCCGACCTGGAGCTGGACACCGGTACGCGGCGCGGCAAGCGCGGCGATGAGACATTTGATCTGACGGCCAAGGAATATGAGCTGCTGGAGCTGTTTATGCGCCATCCGCGGCAGGTGTTGACTCGCGACGTCATTTTTGACCGCGTATGGAACTATGATTTTGGCGGGGAGAGCAACATCATCGAAGTCTACGTGCGTTATCTGCGGCAGAAAACCGAGACAGACGACAGGCCGCGCCTGATCCATACGGTACGAGGCGTGGGATACGTTTTGCGCGAAGAATAATTAACCGGATCTCCAGTCGTCGCAATCGCAGTCCAAAATGAGAACGAATATGTCGATCCGCGACCGACTAACAATCATTTATACCGCCATCTTTCTGGGAGCCTTCCTGCTCTTTACTTTCGTCGTCTATCTTCTGCCCAGGGTGACCCTGCTGGGAGAGATAGACGAGACGTTACGGGAGACGGCGGCCGAAATGTTGCAGGAGACGCAGGTTTTTAGCCAGCGTGACGTTCTTTCGCTCTTTATCCCCACGCAGGATGATTCGCCGTTTCACAGCGCTAACCTGTTCATTATGGTTGTCGACGCCGAGGGCAATGTCTTGCGGCGGTCGGACAACCTGCAGGGCTTCTCCAGCGTGCTGGACAGCCAGGGCCTACAGGCCGTGGAGGAAGGGTTCCGAACCTTAGACCACGACGGGCAGCCGGTGCGCGTGCTGACGGTGCCCTTGCGCGTCGATCGCGGCACGGAGCAGGAGTTGGTAGGCCACCTGCAGGTGGGGCGGGTGATCGAGGATTATGACACGTTTAACAGGCTGCTGATCATTGCCGTGTTCATTGGGCTGGCGGCGCTGACGGCGTCGATGTTTACGGTTACGTGGATGGCCCCCAAGCTTTTTCGGCCTCTGGAGAATATCGCGGCGCACGCACGCCAGATCAGCCGCGCCGACGACCTGAGCCGCCGCCTGCCAGATACGGGCCGCCAGGATGAGATTGGCGACCTGACGATGGCGCTAAACCAGACGCTGGAGCGCTTAGAAACCTTGTTCCGCACGCAGCAGCGCTTTCTGGCCGATGTATCGCACGAGCTGCGCACGCCGCTGACGACCATCCGCGGCAATGTGGACCTCATGCGACGCATGAAGATCGCCGACGAGTCGTTTCTTAATGACATTCAGGCCGAACTGGAGCGAATGACGCGCCTGGTGAACGATCTACTGCTGCTGGCGCGCGCCGACGTCGGCGGCTTACCCATTGAACGCAAGCCGGTAGCACTCGACACGTTGTTGTTAGACGTATTTCGCCAGATTTCCATGCTGGATCGGCGCATTGATATTGTGTTGGACGAGGTAGACCAGGTTTCAGTGCTGGGCGACGCAGATCGCTTGAAGCAGTTGCTGCTTAATCTGGCCGAAAATGCCATGAAGTACACGGCCGATGGCGGAACAGTGCGCCTGGCCCTATCGAAGACCAGCAGCGAAGCGCACGTGGTGATTGCCGATACGGGCATCGGCATCCCCGCCGACGATTTACCTTATATTTTTGACCGTTTCTACCGTGTGGACAAGGCGCGGACGCGGGCGCACGGCGGTTCGGGCCTGGGTCTGTCGATTGTAAAGTGGATTGTCGACGTGCACGGCGGCTCCATTGAGGTAGAGAGTGAAGCCGGGAAGGGCGCCACATTTCATGTCTCCTTTCCCCTGTGGCAGGACGCCGGGACAAAAAACGGTAGCAAAAGCGCCCCCACGCCGAGCCGGCCCCGTCTGCCGTTTGCGCGCGAGCGCACTTAGCCAGCGGCTGGCTGCGGCCCACCGTGCCTGCCCGCCGGCTGTTATTCGCGGCGGCGGACCAGTAGAAAGAGGCCCAACAGAATGAGCGCGAGGGGCCAAAAGATGCTGCCGCTGAGCCAACCGAAGCTCTCGAAGAGAAAATAGAAGCCCATGACAATAAGCAGCGCCGCGGCGATCGTGGGTCCGTTAGGATGCTGGCGGCTGCGCTGGACAGAGGAGGTGATCGTTTCGCCAAACCCTTCTAGGTTTTTCTCCACGATTTCCGACTGCGTCAGGCCCGCGTCGGTCTCACTGGGCATAATGATCATCAAAATGACATACAGCGGAAAACCAACGCCTCCGGCCGGGATCAATAGCAGAAAGGCGAGACGAACGAAGACGGGATCCACGCCCAGATATTGCGCGATGCCGCCGCACACGCCGGCTATCAAGCGTTCTTCTTCACTGCGCATTAGTCTTGGTTGCACTGAACGACTCCTTTGCTTCAATCTGTGTGCTATACGCGATGCAGCACGCTAAGTTGCGCCATGACGCATAGATGAGAACGACCTGAATACAGAAGGGGCCGGCGCGCCGCGCCATTCGGATGAGCGCAGTAGTTGTGCTAAAATGGCGTGCTTGAGGCCAGCGGTCTGAAGGAGTAGTAAAAGCCGATTTGCAGATTCCGAGACGATGGAAGGTTTCAGTAGCGCAAGCGGCGCACTGGCGTTTCGTCCAGCGCTTTATGTTATCGGGCATCCGCACGTTTGTGCCGCGGCACCGCATTGGAATTGCGGCTGTGGCCTTAGATGAGCAAAATCGTGTTCTGATGTTGGAGCATGTGTTGCACCCCTACGTGCCCTGGGGCTTGCCCGGAGGCTGGCTGGAACGAGGTGAATCACCCGGCGCCGGCGCGCTGCGCGAATTAAGGGAAGAAACGGGCCTGACGGCGCGGCTCGGTCCGCCGCTGCTTGTGACACGGCAGCGCGACCCGGATGCCGTGCATATGGCCTTTTGGGTCAGCGACCTGCGCGGCGATTTGAAGATTAGTGCAGAGATCATTGACGCGCAGTGGTTTGCGGCAGACGCGCTGCCCACGCCGCTATTTCCTTTTACGAGGGCGGCCATCAACAGCGCGTTTGCCCTCCGTAGTCAGATGGATGCAGCGCAGCTTGTTGGTGCAGGAGTAGAATGAATAATCGATCCGCGCCCGGACTAAGGCAGTGGTTGCTGGTTACCATGCTGGTAGGCTTGGCCATCTTCATGCTGTACAAGATATACCAATACGGCACGTTTCGTGAATATTTGCCCGCGGGCCTAACCATTGGCGGCATTAATGTCGGGGGGATGACCGAAGCAGCGGCGCGCGAGGCCATCAGCAGCCGTTACGAAGAGAGCGATGTGATGATCTTTCACGGCGAGCAGTCGATCACCGTGCGCCCTGGCGATATCGAGTTCCAGCTCGATCTGGAATCGATGATGACCGAAGCGGATTACCAACGCTCGCAGCAAGATTTTTGGGCCGGTTTCTGGGGATTTCTATGGGACCGCCCGATAGAAGTGGATATGGTGGAATTGCGCGCCAGGCACGACGAAGAAGAGCTACGCCGTGTGTTAGAGACGATTGCCGGCGGTTTTGACACGCCGGCGCAGCCACCGCGACCTGTGCCCACGACGCTGACCTTTCAGTATGGTGAGGTGGGCGTGCAGACAGATGTCGACGCCAGTATTGGAGATGTGACGGCGGCTTTCTACCGCCATATTTCACGTGAAGCGCATCTAACGTTGCGACCGCTTGAGCCTGTACGGCCCGACATGTCGCTGTTGGGTCCGCTCATACTGAATCACGTACAGGACCGGGCCTTTATTGGCGTCGCCAGCATTTTTATCCTGGATCTGGAGAGCGGCCAGGAGGTCTATATCGATGCCGGCGTTCCGATGTCGGGCATGGACCTGGTGAAGGTGCCTATCGTGCTGGACAGCTTCCGCATGATTGACGGCGCCCCCACTTCGACGCAAACGGCCTATATCTCGCAAACGCTGCTCACAGACGATACGGAAGCGCCGCGGGCGCTGCTCAACGTCATCGCCGGCCAGGACAACCCTTTCCTCGGCGCGCAGCTCATGACTGAATCGATATGGCGCCTGGGCTTAAAGAACACCTTTGTGGCCATCCCCTTTGGCGAGGGACAGGTGCCCGGCGGGCGCGCCAGCTATGATACGCCAGCGAACAGCGCGCCAGGACAGCTCACGCAGCCGAGCAGCGCCATGCAAACGACCGCCGAGGACATGGGTACGCTGTTGGCCATGATCTATTATTGTGCACATGGCAGCGGTGGGCCGCTCATGGCCGCCTATGGCGATAGTATCCACGCCGATGAATGCCAACAAATTCTCGACGTGCTGACGGAGAACCAGATTGGCAGCCTTATTGAAGAAGGCGTGCCCGGCGGCACGCCTATTGCGCATCGCCATGCCTGGATTGGCGACACCCATGGCGACGCGGGAATTGTCTTCTCTCCCGGCGGCGACTACGTGATCAGTATGATCTTCTTCCAGAATGATTGGCTGCCCTGGGAACGCAGCTCGCCGCTCATGGCCGATATTTCGCGGGCTGCTTACAACTACTTTAATTTCGATAATCCTTACTTAGGCAGCTCGAGGGCCAATTGAGGCGTAAACGATCTTCGCTTGGTGCAAAACTCAGGCGAGCGGTGCTGTTTCTGTGTCTTGCAGCAGCCGTGGTCTTTTTGGGGTATCAGTTTCTTGGCTACCAACGCAGCCGCGCGCTGTTCCCCCCGGGCGCCACGATTGCGGGCATCGCCGTCGATGGCCTGACGAGTGAGGAGGCCAGGGAGTTGCTGCAGGGGGCCTATTTGCGCCCTGTGGTCATGTACCACCGTACAGATCGTATCGAGATGGACCCGGCCGAAGTGGGCTTCAATCTGGACCTGGACGCGATGTTGGCGCGGGCTGAAGAGGCGCGCGATACGCGCGATTACTGGCTGAGCTACCTGTTTTACGTGGTGCAATGGACATGGCAGCCGATAAAAGTTCCGCTGCAGGCAGGCTATGATCCGGAGCGGTTGCGGCTGATGCTGGAAACAGTAGCCGAGCTGCTGGACCAACCCGGACAGAGTCCGCAAATCCTGGCGGAAACGGCGGTGTTTCATCAGGGCCAATCCGGTTTTGTCACGGATATTGACGCCAGCTTACCCGTGGTGGAGCGGGCGCTGTATAACGCCGAAGAGCGCACGGCCGATCTGGTTATCGTGGATCAGGAAGCGCCGGAGCTCGATTTCGAGCTGCTAGAGGCCGTCGTCCGCAGCCAGTTAAGCAGCTTCGACGGTTTGGGCAGCATTTTCATCATGGACCTGCAGACAGGCGAAGAGATTCGCATTAATTCTGATGTGGCCATGTCGGGCCTCAGCCTGCTGAAGATCGGCATCTTCATCGAGGTCTACCGGCACATGGAACTGCCGCTCAACGAAGTCCAGGAGCAGTTATTGATGGATACGGCCACGCGCTCCAGCAACTACGCGGCCAATCTGCTGTTGCACATTGCGGCCGGTGAAGATAACACCTATCGCGGCGCAGATATCTTCACACAAACCATGCGGGAACTGGGCCTGGAAAACACATTCATCGCGGTGCCCTATGACTCCCCGGCGCCGCCGACGCGGCCCACCACGTTCACCACGCCGGCGAATTCGCGCACCGATGTCACGACGTTTCCCGACCCCTCGCGGCAGACGACGGCGGAGGATATTGGCTCCCTGCTGGCCATGCTCTATTACTGCTCCAAAGGCGGCGGCACCCTGCTGGCGCTCTATGCAGGCGAGCTGACGGCAGAGGAGTGCCAGGACATTATCGACCTGATGGTGCTCAACGAAGAGGGCAATTTGATCCGCTTTGGCGTGCCCGATGGAGTGCCCGTTTCACACAAACATGGCTGGGTTCAAGCCACGCACGCTGACGCCGGCATCGTGTATACGCCAGGCGGCGACTACGTGCTGGTAGAATACCTGCACCAGAACGGCGATTGGCTGCAGTCTTCGGTCAGTTTTCCCATCCTGCGCGAGATCTCGCGGGCAGTTTACAATTTTTACAATTACGACAATCCCTATCTCGGCGACGCCCTTTTCGAGGCGGAGCGTTTCCCTGGAGATCCGTTCTTTGAAGGCAACCAGGAGACTGAGACGGGAGCGGAGCCTGCGGAAGACGGCGCTGCCGAGGAGCAGCAAGAGCAAGAAGCTCCAGCGGAACCGGCAGCAAACCAATAGACGCCGCATGAGGTTCAAAAAGGAGAACTGACAATGGAACACAGAAACCTCGGCCGTACCGGACTGAAGGTGTCGACCATCTGTCTGGGTACGATGCAGTTTGGTTGGAGCAGCGACGAGGCGGCAGCGCATACCATTCTGTCGCGGGCGGTCGATCTCGGCTGCAACTTTATCGACACGGCCGATGTCTATTCACGTTGGGTGCCAGGAAACCCAGGCGGCGTGAGCGAGGAAATTATTGGGCGCTGGCTAAAGCGGTCTGGGGTGCGGCGCGAAGACATTGTGATTGCCACGAAAGTGCGCGGCGCGATGAGCAACGACCCCAACGATCGCGGCCTGTCGCGCCACCATATTATGAACGCCGTGGAAGCCAGCCTGCGGCGGCTACAGACCGATGCCATAGACTTATACCAGGCGCACGCCTTTGAAGCGCAGACTCCCATCGAGGAGACCCTGCGCGCTTTTGACGACCTGGTGCGCGCCGGTAAGGTGCGTTATGTCGGGTGCTCTAACTATCCGGCCTGGCGCTTGATGCAGGCGTTGTGGAGCAGCGATGCCAACGGGCTGGAGCGTTACGAAAGCTTACAGCCGCACTACAACCTTGTGCATCGCGCGGAGTTCGAGCGTGAGCTGCAGGCCGTCTGTGAAGACCAGAAGATCGGCGTGATTCCCTATAGCCCGCTGGCTGCTGGCTTTCTAACAGGCAAGTACCGGCGCGATGAAGCGCTGCCAGATTCAGACCGAGCCGAGGGCGTAAGCCGGCGCTATATGAGCGAGCGCGGCTTTAGGGCCGTCGATAAGCTGGAAGAGGTCGGCAAGGCGCACGGCGCAACGGTGGCGCAGACGGCCATCGCCTGGGTACTGGCCAACCCCACTGTCTCCTCCGCCATTATCGGCGCCAACAGCGTGTCGCAGCTAGAAGATACGATGCGCGGCGCCGAGATCACGCTTTCGGCCGAAGACAAAGCGGCCCTGGACGAGACTACGGCCTGGCAAGATTAATGTAGCAGCGACTGCAGCAGGGGGATCGCTTCTCGTTCGCGCAAGATCCAGCGGGCCAGCTCGTCGTGCGGTAGCGAGCGACGCCAATCGCGATAGACCTCGGTGGGCAGCTCGTGAAAGAATAGGGCCACAACGACCGGCTGCAAGGTATTCCACGGCTGGGCGTAGTAGGCTACGGTTAGCACGCCTGGCAGCGAGCCTCCTTTGTACCCTAACCAGGCAAGCTGCTGCTGGTTGTCGGGGAAATGGGTGGGCCATTCCATATAGCGGCGCACGCGCACGCTCTCTTCCCACGGACCCATATTGTTGAGCGCAATCTGCGCCATCAGGTTGGCATAGTCGCGGGCGCTGCCATGGGCGTTTAAGCGCTCGCTGAAGAGCTGCTGCGCCTCAATCGATGGCCGGTTCTCGCGCACTGTCCAGGCGCCAGACTGGCTGCGCAGCAGAGAGTCGCTGCTGTACTGCTCGGTGATGGCCAGCACCTCGCGGGCGAAGCGCTGCGGGTCGGCCAGCAGATCCACAACCGGCGCCACGCCGTCGGCGCGGCGGCCCATCAGCAGGAACTGCCCCAAAAACGGACAGGGAGCGGTCTGCTGCTGCAAACCCAGCGCAACGGCGGTGGCCTCAATGCGCTCCTGGCCGAGCAGCATATGCAGGTAGTCGGTGGCGGCGTTGGAGCTAAACTCCATCATCATGCGCGGCACATCTTCGAGCATTACAGCCGGAGGCTGTCCCAAAACGCGCTCCTCGGCTGCCAGCGCGGCCACGGCGCGGGGGTGCGCGCCAAGATCGGAATTGGCCAAGTAATAGCGCTCCAGGTCTGCCAGCGGTACCAGCGTGGCCGGGTCGAGCTCGCCGTTTTGCACGGCGCGGGCATAAGCGGCCAGGTGTATGACTTTGACCACGGAAGCCAGCGGCAGCGCATTGTCGGCATTGAGGTAGAAGCCTTCGGCTTCGCGCCCGATCTCAAAGGCGGCGAGGCCGACGTGCTGCGGATTGGCTAACATGTATTCAACGGCCGGACGCGCTTCTTCGGGGATCTGGTTCAGGTTTGCCGCCGAGGCAGGAGGCAGCGGCGCAGTAAGCTCTAACAAAGGTTCAATCAACAGCGGAAGCTGCATGCCGCAATAATCGCCCTCCAAGCTGAAAGGACCAATCGTGGCGCGTTCGTGGAGTACGGCGCTATCGGCTTGCGACAGGGCGTCAGCAGCCGGTAAGGCAGCCAGCGGTTCCTGGGTCGGCTCCGGTGCAGGCGTTTGCGGGGCAGCAAAAGGGGGCAGAGCAGCCGCCGTGGCCTCGACAAGCAGGCCGGCATTGGGCGAGGCCATGGCCAGAGCCGGCGCAGTGGCCGGAACAGATTCAAACTGCGAAGAAGCCAGGGGCGCGCGCCAGGCGCAGCCGGACAGCAGGCACAGCAGCCAACTCATCAGGAGCAGCCGGCCTCGCCAGAGCCTTGTATTCTTGGTTTCAGTTGGTCGTCGAATCATCACCTTATGGCGCCCGGTATCATCCCGTTTTTGCCGGCAGCAGCCAGAGCTTTCGACTGTTGGGCCTGTGCCGGCGCCAGTATATCGCCGCCCAGCCGTAAAATGGTTGTTTCTTCACCACTCTTCATATGCCCGGTGAGCCGGCTGTTGTGCGCCAGCCGAGCACTGGCCCGCGCATGGGGGGGCACCCACGAATGGCCGACGGCTCAGGGATTGGCCATTAGCGCCCGGTATTGCTGCAGCTCGCCCTGCGCTGCATCCAGGTTGCCGCGGTTGGCCTCCAGGCGCGCCCGATTGAGGTGAAGGTAGGCCTGATAATTGGCATGGTAACCCCCCGCGGAGGCGGCAATATACGTTTCGTAGACGTCCGCGATTTCCTCGACGGCAGCCACAAAACGTTCGGCGTCGACGGTTACTGGCGTGGCCTGCAGCTGCTCCTGCCAGGCTGCATCCAGCTCACTCAACGAAAGGCCATAGACCCCGGTGTAGTCGCCGCTATCGTAAACGCGGTCGAGCTGCTGCATGCCGTATGTTTCCAGAAGGTAACCTACGAAGCAGCCGCTCAGATTGTAGTTAAAGAAGGAGCGGATGTGTCCGCCAAAGGCGCTCTCGCCATAAGCTAGCCGGCTGAGCTGCGTGGCGCTGCGAAAGGCCGGCGTGTGGTAGGCCGCGGCGCAAATCTGCTCGATAGAGAGATATCCGGCGCCATCGGTGAGATAGGACTGGGGAAGATAAGTGGCCAGACCTTCATGGATCATGGTCGACGACGCCGGCCCCAGAATATGCGTTGCGGCGACGTGCGCCAGCTCGTGCGCCAGAATGTAATCTCGCTCGCCGGGGTGAAAAGCGCCGTTAACCAGCACGAAGCTGCGAAACTCATAAGATTGCGTGAAGCCTTGCAGCGATGGATTGGCGCCGAACAAGGTGCCGCCCAGGTAAACGTCCACCTGCCGCGGCACGCGCCCGTTCATCGAGGCCTGCAGCCGTGCAAAGATACGGTCGATGGTCTCGGACAGCGCGTCGATTTCGTGCGCCGGTGCTGTGCCCGGCTGGTAGTGCAGCAGCAAAGCGGTGGAGCCTGTCTGTTTCACCAAAGGATAGTTGGCCGGCAGGTCGCCGCTGATCGCCGAAGGCGGCCAGTTGGGCGACGCAGCCGCGTCGCCCGGAGATTGGGTTGCCGTGGCGGAGGGCCCGGCCGGCGGCTGGGTGACGGCTAGCGGCAGCGTGGCGCTGGCGATGGCCGTAGGCAGGGCGCCGCCTGCACCGTCTGAACCAGAAGACGAGCGAGGAATGCGAACGACGTCTCCAGGCCATATCAGGTCCGGGTCGAGGATTGCGTTGCTTGCCAGGATGGCGTCGACAGATACGCCATATCTGGCGGCAATGGTGGCGAGGTCTTCACCTGGCCCTACCACATGGTCGATAAAGGCTGCTACCGGCGGCGTGGCCGTTTGTGTAGCCGTGGCATCTTCTAGCGTCGACGTAGGCTGCGCCTGCGGCGTGGCCGGTTCGCCGGCGGCAGCGCCCACATCGGGAGCCGGCTCGGTTGCTGTATCCTGTGCTGGCGAGTTTACAGCGGTGGACGTGGCGCTGGCGACGATGGCCACGGGTGCAAGCGTGGGCGCTCCGGCGCTGCGGCCGAAGCGATCCATGCCCAGAATCAGCACAAGGCCCACGGCCAGGCCGGCCAACACGACGGCGAGAACGACGAAGATGAGGCTGCCACGCTTTAGCATGGTTTAATTATGCCCATCTCGCCGGCGCTAGGGCCATTGTGGCCCCCAGTCGGCGCGCTGGCGGTCGCCTTCGCTGCTCAGGGCACGCTGGTTGCCGCCGTCGCGATCCATGCGGTAGATAAGCCAGCTACCAGAGCGGTTGGAGTTGAACAACAGGTATTGGCCGTCCGGCGACCAGGCGGGCCGCCCGTTCTGTCCCTCGTCTGTCAGGCGCTGCGCGTTGCTGCCAGAAGGCTCCACGACCCAGATTTGGTCGATGCTGCCGTTGGCCGCCAGCGAATTGTAGGCGATTAACTCGCCGTCCGGCGACCACACCGGAAAACGCTTATCCGGCGCCCCGCTGGTGATCACCTCGTGTGCCCCTGTGGCCACATTAACAACGGCCAACTGCCAGCTACTGCCTACTTCGATCATGAAGACGATCTCGCTGCCGTCTGGCGACCAGGATGGCGAGCGGCTATGAACGCCTGTGTTAGTAACCCGCCGCGCGCTGCCCGAAAGGACATCGACGACAAATATCTGTTGCGGCGATGTGGTGGATTCGATGGCGATGTAACGATCGTCGGGAGACCAGTCGGGATGGCGCCCCGTGGCCAGCTCGCGCGGGAAACGGCCGTCGATGTCCATGATAATAATCTGCCATTCGCTGCCCGAATAACTCTCATACGCGATAAAGCGGCCATCGGACGAAATGTCTGCTTCGTCGTCGAGCACGGAGTTATCCGTTAGCTGCCTGACGTTGGTCCCATCTGCGCTCATGATAAAGATATCGTCCGCCGAGTCAAAGACAATTGGTCCATTGCGGATGGGCGGCGTGGCCGTGACGGTTGGGGAGGGAAGGGTGGCCGGGTCACTCGCGGCCGGCGCTGTGGTGGGCGAGGGAATGGTCGTGGCTGTGGGGGTGGCTGTAAGCGCCGGGGCCTCATCGACGTCGTCGCTGCCCATCGTGAGCGCAGTGGTGGCGCCGGGCGAAGGAATAACCGGCTGTACGCCGGCGGCCGCCTCCGTGGCGTCGCCCGGCGGCAGGTTAGCGGCCGGCGCGCCCTGGCCAGGCGGCTGGTCGTCGCTGCGCAGGGCCAGCGCGCCGCCAATGAAGCCGGCCAGGCAGGCGATGATGAAGAGAGCGCCAAGCGCCAGCAGCCAGGGCGGCGGCCGCCGCCGGCTTTGTGGCACCTGATCGTGAGCCGGCAGCGCGTCTCCGGGGCCGGCCGCAGCCTGACGCGCCCCATATTCACCGGCTACGCGATCCAGGTGCACCATCATCTCGTCGGCGGTGGCATAACGGTCGGCCGGCGCTTTGGCCATGGCTTTCTGAATCACGGGGTCGAATGCCGCCAGGTGCGGTGCTGTGGCGCTAAGGGTGGGCACGGGCTGGTTAATGTGCTTGATGAGCACGCCAATGGGCGTTTCGGCCTCGTACGGTAGCTGGCCGGAGAGCATTGTGAACAGGATAGCCCCCAGGGCATAGATGTCGCTGCGCCCGTCGATGTCCTCGTTGCCCCGCGCCTGTTCGGGGCTCATGTAGGAGGGCGTGCCAATCACGCCATCCCCTGTCAGATTCGAAGTGGCCTGCGCCAGCTTCACAATGCCGAAGTCAGACAGATAGGCGTTATCATAGCGATCAAAGAGGATGTTCGCCGGCTTCAGATCGCGGTGCACGACGCCTTGCTTATGCGCCTGATCCAGGCCGGAGGCAATGCGGCGCAGGGTGCGCGCCGCTTCGGCCGGTGGCAGCGGTCCCGCGTCGAGCCGGTCGGCGAGTGAACCGCCGGTCATGTAGGCCATCACCAAGTAGAGGCGCCCGTCCTCCTCGCCGAAATCATGCACCGGCACAATGGCCGGATGTTCTAGGGCAGCCACGGTTTGCGCCTCGCGCTCGAAACGGGCGCGGAAGAGGGGGTCGTTGAGGTTTGCCTGCGGCAGGAGCTTAATGGCGACCTCGCGCTGGAAACGCGGATCAAGCGCTAGATAGACGGTGGCCATGCCGCCGCGACCTAATATACGGCGTAGCTGATAACGGCCGATTGTCTGGCGTTCCATCGCAACCCCCAGGTGTTCGTCGTGCAGACGCAGGCTATTGGCGCCGGTTCCCTGGCCGGCGGATTACTGAAGCGGCCAGACAGTGAAATCCTCGAACTCTGTCGACTCGCCCTCTATTTCATATCCCGCGAACATGGTGGTGGCCACGCCAATATCGCCGGCACTGTTTCTGGACGACAGGTCCAGCTCGGAGACGTACTGCCCGTTTACAAAGAAGTGGCCGACGTCGCCCTGCAAAAAGACCGTTAAACGGTTGCCGTCGTTTTCGCCGGTATTGAGGTTGCTCACCATACCGGTGGCGATGACATTGGAGTTATCTCCTCGACGGTCGGTGAGGCTCCAATCGCCGCTGAACTCGACAACCAGGCGCAACTGCTCGTTGAAATCACCTTCGCGTAGCGTATAGCCAATGTCCCAACTGCCGCGAGACGCAGCGTAGGGGTTGTAGAAAACGGCATCGACCACATAGTCGCGCACAGATAGCCCAGAGTAGTAGGCCTTTACAAAACCATCGGAAACGTGCACCAGGCTGCCGTCTTCCGGCCCAAAGAGCGGGGTATTGTTCTGGGCGTCGAGCACGAGCTGAATGGCCCGTTCGACCTGAAGCGTGGGTATGACGGCGGTGGCGGCGGCGGCCGTCTGCGCGGCGCGGGTTTCGGCTGTGAACGTGCTTTCGGCAATGCGCGTGGCTATTTGGCTCTCTTGCGGGTCGGTTGTCGGCGTGAAATTGGCGGCGATAGCCGTGGCGGCTGAATCGGTTGCCGCCAGGTCTGGCGTGGCCAGGCCATCCGGTGTCGTCTCGCCGTCTGGCGTACCATTGCTGATCACAGCGCCTTCCGTCGGCGTGGCCGTCGCGGATCCAAAGGGAAGGCCATCGCCAATGACGAAGGAGTAGATCAGAAAGCCGCCGCAGCAGAGCGCCAGAATGGCGACGATTGCGCCGACGCCGAACACCGTACGCCGGCTGCCACCTGTCGAGCTGATCACCTGGCTGTCGGGCCGCCTGGTTCCCGGCGCATGGCCCGTGGGCTGGCCGGCCGCGGCGCCCGTTACCTGCTGGCGTAGGGCTCCGGGCTCGCTGCCGGCCAGGCCCGTGGTGCGCCCCGTGCCCGTATATCCCTGGACGTCGAGCACGGTGGCTTGTGCAGAAGCGGCGGGCCGGCCGTGAAGCGTGTCTTCCAGGGCGACCGTCAGGTCGCTGGCCGTGGAGAAGCGTTCGTCTGGCGACTTTGCCAGGGCTTTGCCGATGATGTCGTCGGCGCCTTGTGGCAGGTCAGGGCGCACATCATGAATGCGCGGCACCGGGTTGAGCACATGGGCCATCATCAGCTTGGCCGGCGTCTCGGCGCGGTAGGGCATCTGGCCGGTGAGCATTTCAAAGAGAATCACGCCGAGCGTATAGATATCGCTGCGACCGTCGATCTCTTTGTCGCCATGCACCTGCTCAGGGCTCATATAGGCTGGCGTGCCGATAATCGACTCGCCGGTGAAGGTGGCAGTCGCCTGCGCCAACTTTACAATGCCGAAATCGGATAAGAACGGGTGCCCGGTTTCGTCGAACAGAATATTGCCAGGTTTCAGATCGCGGTGGATGACGCCGCGGCTGTGGGCGTGGTCCAGCGCAGCGCCCAACCGTTTTAAGATGTCGGCTGCCTCGTCGACGGGAATTGGGCCTTGCTTAATGAGGTCGCCCAGGGTGCCGCCTTTCATGTAGCGCATGACCAGGTAGGGCTGCCCATCTTGCTCGCCAAAGTCGTAGATAGGCACAATGGCCGGATGTTCGAGCATGGCAATGGTGCGCGCTTCGCGCTCGAAGCGGCCGCGGAAGTTGGGATCGTGCAAGAATTCGCGGGGAAGCACTTTTACGGCAACATCTCGACCGATGAGCGGGTCGGCGGCCAGGAACACCGTGGCCATGCCACCGCGGCCAAGTTCTGACTTTACTTCGTATCGCCCGATCTTTCTTGGGGTCATAAGATTTGTCTAGCCTGCTTCTATGTGCACCACGACAACGCCAATATTATCGACGCCGCCGGCACGGTTTGCAGCAATAATGAACTGCTCTACGGTGCTTTTTGGGTTGTCTGAGCCGGACAGAATTTCGGCGATGGCGCCGGGATCGCGCAGCATCTCCCACAGGCCGTCGCTGCAAAGCAGCAGGCGGTCGCCGTCCTGGACGGTGCGCGCCCATAGATCCACCTCTACTTCGGGGCGATTGCCCAGTGAGCGAGTGATGACGTTGCGGCGCGGATGGGTGAAAATCTCTTCGGGCGCCAGCTGGCGGTTCCTTACAAGCTGCGCCACGTAGGAGTGATCTTCGGAAACCTGCTCCAGTTGGCCATCGCGCAGCAGGTAGGTGCGGCTGTCGCCGACGTTGGCAAAGACGGCCACATTTTCGTCAATTAAGACGCAGGTGATGGTTGTGCCGAGGTTGCCGGCTTCGTCGGGATTCTCTTGTGAATAGCCGGAGATGGCGCGGTTGGCGTGTTCGATGGCGACCCTGAGGCGCCGCAGGATTGGCACGTCCGCTTCGTTATCCACAACCGTAGTCTCACCCGATCTCGTGGGGCCCGGCTGCGTATCTTCGACGTCGTTATTCTCCAGGAACCAGGCCAGCTCCTGCCTGATCGTCTGCACGGCCATGTCGCTGGCAATCTCGCCGGCCTGGTGCCCGCCCATGCCATCGGCGACAATGAAGAGCCCGCCCGTCTTGGGATGGTCGGCGGGGCGCACCGCAGCGAAAACTTTATCTTGATTTACCTGGTATACCTGACCGCGATGCGTGCCGGCAGCGGCGCGTAAGTGCAGTGATGTCATCAGACTCTTGTTTTGACCCTCCCGGCGTTAGAATCCTTAACTGGCTAAGCTGCGATTCGGGCAGAACGCTGTGCACGCATTATAACATTACTCAGGCTGATAGTCACCGCTATAGGCCTGTCTCGTGCGCTCCCGCGCCTCGGCCTCTTCCTGCATTCTGGAGCCCTCGCGCTGTGACGCCTTCTGGATTATATCCAGGATCTCTTGCGCAGAGTCGGTGATGTGCAGCAAGTTGAGATCTTCAGGGCCGATTTTGCCGCCGCTCAACATCGTGTTCTTCAGCCAGGCTATCAGGCCTTCCCAGTATTGTGAGTCGTAAAGGACGATCGGGAAGTTCTGTACTTTTCCGGTCTGGATAAGCGTCAGCGCTTCGAACAGCTCGTCCATGGTGCCGAAACCGCCGGGAAAAATGACGAAGGCCTGGGCGTACTTGACGAAGGCTGTCTTGCGCACAAAGAAGTAGTGGAAGTTGATGGGCAGCTCGACAAAGCGATTGCTGCCCTGCTCGAACGGCAGCTCGATATTCAGGCCGATGGAAAGCGCGCCGGCTGCTTTCGCGCCGCGATTACCCGCTTCCATCAGGCCCGGACCGCCGCCGGTGATAATGGCGTAGCCGGCCTCGCCCAGGATGCGCGCAACTTCGACGGTGGCTTCGTATTGCGGATGGCCCGCGCGCACGCGCGCCGAGCCAAAGAGGGTCACCGCCGGCCCAAGCTCGGCCAGCGTGTCAAAAGCTTCGACAAACTCGCCCATAATACGCAAGACGCGCCAGGTGTCTGTCTGGTGAAAGGGCATCCTGTGGCGCTCATCGCGATCCAGTAGCTGCAGGTCTTGCGTGGGCTGGCCAATCGCCGTCGCCGGGCTTCCAGAGCCTGCCTGGGATGAGAACCGGGTGTCGTCTTTGTCTGCCATGGGCACCTTCCGTTATCAGTCGTGAAAAGCTATTCAATACATTTCAGTACGACAAGCGTGGCGTCGTCGTACTGCGCTGTGTCGCCGGCGTGGTCTTGAATGGCCCTGGTGATGGCGCGCACAATGTCGCGGGCGCTCTTAGTGGATGGGATGCGCGCCACCTGGCCGGCCGTGGGCGCGTGCAGCGTTGCGGCCCCCGCTGCGGCCAGCTTTAACCGTTCCACACCAAATTCGTCAAGATCTTCATTCATCGCTTCGGTGACGCCGTCCGTATAAAATAACACGGTGTCGCCGGGATGCAATCGCACGTATTTCTGGCCGATACGTACCTGCTCCAGCACGCCGATAGCCATGCCGTCGGTATCGAGCATTTCAGTATCACCGTCGCTGCGCATGAGCAGCGGTGGATTGTGCCCGGCATTGGCGTATACCAGGGTGCGCGTCTCCGGCTCCCAAATGGCATAAAAGACGGTGATAAACAGGTCTGACGTGGTGTCATTCCAGATGATGCGGTTGGCCCGCTCCAGGGCAGCGGCCGCTTCGTAGCGGCTGAGGGCAATGGTGCGCAAGATGGTACGGCACACGGCCATGAACAAGGCAGCGGGAACGCCCTTATCGGCGACATCGGCGATGACGATGGCCCAACGCCCGTTGGGTAGCTCGGCAAAATCGTAGAAGTCGCCGCTGACCTGGCGTGCAGCCTGCCAGAAGCTGGCCACGTCGCAATAGGGGATATCTGGGCTGCCGTGGGGGATGAAGCTTTCCTGTATTTGCCGCGCGACGTCCAATTCTTGTTCCAGGCGGCTGCGCTCGGCTGCTTCGGTGTACAGATGGTCGTTGACCACGGCAATGGCTGCTTGCTGCGCGATGCCTGTGAGGATATTCAGGCGGCGACCGCTCAGCGGGCGGCCGCCCGCTGCTGGCGCCACAAGCAGCGCGCCGACCAGCCGGCTGCGGGCGTATAGGGGCAGAATTTCGGCCACCGGCGCGCCAATCACATCGTGCAGCCAGGTAGGCAGCTGCATCTGCACCAGCAACCTGCCAGGAAGCGATGGGCTGTGTTCAGGCGTAGCCAGGTGCGGCAGCTCGCGCCGGTCTATCTCGAAGGATTCGATCAGGCCGCGGCCCATTTCGTCGATGCCGTAACTGGGTCCGGCGTAAAATGATTCGCTCGTTTCATCCCACACGAGGATGATGCACACGTCCACTCCCACCAGCAGCGGCACGAAACGCACGATAGTATCCAGGATTTCATTGAGGTCGATCAGACTGTTGACGGCTTCGGCAACCTGGAGCAAGGCAGTGTTGACCCAGGCTTCTTCCTGTTGCGCAATATGCAGCAGCTCGTTGCCCACAGCTTGAGCCGTTTGATAGGCAATGTTGCGCAGCAGCTCGTCCTGGCGCTCGAAGAACGCTTCCGACACATGGCCTTTAATCGCCAGCGGCGGCTGTGATGGCTCGTCCACGAGCAGCACGCCGACCATTTGCCCTTTGGCCACGAGCGGATAGAGAATGAGCGTAGACGCTTGTGGCGCTCGCGCCATCCAGGGCGCTTTCTTGGCAGTACGGCGAGGGCTCAGCCCGACGTGCACGGCGTCGAGCGGCCCCCAATCGCCGATGGCCAGCCGCGTTTGGAGAAAGCGTTTGGCGGCGGCCGGCGGCAGGCCATAGGCCGCCTCGCCTTCGTAGGCTTGCAGCTCCTGGTTCCATAATAGGACGACGCAGCGCTCGATACCCACGAGCAGCGGTGTGAGGCGCGTCACCGCCGTGAGCAGCTCGTCCATGTTGCTGCTCTGGCGGATGGCGTCCGCTACCTGCAACTGGGCCGTGGTGACCCAGGCTTGCTCGCGCTGGGCCGCCAACTGCCGCGTCTTATGGATGGCCGTGGCTATCTGCGCCGCCAATGCTTCCAATACCATCTGCTCGCGGGCGTAAAAGACGCCCGGCTCTTCGCTCTGGACATCCAAAAGGCCGACAAGCTGGTCGTCGACTATCAGAGGGATGACAATTTCGGCGCGCGTAATCATGCCCGGCGATGCAATGAAACTGTTGACAAAGCGTTCGTCGTCCGCTGTGGAATTAGAGACAATGGTCTCCTGTGATTGCAGCACGGAGCCAATGAGGCCCACGCCAGGCGCAATGTGAACTTCTCCAGGCTCGATCGATTCGATGCTGCTGGCCTGGATGACAGCCGCGCCGCTGACCTTGTCGATACCGAAGATGCTTACGGGATGAAAACCAAAGGTTTGCCGTGTGAGCGTGACTACCTCTGTGAACAGCTCGTCCAGCTCCTGGATGGCGTTCACCTGGCGGGCAATCTGGCCCACCAATTCCAGGTGCGCGGCGCGCGTGCGTTCCTCTTCGTAGAGGCGCGCGTTAGCAATGGCCGATGCGCTCTGGTTAGCCAAGATAGACAGGCGGCGCAAATCGTCGCCGCTAAAGCGTTCTGGCTCTGGGCTCTGGGCGGCAAGAAGGCCCAGCGTATGATCGCCGCTAATTAGCGGAACGAAAAGGGCCGAGCGCGGCGGTGATTCGCTGACATAGCGCGGCCGAGCCGGCAAGGTTTCCAGCTCCTCTTCAAAGTCGCGCACCAGGATCGGTTGGCGATGGTCGCGCACCCAGCCCACTAGGCCGCCGTCGCCCTCCAGTTCAAAGGACGCCGGATCGCGGCGCCGGCCATTGACACACCAGTAAGGGATCTCGTAGCGCTGGCCGTCAAAAAGCCCGATTTGAAACGTCTCGGTGGTGATGATGCGGCTGGCTTCGACGGCGATGAGCTGACAGAGGGTCCTGACGTCGAGCTCCGCTTCCACGAGCGCGCGTCCCGCTTCGCTCAGAGCTTGCAGCTCTGAGACGCGCTGTTGCATGTGCGATTGGCGCAGGCGGTAGCGCCGCACAAGCAAGGCAAAAGTTAGCCCAATCAGCAGCAGGCCGATCAGGAAAATGAGCAGAAGTAACGAAAAAGACGGCCCTGACAGACCGTCCACTTGTTGGAAGAAGTCGCGAATTCGTTCCCACATGGCGAGCCGTCTAACGATGCGCCGGCTTTGGGTGTCGCATCACCGGCCCGGGTCTATTGCTCTTCACGCCACGACTGCATGGCAAGTGTGCGGTTGGGGTATACGTCGAATACTTTGTCGAAGCCTACCATCGTAAAGACTTCGTTTACTCTGGAGCGTAAGCCGGTGAGCACCAGGTTTCCTCCGTCTTTCCTGGCCTTGCGCCAGGCGCTAACCAGACAGCGCAGGCCGCCGCTGTTGATATAGTGCACGTCGGTGAGGTCCACGACAAGGCGATTGCGGCCCTGGCTGAGCAGCTCGTCTAGCGATGCTTCCAGTTTCGGGGTCAGGGTCTGATCGAGCCGGCCGCTGACGCTTACTACCCAGGTATTCGGCAACAACTCTTGCTGGTCAATGCCCATGAAGCTCACTTTTCTGGCAGCCGCTTGACCATTGTCAGAACGTTGCCCCTGCCTTCGCTATAGTTGAAAGTTACTCTATCCATCAATTTACGCATGAAGTAGACGCCCAGCCCGCCGACCTTGACTTCAAATTCGCCCGTTTCGTCGAGCTGCAGCGGCGTGGGCGGCACGGGCGCCGGTGGAACGAGGCGCGGATCGAACGGCTTGCCGCTATCGATAATGGTAATTTTGAACTCCTGCCGCCCAATCTCCCAGGTGATGTCGATGTCGCCGGCGTTTTCGGCCTCGTAGGTATGCTCGATGATGTTGGTGCAGGCTTCGTCGCAGGCAAGCTGCACCTGGAAGATGGCGTCGTCGTCGAAGCCGGCCTGCGCCGCGCCCTCGGCGACAAAGTCGCAAATATGTCTGATCTCGGCGTAACGGCCTGGTACGGTTAGGCTGTTTTTATTTGCTTCCATGAAAAAGACGGCGCTGCTGTGCGGAAGCCAACGCGCCATGCTGCGCCAAGAAAGCGCATTTAGTAGCTTCCCACGGCAATGGTGACGTCATCGTATGAAGTGAATAAGCTGTCGAGCCCAGCCAGCGACATTACTTCCGAGACGCGCTCGGAAGGGGCGGCAATACGCACGTCGCCGCCCTTGCGCTTGCAGTTGCGCAAAGCCGTTACCAGCGCCCGCAGCCCGGCGCTGCTCAGGTAGCTGACGTCGGAGAGATCGAGCACCAGGTTATGGCGTCCCTCCGCAATACGATCTTCCAGCGCATCTTCCATCTCTTGAGCCGTGTTACTATCGACGCGACCGGATACCGTAATCAAATCAACACGCTTAAATGTTTGAACGCTAATGTCAAGCATCCCTATTTATCTCCTGCTAACACCATCTGGCACGGTTTTGTGGGGCATTATACCATGGAATGGAGAGAGGCGAACAAATCAGGAGTAAGATTGGAGCAGATACGTTTGTCGCAGGTTCATTTGGGCGCCGGGCTGGAGCAGGCGCTGAAACAGGAGGCCCAGGCGCTGGGCTTCAGCATGGCGGGCATCGTGGCCGCCGGGCCGGGCCCGCGCCTGGATGCCTATCTGCGCTGGATTGAACAGGAATACCACGGGCTGATGGGTTACATGGCGCGCCCCGACCGGGTGCAGCGACGCCTGGACCCAAACGTTATTTTGCCGGGCGTGCAGTCGATCATCTGCGTCGCGCTCGATTACCAGACGGCGCAGCTTCCGCCGCACATTGCGCAGGATCCCTCGCGTGGCCGTATCTCTAACTATGCCTGGGGCATGGATTATCACGATGTGATGACGCCGCGTCTGGAGCAGTTGGCGCAATGGCTGAGTAGACAAGCCACCGGCGACGTGCGCCATCGCGTCTATGTGGATACCGGAGCCATCTTAGAGCGCGATCACGCCGCAAGCGCGGGCATGGGCTTTACCGGCAAGAATACAATGCTCATTGGCCCGCGGCGAGGCTCCTTCTTCTTTCTGGGCGAAATCCTGACCACCCTGGTCCTGGAGCCCGACGCGCCGCGCGCCATGCCCGGCTGCGGCGCTTGCCGGCGCTGCCTGGATGCTTGCCCCACGAGCGCCTTTGCCCAGCCGTATGTCTTAGACGCGCGGCGCTGTATCTCTTACCTGACTATCGAGTTGAAGGGCTGGACGCCGCCAGAGCTGCGGCCGCTGATGGGCAACTGGGTGTACGGCTGCGATGTGTGCCAGGTGGTCTGCCCCTTCAATCGCTTTGCGCCCCAGAGCCATGAAGACGGCTTTCGCGCGGCAGACTTGGATCGGGCGGCGCCACTGCTGCTTGATCTGCTGGCCCTCGACGAGGAGCAGTTTGCACGTCGCTTTGCGCACAGCCCCATCAAACGCATCAAGCGTTTTCGCCTGGTGCGCAACGCCTGTATTGCAGCCGGAAACTGGCGCAGCCAGGCCGCCGCGCCGGCGCTGATGGCCCTGTTAAGCGACGAGCATGCCCTGGTGCGGGGCCACGCAGCGTGGGCCCTGGGCCAGATCGGCGGCGAGGCTGCGCGACGGGCCCTGGAACGGGCGCTGGAGGATGAGCCAGACGATGAGGTAAGGCGAGAGCTGGCCGAGGCGCTGGCGCAAAAACCCCCGGCTCACGTTTGAATTGAGCCGGGGGCCTGTGCCGCGAACGAGGGCAATATACTTACGGCAAGGTAATCGACGGCGGAGGGCTGGGATCCTGATAGGGCAGGCTGGCATGCGTAACGTTTGTTACGGTGAAGGTAGCCTGATAGACAAACAAGAATCCTCGCGCAATCGAGCATTGGCCGTTTGCTCCCGTCTTGCAGCTATCGGTATTACCGGTACTCCAGATACCGTGGACGGTGGCATCGCGCACATTGCCGCCGGTGGTTCTCTGAATATGAATCGTAACGTTGGCTGACATACCCAGGAAACTGGTGCTGGCGCTGCCTGTCAAGTTGTGCACACGGGTGCGGGGACCGCTCGGTATTGGAGTTGGCGTCGGCGTCGGCGTGGCGGTCCAGGTAGGGGACGGTGGTATGACAGTTTTGGTCGCTGTCGGCGTTTTGGATGGGGTCGGCGTGCGGCTAGGCGTTGGCGTGCGGCTGGGTGTCGGCGTCCTGGATGGCGTCTGGGTCATGGTGGCCGTGGCCGTGGCGGAAGCCAGGGGCGTGCGCGTGGGCGTCGACGTGCCGGTTGGCCGCGGCGTCGCGGTGTTCGTCGGCGTCGGCGTATTAGTTCCCGTGGCCGTGGCTGTAGCCGTCGCCGTATTCGTGGGCGACGGGCCCGGGGTATTTGTGGGTTGGGGCGTAAACGTCGGCGGCGGCGTATAGCCTAGAAGGCTGGGCGGCGCAATCGGCGCATTGTCCGCAAACCCCTCGAAGAAATCTTCTATCGCCGGCCCCATTAGTCCCACCACGGCTACGAGTAAGATGGCGACAATAAGCAAGATAATGCCGTATTCGGCGAGGCCCTGCCCGCGCTGGTGCGCCGAGTCTGGCTTCCTATTTTCGATGTGAGCTGCGATGCGCTTCATTGTTTACTAACTCACTTTACCTGATCAGGTATGGAAGGCCGCTAAGAGAGATATTCCAGTGGTAGGTGTCGTGTTGGCCGCCGTTGTAGCTGACCATCAGTCGCCCGCCGTAAAAAGGGGTGCAGATGTCCTCATTGGGGTTGCTATCGCATTCATCCGTATAGGTTGGAATGTCGATGCGATAGGGGGGATCGACGAAGCGGTTATCACAACCGCCGATCAGACAACGCGTCGTTCCATCCTGGCCGCGAGCATTACGCTGCCCGTCGTCGTCTTGCGTGCCGTTGGGGTGTGAAAACGACTTCTCCCAATCGGCCCGCGCGATGGTGTCAAAATAAAAGTGAACCGGCCCAGACGCCGAAGAGTCGGAGTCGAAGTTGGTCACAAAAACCGAGGTGCCGGCATATTCGGGGCCAACGTAGATCAGGGGAATCTCGACGCGATTGCCGTAGTTGGAGTTCATAGGCAAATGGCCCAGGCCAAAGATGGTGACGCCACGCGAGGAGTGGCTGCTGGGGTTGTTGGTAACCTGAACATTGCGCACATTGACGTCACTGTTCACGCTGTGCACGTAGTTGCGCGGCCCAGCCCAGATCTCGAAGCCATTTTCCGATCCGCCGCTCAGCGTTTCGACCTCCATGTAGATGTAGCGCGCACCGCTGCCTTCATCGCGCACAATGCTTGCCAGGTCTTCACTAATGTCGATCTCGAAGCCTTTGCCCGGGCCGGCTGCATCGGGCGTACAACCATGCCTGCCGGGCCGATTCACGCTCGTGTCGCAAGTGGTGTAGATCTGCGCCTGATTGTTGGGGTTATCCGGGTGGCCCGATGGCGGCTCGCCCAGGCTCTTTTCTCCACCCGGCGAGATCCAGCGCATGTCAGTCCACAGGTGTTCGTAACGCCGCTGTGCGTCGCCACTACTAAATTGCAAGTCACGGCCCCAATCTCCCGATTTGCCGTGATAGGTGGCAAGGTTCACTCGCTGGATAGTGCCCGACGCCGTGCGCTGGAAGAAGTAGAGCGTGTAGCGTGTGATGGTGCTATAAGCAGATGTATAATTGCTCGGTTCGCCGCCGGCATTGGGGTCGCCGCTGGCATTGCCGCGGTTCTCGTCGATACGCAGAAACCACCACAGATTGATTTGATCATCTTTTAAGTTATGTGGCGAGTTCATGAGCTGTTCTTCGCCGGTGGCAATGAGGCAGGGGTTAACCTGACTTGAGCTACAACTACGGCTCTCGATGGCGCTCAAGCCATAATTCTGCGCCGCTTGCGTGCGCACAACGTTAGCGCTATTGCCAGACTTGTTGTGGGAGTCGGCGTCGAACAACTCGACGCGAACCACATCGCACAGTGAGCCGGCGCCGTTGCCGCCAGGGCAAAGCTGATCCTCATAGTCGTCAGGAATTAAGATGCGATAGCGATAAATGTTCTGCGTTGGGTCGCCTAACCAGCGCGCGCGGAAAGCGGGCGCATTGCTGCCCCACGACGAGAAGGGATCGCCAAAGTTGGTCCATAGCTGCGGTCCAAATACGGCCTGGTTCGACGTGCTTAGCGCGCCGGTTTCCACACGGCGGCTGGCGTAGATGTCTGCCAGGGGGAAGTTCGATGCTGTGGCGGACTCCGTTAAGTCTACCGAGGTAAAACCAATCACGCGCAGAAAGTGCAGCTCCACGGGAATCGTTACGGTGAGCGCAAACGTACGCGCGCCGAGCGTTGCCGAATCTTGCTCGGCGTCAAAGGCGAACAGACTGTTGTCCAGCGTATTCTCGATGGCTGGTTCTGGAATATGGTTGGCGCTCAGGAAGGCCGCCGCACGGTTGAGGGCATTTTGCCGCTCGTTGACGTCACGATTCAGCTCCACCACGCCGGCCAGGGTTGCCGCGTCGACGGCATTGGATAGCTGGGCGCGGCGCGCATAGACAAAGCCCACGTCGACGGCCAGGCCGACCATGGCCAGCAGCCCGATAAAACTGAAGGCGATGAGCACGATACTTTGGCCGTGCTCCTGAGAGCTCCTTAACTGGCTTAGCAGAGATTTTAACTGTCTCATCGCTATTTTCTGATACCTCCAGGACGTAAGGCGTCGATGTGTTTATGAAGGCTGACCACAGGAATCGTCTAGGCGCATCAGTTCTAACAGCAGCCAGGGGCCGGAGCTGCCGTAGCCGCGAATACGAAAGATGGCAAAGCCGGTTATTTGAATGATCGTGTCTCCGGGCGCCGCGTCGTCATTGTCGTCGGTGAGCGCGTTCCAGAGAGGCACGCGCAGGGTGCGCTCCGTGCTAATATGATTGTATATTGTTGGATTCAATACCGAATTTGTCAGCAAGGAAGCCGCCGAGCCAGGGGCGCGGGCCACGACGTCGCCGCGGTGCAGGTCGCGGTCGAATTGGTCGCCCGGTTCCACGTAGCCATAGACCGGATCGCCGCTGGCGCCAGGGTATTGCAGCGTGCGCACCAGGTAATCGCTTGGCGGCGGGGGTGTGCCGCCATTCCATTTAAGCAGCGCCACCTGGCGCTGCTGGTGCGGGCCGGCGTTGGCGAAGTTTAGGTGGTACAGGTATCCTTCGCGGCCCGCGCTTAGCTCGCGGTTCTCCACATGCCCGGAAAAGCTGTTGTATGATGGCGCCGAGCTCGGCCGGGTAAAGGCAAGACTGTTGAACTCTTCGCGCAGAATCGAGCGCGCGTTTTCCTCGATGGCCAGGGGGTAGACGCCGTTGCAGCCGGTCGATTGCGTCACGGTCGTGGCCAGGGCGCTGTTGCGCATGATGCTGAAGCCGCGCACCGTATTACGGCCCAAAAGGGTGGGAATGACGTTCATTCCCGTAATCGTTTCGACGTCGTGCAGGATGAGCACCCCGACCACCCGCAGATTGGCAGGACTGGTACCGGGGTACGTGAGCTGGTCGACAATCTCTTCACGCAGCGCGGTCCAGGCGTCAGCCGTTGTCGTGCGAGTGAAGGCCGAGGTAGCGCCTACGCCATAAATGTGTTCAGTGGCGAAGTTGGAGGCCGGGAGCTGTCCATCGGTTGTCAGGGCGCCGCGCACCACAAATATATCCCAGACGCCGTTGGAAAGATCCAGTGTTTGTATGACCGTGTTCAGGGTAATATTGCGAATGCCCGTATCTTCGCCGCCCTGTGCGCCGAAGCGCGCGGCATTGCGTGCGGCAGTGCTAATGCGGTTCTGCGTGATCACGAGCTGGCTCACTTCGATCAGCCCGGCAATGAGTAGCAGGATAACGGGCATGAAGAGAGCGGCCTCGGCCAGGCTCTGTCCTGCGGTCCGTCTTTCTAATTGTTGTGCTTGTGCTTCTTGCATCTTTACCATCTCTAGGCGCAATGCCTTGCATCCTGGTTGCCGCTTACAGCGTGAAGCTGCCTGCATGCTCTATTAAGAAGTCGATTCCACGGCCAGGATGTCTCCGTTCGAGGCGTCTAGCCGCACGGTAAACGATTCGCCAGTCTGTTTCGATAATAACGAGACAAACCACTCGATGTGGCCTTCGCTACCGGCGGTGCTCAGCGAGGCGGTCATCGTCGAGACGCCGGCGCTGCGCAGAAACGCCTCGCCGCCTTCCTGCAACGTTCTGGCCACGGCCTCAGGGCTATCCAGGCGCCACTGGCCGACATCCTGGGTGACGATTGTTTGCGCCGCGCTGCGCTCGGTCATAATGCGTGCATCATCTTCGATCACCGTAATAACGGCCAGGGATGCGGCCGCCGGCGAGAAGAAGGTGAAGTCCCAGGTGGCGACGCCTTTGCTCAAGTCTTCGATGGCCGCGCCCTGGGTCCAGGTAGCCGATGTCTGTACGAGCTGTGCGTCTGCCTGCCAGCGCCCGGCTTCCTGGCGCGCCTTGTCGAAGGCTGCCAGGGCCGTGTTGCGTGCGAAGCTTGGCGTGGGGGCCACAGGCACGTTGGCCACGGGTAGAGCGGGAGCCGCGCCGATGCCGGGACTCAACCAGAGCAGCACGCCGAGAATGAGCACCGCGATAAGTAAGACGCCGAGTAGGCCGATCAGGAACCGTTCAAGTCTGCTCATAGTTTCATTTACGGCCTGGCGATGAAGGGTAGATAGACGCCGTCCGGCCCGGCCGGCCCGGGGCTGCCCCCTCCACCTTCGTTAATCGCGCCGCGCATGGTGTAAATCTGGCGGTTGGCGCCCTGCACCCACTCATAAACAAGGTGAATGGTGTCGCCGCGCATCACCGCCTGGGGATAGATGCCGCGCATGTCGTGCCCCGTCACCTGGCTGCGGCCACCGGCGGCCCAGCCGTCGCAGCTATTCACATTCCAAACGACTTCGTTCGTCGTTACATTGGGAATATAGCCATGGAAAAAGATGTAGGTACATGCCTGATGGTGCACGATGCTTGCGATGAGATCGGATGGCGCGCTGGTATTGACGCGGACCGGTTGGCCCGAGGCGTTGAGCGGCGCCGACCAGCTCGCTGGCGCGCTGCAATTGTTGGAGCAGCGCGTGTAAGTGGCCCATTGGTCAAAGTCGTTATTGTTGATGGAGACGGAATTGGTGAAGGCCACATGCACCGTGTTGCCGGCAATGGCCAGCGCCGGCCTGCGGGCGTTTTGAATGCCGGGAGAGATGGTGATGGGCGTACTCCACGGCAGACCGCGCGTGTAATGGACGGCAAAACCTGGCGCGGCCGTCGTTTCCTGCCACACCACGTGCGGCCGGCCGCCGGCGTCGTGCGCGATCTTGGGCGCCTGCGATGTTGGCGCGGTTTGTGCGATGGCCACCGGCGTCGACCAGGACGCACCGCCATTCGTCGAGCGCGAATGATAGATGTTGGGATTTTGCGTGGCGCCGGGCCTGGCGCTATAGACGACGTCCAGCGTCTGGCTGCCCGTAGCGCTGATGGAAGCGCCTATGATGCGTTCCGTCAACTCAGCGACGAAGGAAAAATCGACCCATTCGCTACCATTGTAGCGCATATAGCCGAGGCCGTAACCCGGTTCTTCCCACACTAGATGAGCCACGTTATTGGCATCGTAGGTCAGCGCGACCTGAGCGGAATCGCTGCCGGCGCTGATCACTACTGGTATTGGCGCCGACCAGGCCTGGCCGTCGAACTCGACAGTGTAAGGGTCGCGATTTGTGGGACCTGTCACGCGATAGTTGTAGGCAACCATTATCTTGCTGCCATCTGGTGAAATGGCCATGACTGGCCCGTCGGCTCCTGGGGCGCCAGTTGAAAGGCGCTGGCCGGGCGGCGACGTATGCCATTGGGGCGCAAGCAATGGCCTATCAACATCGTTGCCCTGCGCTGTCGTATGGGCCAACAGAACCAGCAGCGACAACAGCGCGGTTATGAGCATGGATTTTATTGCCGTGAGAGTGTGGCGTCGTCGAATCATCGGTGTTTCTCTTCCAATACATGTTGCGGCGTCTTCGTTTTAGTAAGGACAGCCCAACGGGTTATGTACCATAAAAATGTCGGCAAATGGATCGCCGGCTAAAACGCCGGGCCGCGAGCCTACGTAAACCAACTGGTCTACTTCGATGCAGGCAAACAGGTTGTACGTGCCAGCCGGCACGCCGTTCATCACGTAGCGGCCGTCGTGCGCCGTGGCCACGGGGCCGGCGACCACCTGACCGCTGCCGCTATTTACTAACCACACATCAGCGCGGCGCTGCGGCGCCCAGTTGCCAATGTAGGCCATCACCTGGCCCATGATGACATCGTCGCCGCCCGGCGTGGCAGACGGCGTCGGCGAAGGGGCGGGCGTAACGCCGTTGATGTTTAGCGGCGCCGTGAGGTTGTTGGTTTCGTCGGCTTCGTCGACCTGGCGCACCGAGTCGACCATGCCGTACACGGTGCGCGTGCCCTGGATGCCGCCGGTGAAGCCCAGCGGAGATTCGATGATGATCACCCGTGTGGCGCCGGCTGCAAGTGAACCAGAAGCAATGTAGCCGTCGGTGTGCACGATATCGATGCCTTGTTCCGTAATTGAGCCGCCGGGCGGATCGATGAACAGGTCGTTAAAGAACTGGGTTTCTACGTCGACATCGCCTTCGTTGGCAATCACAAACTGGAACTGTAAAGGACGGTACTCGACGATTGGCGGTGTGCTGAGCAGTACGGGACCGGTGATAACCAGGTCCGCCGGCGCGAGCGTCGGAGTTGCCGTGGTTTCCGGCGTCGGCGTCGGCATATTGGGACAGGGCAACTGGAAGTTTACGCCAACGTTGGTATTGCCCTGGATGGCGCGTATCTGATGCACGCCGTCACTGACGTTGTACATGGTCCACACCTGGGTGAAGTTGGGGCCATTGGCCGTGCCCTGGAAGGCCAGCGGGTTGCTGCCTTCTTTCCAGAAAAGGTTTATGGTACCGGATGAGAACTGGTGGCCCTGGACAGTAATGGTAACCGTTGGCCCAAAGCCACAGGCAGGGAACAGCGCCAAATAGGGGCCAACAGGTGTGGCAGTAGGCAGCGGCGTCGCCGTGTTCGTCGGCGTCGCCGTCGGCGCCGTGGTTTCTGTGGGCGCCAGGGTAGGCGTTGGCGTGGCGGTGATCACAACGGCAATATCATATGAACCGTCGTCTGGCGCGTCGTTGCGCACCATAATCGTATGGCCACTCTCAAGCGGTGGACCCACATGGGCGTCGGCATATCCGGGGCAGGCATGACCATCGCGGTTGATGAGCGCCGCCGAGCCGATGTGCAGGGGGACCCCAGGTGTGCCTGTTACGCTCATGTCAAAGAGGGATACACCGGAATTGAGCTGGCCGGTTACGCCGACGTATTCGTCGCCATGCACCAGTACGGTCTCGAACTGCGTGGCGCAGCGCGTTGCCGTGGGCGTGGAAGTGGGCGTCGACGAGGCGGTTGGCGTCGGCGATGCGCCAGGCGTGGGCGTCGCCGTGGGCGACGGGGTGACGCCGGGAGTTGGGATGTCGGGCAATGGCGGCGGCAGGCCTACGCCGGCTGTGGCGCCGCCCAGGTTGCCCCACTGCTCGTTGTTCATGGTGACCTGGCCAAAGACGGGAAGGCTGGGGCGAATGGGGCGGAAGAAGGGAGTGACGATGGGCACGCGGTAGATCACGCGCACGACCACCGGCTGACCCGGCGCACCCGCGAAGTCAGATACCAGCTCGCCGTTCTCGTTGACGCCGAAGACTTCAATCAGGAAGTAGTGGTCATCCTCAAAGAGGGCGTCGGGATCCTGGTTGAGCGGCAGGCCGCTGAGGCCACTCAACGTTGTGTCGACTACGCAGTCCAGGCGATCCATACCTGCTTCGCAGCCGTCGCGCCCGGTGATCGCGTAACGTGCGCCGTCTCTGGCAGCGCCCTGAACCGTCACCCAGGCCCACAATACGCGCCCTGCCTCTAAGATCAGGAAAATCAACATCAGCACTGCGATGATGATCAGGGCGAATTCGGCAAGCGCCTGCCCCCTAGCTGCGAATCGTTTCATACGACGTTCGTCCACTTGTGTACATTGTCTGAAGAACGCGGGACGCCAGTAAAATACCTGCTTGAATGCTAACACGGTCGACGCACTTCGGACGCCGCACACAGGTTCAAATAGTCCTGCTCAAATCGTAGTATAGCATACGGAATCGGCATTTATTCGTTCTGGCGCGTAAGTTAGGTATAATTTCCTAAAGTTTCCACCGTCGATTGTCCCCATCGTCATCGGCGAAGCGGTAATTCGATATCGATGGGACCTGTTAAGGTGCTCCACGGCAACCAGACATTGCGTTCGGCACAGTTCTAATACCAGTCGATGCCAAATTCGATAGTTCTTCTCGACGGCGCGGGCATAGAGCCATCCGAGTACGCCTCGCTTTGTGGCGGGGGACACATGCCGCGCCAGGACTATGCAGAAATTGCACAGCGGCTGGGGGCGCACGTCTATTCGTCTGACCTACAGGGTGAGCTGGCGCGGCGGTTGGTGCGCCCGCTGGAGCAGCACCTGCGCTTGAGCCTTGTGGCGCCTATGCTGACCGCCAGGCAGCGCTCGCCGGTTATGAGTGTGTTATCTACATCAGAAAAGGTAGCCATTCCCCTGGCGGCCCTGCTGCGCTTTGGCAGGAACCGGCCAAAAGTGGCCCATATCGTCATCGCCCACAAACTGTCGTCAGGTCTTAAGCGCCCCTTCTTGCGCCTGTGGGCCCTGCACCGCTCTTTCTCACAGTTAATTTGCGTCTCGGCCGCTCAGGCACAGTATGCCGAAGATGAGTTAGATATCCCGGCGGAGAATACGCACTTTATCCACGACAAGGTCGATCACCGTTTCTTTCATCCCCTGCCGGGCAGGGAATCGGACTATGTGCTCGTCGTCGGACGCGAGCAGCGGGATTACGAGACGTTTTTGAGTGCGCTTGCGGGAACCAGGCTTCGCGTGGTTATTGCCGCCTCCAGTCCCTGGTCGTCGACGCCTCTACGCATCACGAATAGTGAAGATAGCGAGACCACAATTTTGGGACCCGTCTCTTACACGGCGTTGCGCGAGCTGTATGCCGGCGCCTGCCTCGTCGTTGTGCCGTTAAAGGATGTGGACTATGCTGCGGGAGTGAACGCCGTGCTGGAAGCAATGGCCATGGGCAAGGCGGTGGTGGTGAGTGACACGGCAGGGTTAAAGGGATATGTGCGGCAGGGCATAACCGGCCGGCTGGTTCCACCAACGGATGTGCCGGCGCTGCGCGAGGCTGTGCTGGCGCTGTGGCACGGTGAAGGTGAGCGGGCGCGCCTGGGGTACAACGCGCGACAAGCGGTGGAGGAAGGGCTCAATCTCGACCACTATGTGGAAAATATCGTGAACATCTTCGACCGCGCGTCGCGCCACTAGTGCGGCGCTGCTTCTGGTGTGGTGGGCTTGTGGGCCACGATGTAGAGCGACTGCATGTCGTCGTGGCGCGGCGGAAAGGCGGGGAAGCGTTCGAGCAGCGCGGCCTCGTCCACGCGCCCGACCGCCACGAAGCCCGCTTCCTGCAGACACCAACTTAATAGCGTAAAGTCGAGCAGATTTCGGTGTTGTCCCCTGGCGTGAAACAGGTCGTTGACCAGGTGCGAGAGGGGGACCGAAGCAAGCGTGAAGTCCGGGTAACGCCGCCGGCGATCCTGCAAAAGCTCGTCCAGGCGGCCATCAAGATAAAAGCGACACACCTTTTCCATGTCCGGGCAGCTCAGCCAAAGCTCGCCGCCCGGCTGCAGCACGCGCCGCAGCTCGTGGAGCAAGGGCAGTAGCTCGCTGTCCAGGTCAAGATGCTCGACCACGTGCTGGCCGACAGCCGCTTCAAAAACGCCGGCGCGCCAGGGCAAGCGGCCGCCGGCCAGATCGACATCGTGCTCGCTGTGCCGCACATCGACGTTGAGCCAGTCGGGGACATGCCGCCAACCGCAGCCAAAATGGAGGCGATGGTGGGCGGGCGCCATATCGGCTTTGCCGCGGTTCTTGCGGCGCGCGAACCAGCGCTTGACGTCGAGGATGGCGCCATCGATGGTGCGCTCCGACAAGACGCTTCCAAGGCTCTTCTGAGCAATTCTCAGCAGGGTAGCCCGCAGCTTATCGGCAAGGATCATTGTTCGTTCCTATCTCGTTGGCCTGTCTGATGCTTAGGCCAGGTAATAGCGCCGTAGCGCTGCTAGCTGCTGCGGCGAGTAAATCTTTTCCACCTTGCGCCGCGCGTTGGCCCCGATTTCACGGCGCAGAGCCGCGTCGTCTCGCAAGCGCAGCAGGATGGCCAGGGCTTCTTCTTCGCCCTGGAATAGATAGCCGTCCTTGCCATGGGTGATAATCTCGGCATAGCCGCCTTCCTGATGGCAGACTACGGGAAGGCCGCAGGCCATTGCTTCGGCCACCACGCGACCAAATGGCTCTAGCCAGGTTTGGGCCGTGCGGTAGTAAAAGGCGTCCAACCCCTGCAGAAAGGCCACCGGGTCCTCTGCGCCAAATGGCAACAGGTCAATGCCCGGCGCTGCGCCAAGCTCCTGTTGCAGGATGGCGCCGCCTAACAGGCGTACGCGGCAGCCGTGCTGCGCCAACCGGCGGTACACGGCCGGATCCTGCGCGTTGTGCTTTTCCGGCGCGTCGCGGCTAATTCGGCCCACGGTAAACGGTTGGGAGCGACCGGCGGCGCGCGCCGGTGTGAAACGGTGCAGATCGATCAGCGAATACTCCACACGACCGGGCTGCGCAAACTGCTCCTTTAGTTGCTCTGAGGCAAACACAACCTCGACGCGCGATGGGCGCCAGCCGCGCCAGGTCAGCTTGCGCATGCGCTGATCGAAGCTGTGGCTGCGCGGCATGTTGTTGACCAGGATGACGCGGTGCGGTCGGGACAGATAATACCAGCGCCCGATGCGAAAATAGACGCCGACGATAACAAAGACACCCGTCTGCGGGAATTGCAGCCGTGCTAGCGAAATCTGGCGAATAGGATAGCGTGTCGCCAACGCTTGGTCGATGGCGTATTCGCTCCACAGCGTCACGCTGGCATAAGGCGCCAACAGCTCGTAGAGGGCAAGCGCACGCATGGGGCTGCCGGCCGCGTCGGCGAAGGGGTTGACGATGTGGATCTGCGGGCGGCGCAAGCGGCTCATCGCAGCCACTCCGACACCGACTGGAAGCCGGGAGCGGCATCTTCAATCAGGCGATGCATGATCGTGTCTTCGCCCAAAGCCTGCCAATAGGCCTTGCGTCGTGCGTGCGCTGCGGATTGGGCCAGGGCCCAGAGCCCATGCAGCAGGTGGCTCGCCGCGCTTAACGGGCGGCCATCCCTGAGTGCATAGCGCATCGCCGCCAGATAGGTGTGCAGGATGCGCCCATGAAAGAAGGGCGAGCCGGCGGCAGACGCCTGCAGCCGCCGCAGCGCCTGCGGGCGCTGCAGCAGCCGCTCCCGCCCACGGCGATTGTATTCCAGCGTAAGATGATTGGCCGACACGCTGCCCCAGCTTGCGCCGCGCAGCACGGCGGCCACCGTTTGCTCTGCAGCGGCGAAGTGGCCGCGAAACGCCAAGCGCCTGCTGAGATCCAGGTCCTCGGCGGCGGGCATATCGGGCGCGAAGCCCCCTAGGGCGAAGAAGGCCGGCGCCTTGATCAGTGACGCCTGCAGCGGGATCCAGATAGCGGAGACTGTTTCGATCAGGCAGTCGCCGCTCTTGCGCAGGTTAAAGCCGCCCAGATGCCGGTCGCGCTCGTCGACAAACTGTACGCCGCCATAGGTGCAGACGGCCGCCGGATGCCGCTGCGCCGTGCTCAGCAGCGCGTCCCAGGCGCCGGGCAGCAGCCAGTCGTCGTCGTCGAGGAAGTGCAAATAATGGCCGCGAGCTATCGTCGCGCCGCTGTTGCGCGCCACACAGCGGTTGCGCTGCTGCGTCTCAATGAGCTGCACGCGAGGATCGTTGTGCCACGCTGACGGCGGCAAGGGAGCGCCGCTGTCGTTGACCACGACAACTTCCCACTGCGCGCCGGGGCACGCTTGCTGCAAAACGGTGTTAACCGCGCGCTCCAGGCTATGGCGACCAACGGTAGGCACTATGGTGGAAATATCGATCATGTTGGCCTAGGCTGCTCGTCGGCCCTCAAGTTCGGCCAGCACGTAATAGAGTGTATCGGGAACATGTTCGGCCGTGGCTGCCCGCCAGAAGGTACGGCGCCAAAGGCAGGGCAAGGCTCGCAGCATTGTCAAGAGCAAGTGTAACAGGCGGCTCAGGGCCGTCCACAGACGACGGCGGCGGGCGTTGAGCAGGAGTCCGCTGAGGTAGGTGTGCACGACGCGACCTAGCCAGTAGCAATCGCCAGCCGACGCTATTAGCCTGCGACACGTGCCAGGTGTGGCCAGCAGCGCGTCGCGCGCCTCGCGGTTGATGCTGGGGCCAGCCTGGTAGGCCGTGGTGCTGCCCCACTCAAGGTCGCGACGCAGGCAGCCAAGCACGCCGGTCGTGTTAGCGAAGGTTCCGTGCAGCGCGATACGCCGGCAGAGGTCCAGGTCTTCGATGACGGGCGTCATACGCTGGTCGAAGCCGCCCACGGCGAAGAAGCCCTGGTTCTCAATCCACGAAACCTGTATGGGCGCCCAGGCGCCGCCCACGAACTGTGCGGCGCACGATCCGTGCATGGCCGAGTTGATCTCGGCCAGGATATGATCATGGCTGTCGACAATACGGATGCCGCCATAGAGCCACGAAGCGCCCGGCGCAGCCTGCCACAGGGCATAAATGGAGGCCAACGCGCCGGGCAGCAACCAATCATCATCGTCCAGGAAATGGAGGAAACGACCCCTGGCGATAGCTGCGCCGGCGTTGCGCGCGAAACAGCGTTCGCGCTGCTGGGTATGGATGATACGCACGCGCGGCGAGCTTTGCCAGGCCGCCGGCTGCAGCGCGTGCCCAGAGTCATTGACCACGATCAGTTCAAAGTCTCCTTGTGGCATAGCCTGTTGCAGCACGCTTTCGACGGCACGGAGCAGCGAAGGACGGCCAATTGTGGGAATTATCGTGCTGCTGAACATGGCAAGCCTGGGGTCATGGCTGGGCGCTGCGGCTCGCGCAGGCGAAAGCGATGCCGTCGTGCGGTCGCGATACAGCGCGCCAGAAGGCGCGGCTGCCCAGGTCGCGGCCGGCGCCGGCGATGCTCAGGCCGGCGCGGGCAAAGCGGGCGGCGGCCGTGAGCAGGTAGCCACGACGGGTATTCCAGACAAACGAGGTCACATACGCGCGGACCAGGCGGCCGCGCCAGTAAGGGTTGCTGGCCGACTGCCGCAGCCGGCTGAACGTTTCGGGCCGGGACAGCAGCGCCTCGCGCGCCAGACGCCCGCGCGCCTGCGCCTGGATCGCGTCTGTGGTGCTGCCTTCCTGGCCCATGCTCACGGCGCTGATGGGCTGTGTGGTGGCCGCGAGGCGGCCGTGCAGCGCCAGACGACGCACGAGATCGATATCTTCTATGCCCACGGCCTGCGGATCAAAGCCACGAAGCCCGGCGAAGGCGCCGGCCCGGATCCAGGTCGACTGCAATGGAAACCACTCTCCGGCGACAGCCTGGATGAAAACATCGCCGGCGAATTGCGGCTTTATGACGAAAAGCGGCTTGCCGGTACGGTCGATCAACTTTGTGGCGCCATAATAGGCGCTGAAACCGGTGTGTGTGCGCGCGAGTTGGCTGATGGCCACCCAGGCGCCGGGAAGCAGGTAATCGTCGTCGTCCAGGAAGTGTAGATAGCGGCCGCGCGCAACGGCAGCGCCCGCATTGCGCGCAATGCTGCGCTCACGCCCGTTGGTGTTTAGCAGGCGCACTCGCTCGTCGAGCTGCCAGTCGGCCTGGGGCAACGGTGTCGCCGAATCGTTGACGACGATGAGCTCTAGCGCGCAGCCGGCTTCTTGCTGCAAGACGGATGTCGCGGCGTATTCTAAAGACGTACGCCCGATGGTGGCAATGATGGTGGACACCAGAATCGATCGGTCCATGAGCGAGTCGTTTGGTCTTGGGTCCAAGAATAGGTTATAAAGCGTCTGCGGCGATGGGTAGGCGAATGCCTATAAATGTCAACTCAATGGTATAGTATGGGCCCTTCTCAGACAAGAAAACCGTTGTCAGATGGGACGCAGCGGCGCGGCGCCCTGCGCTCTATATTAGCTCATGGCGATAAGGGAAGATGATGGCAGCTCAATCCGCATTCGACTGGAATGAAGCAGCGCGGCTGGCGCTAACGTCGCGCATCATGGACGAGATTGAAGAAGCGGAGCTATACCCCAGCGGCGACGTACTGTACCAATTCTCGGCGCGTGGGCACGAGCTGAGCCAGGTATTGCTGTGCCAGTTGTTGGATCGACCTGGAGACGCCGCCAGCGTCTATTATCGTTCGCGCCCGTTTGTGCTGGGTAGCGGCCTCACGGTAAATGAAGCATTTGCCGGCGGCATGGCGCGCCAGGGCAGCGTTAGCGGGGGCCGTGACGTGGGGGTGGTGTTTAACATGCCTTCGCGGGGCCGGGCAACCATTTTGCCGATGGCCGGCGACGTTGGCTCGCAGTTCACGCCCGCAGCCGGCTGGGCCCAGGCGCTGTGCTATCGCCTACATGAGCTGGGAGAGCGCGAGCTTGAAGGCAGCATTGCCGTGGTCTCCGGCGGTGACGGCTCGGTGGCTACGAACGGCTTCTGGTCAGCGCTGACGATGGCCACTACACTGCAATTGCCCCTGCTCTTTGTAATCGAAGACAACGATTACGCCATCTCGGTGCAGAAGTGGCTGCAAACGCCGGGGGGCGATATTGCCGCTAATCTGGCCTCGTTTCAAAACCTGCGTCTCTGGCAAGGCAACGGCTCGGATCCGGCGCAGACTGCCCAAATTGTGCAGGAAGCGGTGGATTTCACACGACGCTGGCAGGGCCCGGCCCTGATCCACCTGCGCGTGCCGCGCCTCAGTGGGCACTCCAGCCACGACAACCAGGCCTACAAACCGCAGACGGTGATGCAAGAAGAGCGGCAGCGCGATCCGCTGCCGGCGCTGCGCGATTACCTGGTTCCAGAGCGGATGAGCGAGGATGAGTGGCGAGCGCTGGCTGGCGAGGTGGAGCAAGAAGTGCGCGCGGCCGCCGCGGCGGCGCTGGCGCAGGCCCACCCCGACGAATCGCACGTGACTGCCTACGTCTGGTCAGACGCGCAGGAGCCGGCGCAGGTAGGCGGCCTGCTGGCTGCCGGCGTCGAGCTGCCGGCCGGCAGCCAGCAGGCCCAGGTGCAAGAGCCGCGGCGCGTGAATATGATCGAGGCCATCCGCCGCACCTTGGACAGCGAGCTGGCACTCAATCCGCGCCTGGTACTCTTCGGCGAAGATGTGGGCGCCAAGGGCGGCGTGCACACGGCGACGCAGGGGCTGCAAAGCACGCACGGTGAGCAGCGGGTGTTCGATACCAGCCTGTCGGAAGAAGGCATCATTGGCCGCGCCGTGGGTATGGCCCTGGCAGGCCTGCTGCCCGTGCCCGAAGTTCAATTCCGCAAATATGCCGACCCGGCCACAGAGCAGATCCATAATTGCGGCACGCTGCGCTGGCGCACGGCAAACCGTTTTGCAGCGCCAATCGTGGTACGCCTGGCCGGCGGTTTTGGCCGCAAGGTGGGCGACCCCTGGCACAGCGTGACGGATGAAGCGGCGTTTGCGCACGCCGTAGGCTGGCGCATCGCCTTTCCTTCGAATGCCGAAGACGCCGCGGGCCTGCTGCGGGCTGCCTTACGCGGCGATGATCCCACGGTTTTCTTCGAACATCGCGCGCAGATGGACGCCGCCTGGGCGCGCCGGCCGTACCCCGGCGATGACTACGTGGTGCCCTTTGGCCAAGCCAGGATAACGCGCCCCGGCGACGAGCTGACGGTGGTGACCTGGGGGGCGATGGTGGAGCGCTGCGAAGAAGCTGCCCAGCGCCTGGCCAGGGGCGTCGAAGTGATCGACCTGCGCACGATTGTGCCCTGGGACCGCCAGGCGGTGGCGCAGTCGGTGCGCAAAACGGCGAAGTGCCTGATTGTGCACGAAGATATCGCGCTGGCCGGCTTTGGCGCCGAGATCGCAGCGGTCATTGCCCAGGACTCTTTCGTCTATCTGGATGCACCGGTGCGCCGGCTCGCCGCGCCGGCGATTCCAATCCCCTTCAGCTTTCCCTTGATGAACGCGGTGGTGCCGAGCGTGGACGACATTGCGCAGGAAATGCAGCGCTTGTTGACGTTCTAGCGGCAGGCGTTGGCGAACAACTGGCCGCCACGCGAGAAGCTGCCCCGATGGAGTGCAAACGCTGTGCTACAGCAGGCCATTAGCTATGTGACGATCGAGCCCGCCGAAATCGATGCCTGGCGCGATGCCATTGTCGATGTCTACCGCCTGGCGTTTCGGCCGCCGCCCTATGGCAAGGGCGAAAACGTGGTGAGCCAGTTTAAGTCGTCCTTCGCCAAACATGCCGGCTATGAGGGATTCCGCTGTGTTGCAGCGCTGGCCGGAGGCCACGATCTATGCGGTTTCATCTATGGCTACACCGGCCAGAGCGGACAGTGGTGGTACGAGCAGATTGTGGCGCAGATAGACAGTGCGACCAGAGAGAAATGGTTCGAGGATGCCTTCGAGGTGGTCGAGCTGGCCGTGCGGCCGGCCATGCAAGGGAGGGGTATTGGAGGCGGCCTTCATGACCGGCTCCTGCCAGCAGCGCCCAACCGTACGGCCGTTTTATCGACGCTGGATGCTGAAACGCGCGGGCTGCAGCTTTATCGTAAACGGGGCTGGCAGGTTATTTGCAGTAGATTTCAGTTCAGCGGCGTCCCGGAGCCATACTTGATCATGGGCCTGGAGCTGGAGCGACTGCGCAAGGATCCGTAGTAAGGCGCAGGGCATTCTAACCGGCGTTAAGCAGATCGCGCCTCTTCGCCCTGCAAGGCGCCGTTGCTGTTCTGACTTGTAGCCGCGTCGTCGCCTTCCTGAGCCTGCTGTTGATAGGCAATCGCTGCTTTCATGAACGCAGTGAACAAAGGATGGGGGCGGTTGGGCCGGCTCTTAAATTCTGGATGAAACTGGCTGCCCAACATGAAGGGGTGCTCGGCCAGCTCGGCAATTTCTACCAGGCGCCCGTCTGGCGATAGTCCACTGAAACGCATGCCGTGCGCCTGCAGGTCTTCTCGGTAACGATTGTTGAACTCCCAACGGTGGCGGTGGCGCTCTTCAATGAGCGACTGGCCATACGCTTCGGCGGCGATGGTGCCGGGAACCAGTTTGCAGGGATACGCGCCCAGGCGCATGGTGCCGCCCATGTCTGCCAGATCGTGCTGATCGGGCATCAGGCTGATGACGGGGTGCTCGGTCGTTTCGTCGAACTCAGTGCTGTTGGGCTCGTCGTTGCCATATAGATCGCGCGCAAACTCGATGCACATCACCTGCATGCCCAGGCAGAGGCCGAGGTAAGGCACCATGTTTTGCCTGGCCCAGCGGGCGGCATTAATCTTGCCTTCCACACCGCGGTAGCCGAAGCCGCCGGGCACCACGATGCCGGCCAGATCGCGCATCGCCTCCCAGTTCTCGCCTTTTTCAAGGGTGTCTGAGTGGATCCAGGCGACCTCTACCTGGCGGTCGGTGACAATGCCGGCATGATAGAGCGCTTCGCGCACGCTCATATAAGCATCGTGTAGCTCGACATATTTACCCACGATGCCGATCTTGATGCTCTCATGGGGCCGGCGGATCCGTTGAATCATCGCTTCCCAGGCGGATAAGTCGGGTTCCTGTACCTGATTCTCAAGGCCCAGGCGCTGCACCACCAGGTCGCCCAGGCCTGTGGCTTCTATCTTCAGGGGAATGCTGTAGAGGATGTCGCTGGTGACGGCGGGCACCACGGCGCTGCGCTCTACATCGGTGAAGAGCGCGATTTTGCTCAGGTGCTCTTCGGGAATGGCGTGGTCGGCGCGGGCAATGATCACGTCGGGCTGGATGCCGATGCTGCGTAACTCGCGAACGCTGTGCTGCGTCGGCTTGGTCTTTAGCTCGCGGCTTGCTTCGAGGTAGGGCAGGAAGGTGACATGGACGTAGAGCGTGTTTTCGCGCCCCACGTCGGAGCGCATCTGGCGCAGGGCCTCTAAAAAGGGCAGGCTTTCAATATCGCCAACCGTTCCACCAACCTCAACGATGACCACGTCGGCGCGCGTATTATCGGCTACAACACGGATGAAGCGCTTGATCTCGTTGGTGATATGGGGAATGACCTGGATGGTGCCGCCCAGGTAATCGCCACGCCGCTCCTTGGCGATCACTTCGGCATAAACGCGTCCGGTGGTGACGTTGGACATCTGGCCGAGGTTGATATTGATGAAACGTTCGTAGTGGCCAAGATCGAGGTCTGTCTCCGCGCCATCTTCCGTCACAAAAACCTCGCCATGTTGATAGGGCGACATGGTCCCAGGATCGACGTTGATGTAGGGATCAAGCTTCTGCACGGCGACGCTCAGGCCGCGCGCTTTGAGAAGGCGACCCAGAGCAGCGGCCGTGACGCCTTTGCCCACCGAGCTTACAACGCCCCCGGTAAAGAAGATATATTTGGTCATGTTGGCCTCTCGCTTAGCCTTTCACACACGGATAATTACCGCCAAAACAAAAAGTGGGCCATGTCATCCTGGGTGACATGCCCCACTTTCATTGTACTCTGTCGAAGTCCGCCGAAGCGAGCTTACCATGCGCTTACCTGACTAAAGTAGCCTGGCGAGGTCCTCCGCGGTGCGCCTTGCGTCGAGAAAAATAAGACCCAACTTGGCCGTGCTGCGCGCCAAAACGGTGAGCACAGCTTCCTCGCCGACGGCCATTAACACAATGATACCGGCGTCTCCACTAATGTAGACGCGCTCAAGTTTACCACCGCTTAGCTCGCTGGCAATGCGGTCGCCGAGCGACAACATGGCCGCCGACATGGCGGAGATGCGATCTTCGTCGACGCCGGAAGGTAGGGACGAAGCCATAATCAGGCCATCAACGCTCACGACCGCGGAAGCTTCTATGTCTGGGGTGCCCGCCTGCAAATCTCGCAGGCGATCCACCATCATCTCGGTACGCGATCTCATTGCAAACTCCTTGAATGAAACGTTACCTCCCTGCCCCTGACTAAACTGCACCGTTTCAGATTTTATGTAAGCTGGAACGTTTGCATCTTACCATACTGCCAATCAGGCTGTCAAAGCGCCACAGGGCGTAATGGGTAGCCAAAATGTCCTATCTTTTCAGGCTAAGAACAGGCCGCGCATCAGTCGGTGCGCGCCGCGCCATGCGGTTTGAGTGCAGCGAAGAGGGCGTCGTGTAAGCTGCCGTTGTCGGCGATGATGCCATTTACCTTGGGGCGCGGGCGGTTGAAGAATATCTCCTTGTTGTCAAGGTCGACACACACACCGCCGCCTTCGGTAATCAACAACGTCCCGGCACAAATATCCCACTCGTTTTTTGGCCCGCGGCTCCAGGTGGCATCCGCCTGGCCCACGGCCACGCGCGCCAGTTTATAGGCGATGCTGCCTACAATGCGCGCTTCGACGAGATCCTCAAACGGCTTGAACTCGCCGCGATTCCACTCCGAGCGGCTGGCGTCGACGAGCGCGCCCTGCAGATCGCTGCGGTCACTGGTCTGAGTGGCGTTGCCGTTGTACGTTACGCCCTTCTGGTACTCGGCTGTAAATAATTCGTCAGTCGCCGGATTATAGACGACGGCCAACTGCGGTCTACCATCACGCACGAGGCCGACCGATACAGAGAACTCGGGGATACCAAGTACGAACTCCTTGGTGCCGTCGAGCGGATCGACAACCCAGACATATTCTTTCAGCAAGCGGATAGGGTTGTCCACCGTTTCTTCACTGAGCCAGCCGGCTTCCGGCAGAAGCTCTATCAACCGCTCCTTTAGCAGCGTATCAGCGGCAAAATCGGCCTCGGTTACGGGGTTATCCGGGGCCTTGTCCTTGACTTCGTAGGAGGAGCGGTAAAACTCCATGATCGTAGCGCCCGCTGCTTTGCTGATTTCGACGGTTTGGGACAACAAGTCGTTCATTTTTTACCTGCCATTTGCGTGTGGGGTTTGAAGGTCGCGAGCCTGTAAGATGATCGTTCTCGCGTGCAACCCTGACCCTGACATTGAAATCAATTATCACTGCTACGTACCAGGGATAACAAACGAAAAAGCCCGGAGAATAACCGGGCCTTTTGCGATGCCGAAGGTGGGATTCGAACCCACACGAGCGTAATGCCCACTACGCCCTGAACGTAGCGCGTCTGCCTGTTTCGCCACTTCGG
>CAYLJW010000004.1:0-171893 GCA_964384155.1 uncultured Ardenticatenaceae bacterium
GGGCGCGAGCCCCTGGGAGAGTAGGTCACTGCCAATTTCGCCCTCTTTTGCTTTGAAGGGTGCGCTTACGTCGCCTTCTTGTCGTCGAGACGAATCCAGCCGTGGGTCAGGGCGTAGACGGCCGCTTGAGTGCGATCCTGGCAGCTCAGCTTGCGCAGGATGGCCGTCATGTGGTTCTTAACGGTTTGGTGGCTGATATGCATCTTATAGGCTATTTCTTTGTTACTCATGCCCCGCGTCACCAGTTCCAGCACTTCCATTTGCCGCGGCGTTAGCGGCTCAAACATCTCTTCCTCGTCTTGCGGCAGCCCGCCGGGCATGCGCCCGATGCGCTCGTCTATCCATTCCAGCATTTCCTCGTAGGTCATTTGCTTCTGACCCACGACGTAGTTCCCGGCATGTGTGGCGCGGATCATGGCGATCAGGTCTTCGGGCGAGATATCCTTGGCGCAATAGGCCGACGCTCCTGAGCGGAAGGCATGAAACACCTGCTCGGCATCGTCGTAGCCGGTGATCATAATTACCTTGACGTCGGGATGGGCCTCGCGCAGTTGGCGCGTAACCTGCAGGCCGTTCATGGTGGGCAAGTTTATATCCATTAAGACCACATCTGGTTCTTGCTCATCCACGAGCTTTAGGGCTGTTTCCCCGTCGGCTGCTTCTCCCACAATCTGCAAGCCGTCCTCGGTTTCCACAAGGTCACGCAGACCCTGCCTGAACACGGGGTGATCATCCACAATCATCACGTTAATTGTTGCCACCGCTTCCTCCTGTCTGACACGAATGGACCTATATAGTATAGCATAACTCACGAATTCGCGGCTGGCACGCAAAACAGGTAAACTAGTCAGCACCTTGATGTTGCAGAGGGAGCCTGTTTGCTTTCCCCTGCTTTGCACTCAGCCGTTAAAGAGTGAAACAACTTTGTGTTGAAAAAAGAAACGATGTCACGAACCGACTCGCTTACAGCGCCGGACGCTACTCGGCGTGCCCGGCAGTGGACCAACCGCAGCCTGCCGGCCCCGCTTGCCGATCTGCTCGCCTTCGTCATCTCGCTATGGATGCTGCCGCGGCTTAGCGCGCAATTCGGCGAGCCGTTTGAGTTCGCCGGCTTCTTCAATTCAGTGCTGATGGGTCTCTTCTTCCTGATCTTTTGTGTGGCCATTGTGGGGCTTAAGAGGCTGAGGCCCTTTCCATCGGGTGTGACTTTACCGCGCCAGGTTTTCGAAAGGCGCGTATTAGGCAGTCTGGGCGTCGTCTTCGCGCTGGCGATCACCATGGCTACGGCCTATGTGGCCGGTTTCCTCGATTCGGTGGTGGCCATTAATCGTGGGCTGCTGGACGAGCCTTCGATTACGATCTATTTGCTGCTCACACCGGCGAGCTGGTTCGGGCTAGCGCTAATTTATATGCTTGTTCTCACGACGGAAGGGGAAGCCAGGATGTCGCCTGGCGGCTGGTCTTATGGCATCGTTTCATTTGTGGGCCTGTTGGGCGTCAACCTGATGGGTCTGGCGTTCACCGCTACCTGGCTTGCCGTGTGGGCGCGCTTTGGCGATGCGCAGGCAGGGATCACCGTACTCGTGCTCAACGCGCTTCTCTTTCTGCTGCTGCTGGGCCCTCCCCGGCTGCTCTATCTGTCACGAGCGCGGCAGCTCGCCGCTGTCGTTACCTTTTTGCCGTTCATCCTCTACCTGGCAGTGCTCTCTACGCCATTGTAGACTGATCGCGGGCCTAGGGCGCTTTGCTGCCGCTAGCGGCCGGCGCCTGGCGCACATCTTCGGCAAGGCCCCACTCCATACGTCGTAGGTGATCGACGCGATTGTGGAAGTGCAGGCGCCACGTTTCGCGGCGGGGGTGGTTGACATACTCGAAGTGGGAAAGCCCCGTATTGGAATTCCAGACTTCGCAGTGACGAAAAGCGCCGACGTTGAATACGTGGTCAAAAGCCGTTTCGATTACGCCGCCGTGGCACACGGCAATAATGACCTGATCGGCGTGGCGCTGCACCATGTCCTCGATAAATAGCCCCACGCGCGTGCGGAAGTGCATCATCGTTTCGCCGCCGTCGACAAGGGGCGTGACGGGAGCGAAAGGCCGTTCGCTGGCCCAGTAGTCGGCATAGCTGGCAGGCAGACGGTCGTTGGGCCAGGGCGAGTGATCGAGACGGTTGTTGCCAATCTCGCGCAGGCGATCGTCGAATTGAATGTCCATATCGTAGGCCTGGGCTACGTAGCCCGCCGTCTCACGCGCGCGCAGCATCGTGCTGCTGTAGATGATGTCGACGGTCGCAACCTCTTGCGGCAACCATTCGGCCAGCGCACGGGCCTGACGTTGACCTAAGTCGGTCAACCCTTCGTCGGTGTTGCCGTTGGCCCACTCTTTCAGATTAACGTGGCTCTGTCCATGACGAATAAAGTAGAGCTGCATTTTCTGACACCTATTTCCTGTTGTTCGTACCGCTCATTATGCCACAACTGTCGCGCCTGGACACAGACGCTAAGAAAGCGCTGGCTAACCAGCGAGACATTGAACCTTTTAAGCTAATTTCACGTGATTGGCATTGCATCCAACTCACCCATTGACTAGAATAGCCCTACTTAGCAGCCACTCGGAAACCCTTGGATCGATCCTTCCAAGTCACGTTGCCAGGTTGAAGGAAGGAGCCCGATGGAGCCAGTTGGTCGTTTGGTGTGGCGCGCAGGTCGAGGGTTTTAATCGCTGCCAGTTTGAGAGACACAAGCGTATATCAATGCATGCGCATAACAATAACCTAGATTATCAAAGCGATTGCTATGCTGCCTGAAATTGCCTGGAAAGCGACTCTGGGTGAACTAGAGTTGCAGATGACCAAAGCCACATTTAACACCTGGCTGAAAGATACGTGGCTGTTGTCTTATGACGGGGGGGAGTACGTCGTGGGCGTGAAGAACGACTACGCTAAAGATTGGCTGGAGAATCGTTTGCAGGGAGCGATTCAGCGCACGCTCACGGCCATTGTCGATAAGCCTGTTAACGTTCGCTTTGTGGTGGGAGCAGGGGCAACGCCGGAGGCGCGGCAAACCAACGGCGTCCACAAGACGAGAACGGGCAACGGCAAAGTGAATGGTAGTAGCACGCCGGAGGCCGCCATGGAGCTAAATGGAACCTCGCTCGGCGAGAAGATGAGCGAGCGCTATACGTTTTCTACCTTCGTCGTGGGCCCAAGCAACCGTCTGGCCCATGCCGCTGCGCTCTCTGTGGCCGAGCAACCGGGACGGGCTTATAACCCACTTTTCATTTATGGCGGCGTAGGCCTGGGCAAAACCCACTTGCTGCACGCTGTGGGACATAAATGCCGCGACAATGGGTATACGGTCTGCTACGTATCATCGGAGACCTTCACCAACGATCTGATCCAGTCGATCCGCTCGCAAAAAATGGAGCAGTTTCGCGACAAGTATCGCACGCCCGATGTGCTGCTGATCGACGACATACAGTTCATCGCCGGAAAAGAAAGCACCCAGGAAGAGTTCTTCCACACTTTCAACCACCTGCACAGCAGCGGCAAACAGGTGGTGCTCTCCAGTGATCGGCCGCCGAAGGCGATGGTGACGCTCGAAGAGCGCCTACAATCGCGCTTCGAGTGGGGCCTGATGACCGACATTCAACTGCCAGACGCCGAAATGCGCTCAGCTATTTTGCACGCCAAGGCCGACGAATGCGGCGTACACGTGCCGCAGAGCGTTATCGAGCTGATTGCGCACCACTTCCGCAACAATATCCGCGAGCTAGAGGGCGCCCTGAACAAGGTCATTGCCACCTCCAATTTGACCGGAGAACCGATAAACATGAAGCTTGTCAATATCGCCCTTGCCGACCAGGTGAACAAACCGGCAAAACTAACTGTGCCCCAGGTGATGCAGGCGGTGATGGACTATTATCGGATTCCCATGGATAGGCTGTGCAGCAAGAACCGCAGCCGCGTGGTGTCCCATCCGCGCCAGATTGCCATGTACCTGGCGCGCACGGAGACTGATGCATCATTCCCGCAAATTGGGCAGCATCTGGGCGACCGCGACCACACCACCATCTTGCACGGGTATGAAAAGATCGCCGGGTTGATTGAGACGGATGAAAAGGTGCGGCGGGACGTTCTGCAGATCAAGGCCGCGCTTTACGAGTCGGCGCCGCTATAGCCCGAGACGTTTGCGCTTATTAAAGGCCGGCTTATTGATGCCGGCCTTTTAATTTCGGGCCTGTGTTTCTGTCGGCACGGTCGCATCAGCGGCGCATGAGGGCGGCGCCCGCCTGCTGCGTCGTCCGCCAAAAGTCGAGGAGCTGCTCGTCGGGCTGTGCAGTACCAACAAGCGTGCTGTAAAGCAGTAGGGCGCCTTTCCAGCCATTCGTGTGCCATCTGGCGCCCGTGGGAAGCTCGTGCGCCAGCAGCGCTTCCTGCCAGGGATAGGCGGTGATATAGAAATAGGGTTCGGGCACGCTGCTGTCTCCGGTCGAAAAGCCGAAGGACATCTGCTCGTCGGCGTTCTCGGCATCGGCGGGATCTACGCCGGGAACCAACCGCCCCGAAAACCAGCGCAGCGAAAAGTCGAAGTGGTGCGGCCAGAGCTGTACGGGGCTCGTCTCTTCGCGCAATTCGCCCTGGAAGCGCTTCAGGAGCAGATCAATCTGCGAGGCTGCCAGCCAGAAATCCTCGACGATAGCTGCGTCGTACGGGCGCCGCCTGGAATCGCTGAATTTGCTGCGATCAATCTGCACATCGATGCCCAGCGTACGAAGCGCGCCTAACGTCTCGTCGACAAACTCGCGCCCCGATTGCCCGCGCAGGCCCATGTCCCACCAGTCGCCATCGTTGGTGGAGAGGCAGAATTCGTGACCAGTGAGATCAAGCAGCATTTCGAAAGCCACATTGCCGCCGGGGATAGGCGTGGTGGTGAGGCCCGTGGCCGCTGCCTGTAAACTGACATGCCACCAATGCTTCTGAGGCGGCGATAGGGCGCGCCGTATGGCGCCCAATACGCGGCTGTAGGTGTGAATTGTGTCACGGGATGGATGCAAATGGTCGGGCGGAAGCAAAGGGAATGGGGACTGGGCCATTCAATTGTCCTCCTCGCAGGAAGCAGCCGGATGTCAAAAGGATACTACTTGCTAATAGGTGCGTGTGGCAGCGGCGCCTGGCGCATCGCCGTGCCTTTATTTTACCATAAGCGGTCAATGATCAACCCTGGATAAAAGAAGAACGTCAAGTATGTGCTACACTATGGGCAATTGTGAGCGCCTCGCCATGCGGCCACAGGTAAGGGAACGACTGACCAGGGTAATTTCTGGGAGGAAGGGCGTGACGCAGGGGAACAGGTTGAGCTTGTGGTGGAAGTGGGTTGGCGTTAACTCGCTGGCCGAGATGATGGGGTTGGGCGGCTCGGTCATTATTGCCTTGCTGGTCATACAGGCGATGGGTGAAACGGTTGCCGGCACGCTTGTCGCCGCGATGGTGCTCATCCTGGCGGGCGCCTTCCTTGAAGGCACGCTCGTAGGAGCACTACAATGGTCGATATTGCGTCGACCACTGCCCGCCCTCCGCTGGCAAGACTGGGTGAAGGTCACGACACTGGGAGCCGGCATTGCCTGGTTATTGGGCATGATTCCAAGCACCCTGATGTCCCTACAGGCCGGCGCAGTGACAGAAGCCGCAACCATGGATGATCCCAGCATGTTCTTGATGATTTCACTCGGCTTGCTTCTGGGATTGGCTTTGAGTCTGTTTCTCAGCGTGCCGCAATGGTGGATCCTACGCCATCATGTGGACGCTGCAGGCTGGTGGATCCCGGCCAACGCGCTCGCCTGGATGGCGGGGATGGCGATTATTTTCGTTGCCGCCGGCTCCGCGCCAAGCGAGCGCCTGACTACGAGTACTGTCCTCTTTATACTCAGCATGTTGGCGCTCGCCGGCGCGATTGTAGGGGCCATTCACGGTTGGGTCCTGGTGCGCCTGATCGAGAGAACAGAACAGCGCAAATTGCTGGTCGCCGTGTAATTCTCGGTTGCCTCAACCCTACCTTTGTGCCATGATTTGCCTGGAAGACTGTCACAGCCTGAGGCGACCCATGACACCGGAACAGATCGACGCGTTAGCCCTTTCCCTTTTTGACATTGGCGCAGTGAGGATGGGGCGCTTTACCTTGCACAGCGGCCGCATTTCACCCATCTACCTCGACCTGCGCCTGCTCGTTTCTTACCCGCGCGTGCTGCAGCAGGTGGCCGAAGCGTACAGCGACTTGCTTGAACAACTTCAATTCGACATTCTGGCGGCCTATCCCTACGCTGCGCTGCCCATTGGCACGGCCATTGCCCTACACAAGAATTGGCCGCTGGTCTATCCGCGCAAAACGGCGAAGGAGTATGGCACGGGCAAGCAGGTTGAGGGCGCCTGGGAAGCAGGGCAGACGGCCGTGGTCGTCGAGGATCTGGTGACATCGGGGGCCAGCATCTTGCAGGCCATCAGCGCACTCAAGGCCGCCGGTCTGCAGGTGCAAGATGCGGTGGTGCTCATCGACCGTGAGCAGGGTGGACGTGAAGCGCTGGCGGAGACGGGTTACGGGCTACACGCGGTGCTCACCATCAGCCATATGCTGGCTATCCTGGAGCGCCACGAGCGCATCAGCGCGCCGGAGCGCCTGGCGGTGTCGGCCGAGCTGAAGTAGCGCGAGTCAGGCGTCTAGAATGGCCTGGGCTACTTCGTGCATGGGGCGGCGGGCCTGGCGGGCCTGGCGCTGCATGGCCTGGTAGGCTTGCTCTTCACTCAGGCCGCCGGCCATCAGGCGGCCTTTGGCGCGCTCGATGAGCTTGCGGTGCGCCAGTTCCTGCTCCACGGCCTGCAGCCGCTCGCGGCTCTGCGCCTGTTCGGCAAACCGTTTGTGGGCCACGGCGATGGCCGCCAGGAGCTGCCCCGGCTGCACCGGCTTCACCAGGTAGCCCTGGATAGGTAAATCAGCGGCCTCTTCGACAAGGTCGCGTTCGCTAAAGGCGGTGAGCAAGATTACCGGCAGCGGCGCGATGCGCGCCAGCGTGCGGGCGGCCTGCAAGCCATCGGTATGCGGCATCTTAATGTCCAGGATAGCCAAGTCGAACGGCTGGCGTCGCGCCAGGCGCAAGGCCTCCTGCCCGTTGCGCGCCGCGGTCACCTGGTGGCCCATCTCTTGCAGCATCGCTTTGAGACCCATGCGGATAATGGGCTCGTCGTCGGCGATTAGAATCTCCACGCGCTATTCCGCCCTTTCCTCAAGAGTTTCGCGCGGCAAGCGGATGGTTACTTGCGTGCCCATGTCTAATCGTTCGTAATGCAACCGGCCGCGCAGCTCTTCCTGCACCAGGGTTTGCACCAATTCGGTGCCCAGGCCGGGGCGATAATCTGGCGGCAGGCCCAGGCCGTCGTCCGTCACCGTAACCACCAGCTCTTGCGGCGCGTAGCCCAGGCTCACCTGCACGTTGCCGCCAGGCTGCCCCACAAAGGCGTGCTCCAGGGCGTTCTGCAGCAGCTCGTTGACCACCAGAGCCAGGTTGGTGGCGGTTCTGCTGGGCAGGAGCACGGCTTCGCCCTGCACCGACAGCTCCAGGCCCTGCTGCGGCGCGGTGAGGTTGGCGGCGGTCATGGCGGCAATGCGCTGCAACACTTCTTGCACGTCGACCAGGTGCAAGCCGCGCTCGGACAACACTTCGTGCACGGCGGCGATGGTATAGACGCGGTGCATGCTAGTCTGGAGCACCTGCCGGGCGTCGGGGCCAGACGTGGTGGCGCTGCGCGCTTCTGATAGCTGTAGCTGCATGAGCATGGCTACGGTCTGCAGGTTATTCTTGATACGGTGGTGCATTTCGCGCACCATGGCCGCATTGGTGGCCAGGCGGGCGTGTTCGATGGCCAGCGCCGTCTGGTTAGCCAGGGTGACAAAGAGCGCTTGCTGCTCGGCGGAAAAAGTGCGCTGGTCATCGCTATAGCAGTTAAAGACGCCGATCACTCGTTGGCGCACGCTGAGCGGCACAGAGAGCAGCGAAACCAACCCTTCTCGGCGGGCCAGCTCGCGCTCCAGATAGTCGGGCTCGAGGCGCACATCGGGGATGTAAGCAGGTCGGTTTTGGGCTGCGACGCGCCCGATAATGCCTGTGCCTAAGGGTAATGGCGGCCGCAGCCGGTACGCTGCGCCGGCGTGCTGCGCCGAGCGCAGCTCCAGGTGTGCGCCGCGCTCATCCAACAGGAAGATGGAACAGAGGGTCGCGTCCATCACCTTCGCCGCCATCTCGGTGACGATGTCGAGGATGTCGTCCAGATATTGGGGCGATGTGACAACTTCGCTGACCCGTGCCAGGGCTTGCAGCTCCTCGATTTGGCGCTTCTGGTTATCGTGCAGCCGCGCCTTGGCCAGGGCGCCTGCCGCCAGATCGCCGATGAGCGACAGGGTTTCGATCTCGCGGGGGGCATAGGCGTGCGGCGCGATGGTTTGTACGTTTAGGGCGCCCAGCACCTGGTTCTCGATGAGCAGGGGCACGGCAAGCAAGGAGTGGAAGGCGCCTTCGGCGGCGCCTGGCACAATCTTGAAGTGGGGGTTGTGCTGCGCTTCGCTGGCGTACACGGCGGCCTTGCGCGCCACGGCATGGCCCGTCATGCCTTCGCCCACCTGTAGGGTGGCAAGGCCCAGCACGCGCTGCGCCAGACCGGTCGTGGCGCGCAGGCGCAGAGTGAGGCCGTCGGGGTCGAGGAGATAAATGGAACAAGAGTCGACGCGCATCACCTCCGTGGTCTTACGAGCGATCAGGTCCAGGGTGGTGTCCAGGTCCCAGGCGGTGCTCAACACGCGGGCAATCTCGCGCAAGGCCGCCAGGGCCTGCGGGCGCCCGGCGGCCAGGGTCGAGTCGTCAAGTGGCGATGGCTCGCTCATGGCGTCCATTATAACCGTAACGCTGCGCGACGGAACGGATTCGGCGCGGTTGCTGGACGACTAAAGCCGCGATACGGACGAGCCTGGGACCGCCGGCGTGCAGGCGGCATCAGGCGTCGTAGTACAGCATGAACTCATAGGGATGCGGGCGCAGGCGCAGGGGGTCGACTTCGCGGCTGCGCTTGACGCGGATCCAGGTTTCGATGAGCTCTTGGCTAAAGACGCCGCCTTGCAGCAGGAAGTCGTGATCTGCCTGCAGCGCATCCAGGGCGGCTTCTAGCGAGCCGGGGACCTGAGGGATGCCGGCCGCTTGCTCGGCAGATAGCTCGTACAGGTCAAAGTCGGCGGGCGCGCCAGGATGGATCTTGTTGTGGATGCCGTCCAGCCCGGCCATGAGTATGGCGGCAAAGGCCAGATAAGGATTTGCCGTGGGGTCGGGGCAGCGGTACTCGATGCGTGTGGCGCTGGGACTGGCGGAATAACGCGGAATGCGGATGCCGGCCGAGCGATTGCGCGAGGAGTAGACCAGGTTCACGGGCGCCTCGTAGCCCGGCGTGAGGCGACGGTAGGAGTTGGTTGTGGGCGCGCAGAGGGCGAGCAGGGCGGGGGAGTGGCGCAGGATGCCGCCGATGTAATAGAGTGCGGTCTCGGAAAGCGCGGCATAGCCGGCCGCATCGTGGAATAACGATTGGCCCTCTTTCCACAGGCTGTTGTGCACGTGCATGCCTGAGCCGTTGTCGCCGAAGATGGGCTTAGGCATGAAGGTGGCGGTGTAGCCATGGCGCCGCGCCACGTTCTTGATGATGTACTTGTACCACATTTGCCAGTCGCCCATGGCTGTGAGCGAGTTATAACGCAGGTCGATCTCCTGCTGGCCGCTGCCGACTTCGGTGTGGTGCATCTCTACTTGCAGGCCGGCCTGAGCCAGGCGCAGGGTCATTTCCGAGCGCATATCCTGCAGGGTATCCACCGGCGGCGACTGGAAGTAGTGCTCTTTGTGGCGCGCGCGGTGCGCCAGGTTGGGCGCGCCGCCGTTGCGCCCGCTGTTCCACACCGCTTCGTCGGAGTCGAGGAAGTAGTAGGCTGCCTGCGGCGTATTATCGAAGCGAACACTTTCAAAGACGAAGAATTCGGCTTCTGGCCCCCAGTAGCTCGTGTCGGCGATGCCCGTCGCAAGCAGGTAGCGCTCGGCGGCCTGAGCCACGCGCCGCGCATCGCGGTCGTAGGGCCGGCGCGTGAGCGGGTCGGCGACGCTGCAGATGAGGCTGAGCGTGGGCACAGCGAGTAATGGATCGCGCACAGCCGTGCGCGGGTCGGGCAGCAGGATCAGGTCGCTTTCCTCAATGCCCTGAAAGCCGACGATGGATGAGCCGTCGTAGCCGATGCCTTCTTCAAAGCTGCCTTCGTCCAGGGCGCTCAGCGGAACGCTGACGTGCCGCCACAGCCCCAGGAAATCGACAAAGCGCAGATCGACAATGCTCAGCCCATGCTCGCGGGCATAGGCCAGCACCTCCGCAGGAGTTGTCAGAGGCTCAGAGGGCGCGCCCTTTAAATCGAGCTTGCCATTCGTATGCAGATCATTGGCTTGTGAAATCTTTTCTAACACCGGTAACCTCCATGGGTTTTATGTTGGTTTGTTGGGCCAAAACGAAAAACGCCTCCACACCGCGACCGGACTGGTCACGGCGGGAGGCGTCATGGCCTCAAACACACTATGCTATTTTGTGCAGGCGGCGAACCTTGAAAGAAGCGGCCGCCACGGGCGCACGACTTAGAGCTTACGGCAAGGGCCGCCGCTTGTCAATGGCGCAAAGTACCAAAAATGTGTGGCGACGGTGTTGGCAACTTTGTCTATAAATGCCCGACAAGTCAGATATGACCCAGGCAGAAGGTTATGCCCGCCCCAGGACGGCTGCCAGCAAGGCCATGCGCACGTACATGCCGTTCTGCGCCTGGCGGAAGTAGGCGGCTCGGGGATCGGCGTCTACGCCGTAGTGGATCTCGCCGACGCGGGGCAGGGGGTGCATGACAACCATTTTTTCCTTGGCCTGCGCCATTAATTCCGGTGTGATCACGTAGAAATCGTTCACGGCTTCATACTGCGCCAGATCGCTGAAGCGTTCTTTCTGCACGCGCGTGACATAGAGCACATCGGCGTTTTCGATGACGTCGCGCACGTCGTGGGTCTCGCGCACGTCCACGCCGGCGTCGATCACCTCATTCATCAGTGTGAGCGGCAGGCGCAGGATCTCCGGTGAGACAAAGCGAAGGCTGATGTCGTAGTGCAGCAGCAGCTTGGTGAGCGAGTGCACCGTGCGCCCGTAACGCAGGTCGCCGACCATGGCAATCTTCAGACCATTCAGCGTGCCCAGCTCTTCACGAATGGTGAACAGGTCCAGCAAGGCCTGGGTGGGATGCTCGCCGGGCCCATCGCCAGCATTAATCACGGGCACCGAGGCATAATCGGCCGCCAGTTGGGCAGCGCCAATTTCGGGGTGGCGCAAGACAATCACATCGGAGTATTGCTCCAGCGTACGCACGGTATCGGCCAGCGTTTCACCCTTGCTCACCGAGCTAAACTGCACGCCCTGAGTGATGGGGATGACCGTGCCGCCCAGGCGCTTGGCGGCGGCAATGAATGAGGAGCTGGTGCGTGTGCTGGGTTCGTAGAAGAGGCAGGTGAGCACGGCGCCTTCTAATAAATTGGCGGCGCCCACGGCTTCTACCATCTCGCGCATCTCCTTGGAGCGCGTAAAAATATAGTCCAGCCTTTGCGGCGTGAACTGATCCACGGACAGAATATCCATGCCCGTAAATCCATTGCCGTGGTGACCGTTGTCGCTGGCCATCTTTTTCAAATCAAACAGAGGTTTTAACGTCATACTTTCCATCGCACATCTCCTTTATAACATTTCATTTGATAGCGGCTCATTGGCAGCTTGCGGCTCCTCCAGGCTGGGCAGCACGCGGCCTGCGCCCGGCTGCGCCAGCACGTGCCCCTCTTCAAACACGGTTTGGCCGCGCAAAACCACGCGCACGACACGGCCCAGGGCGGTCATGCCCGCAAATGGCGTCCAGGCGCACTTGCTGAACATGCCCTCGCTGCGAATGACATACGGCTGGCCCACCTGCGCTTCGACATACGTCTGCTCCTGCTGCGGCAGGTTGAAGATGCGGCGCGGGTTGCTGTTCATCAGCGCGACCAGGCGCTCCTGGGTGAGGCGGCCTTCGGCGACGGCCGTCAGCATCAACGGTAGGGAGGTCTCTAGGCCAGGCACACCTGGCGGCGGCGTGGCGGAAGCTTTTTCCGCCAGGGTGTGCGGCGCATGGTCCGTGGCGATACAGTCGATTGTGTCGTCGAGGTGTTCCCATAAAGCAGCCACGTCGCTGGCGCTACCCAACACCGGGCGCATATCGCCCAGAGCGCCGAGGCGCGGCGCGTCGGCCTCACTTAAGAACAGGTGGTGCGGCGCAACTTCGCAGGTTACGGGCAGTCCCCGGCCTTTGGCCGCCGCAATCAGCTCGATCTCTTCGCGGCGGCTGATGTGGCAAAAGTGCACGGCGCGGTCGTAGGATGCTGCCAGGCCAATGCCCACAGCCACGCTTTGTTTCTCGGCGTGCATGGCAATCAGCTTGTGGCGCGGCCACTTTTCGAAGCAGGCTATCAACGCGGGCACGTCGTCGACGCGCAGCGGGCCAAATGTGTCGTTGAGGTAGATCTTCAGGGCCACAGTGAGCGGCGCAAGCTGCTCTAGCTGGTCGATGGCCGTGGCGCTGGCGCCGGCGAATAGACCCACATCGCAGCGCGCGGCGGCCTGCGCCCTGGCGCGCGCCGATGCCAGCGCGGCCACGTCGATCAGGGGTGGGTTGGTGTTGGGCATGGCCAGGACCATGGTCACGCCGCCGGCCAGCGCGGCTGCCGTGCCTGTGGCGAAATCTTCCTTGTGCTCGCCGCCGGGCACGCGCAAATGGGTATGCACATCTACCAGCCCAGGCAGGGTTAAGTGGGTCACACCACCTCCTCATTCCGGGCGCCAGGCAAAAAAAAGCCCGATCCTGAAAGGATCGGGCTGATAAAATGCCTTCTTACAGCAGTTATACAAATGATTTTAGCGGCCCAGCGCCAGAACGGATTCATTCAATCTCCATACATGCCGTTCTACATACCGGGATGCTATGATAGCATTTTGTGTTGGCCCGGGCAAAAAGTGCAGATCGCGCCACCTACCGCTCAATTTGAGATGATTTGGCCGTCTTGCAGACGGTAGACCTCGATAGCAAGGGCGTGAGTCACTAGAATCGTGGTCAGGCCGGACTGTTGGTTAATTTGCCGCAGCAGGGCCAGGACTTCGGCGGCGGTCGTTGAATCCACTTCGCCCGTCGGCTCATCGGCCAGCAGGCGCGGTTTGCTGGCCAGGGCCACGGCAATGGCCACGCGCTGCTGCCGCTTGGCCACCAGCAGCGCCGGATCGTTGGCCGGCGCGGCCAGCCTGGGCAGCCAGCGCGCCGCCAGGTTTTCCAGCGAAAGCGTGCGGCGCAGCGTCTGGCGGCAGCGGTTGACCAGGATGGCAATGAGCCATGTTTCGAAGGCAGAGTCGCCGCGAAAGCCGCCAATCTTCTGGAATACGGCCAGATAGGTGTCCTGTACTGCGTCCTTGGCCGCTTCGCGCTCGCCCAGGATGGTATAGGCCAGGTCGAAGAGCTGATCCTGGTAATGATCGAACAGCGCGGCAAAAGCGCGCAAATCGCCTTCCTGGCAGCGGGCGACCAGGCTGGGTACGTCGGGCATGAGGCATCCATGGTCTATTGGTCAACGTGAGCGGAGAAATGGGGCCACTCCGGCTCACTTACTATATTAGATGCGCTTGCGCGCAACTTCTAGGGATTGGTTTCGCCACGGGGCGCCTGTACGCACGGCGGGCCGGCTGTTACAATAAGACCGTACACAGCAGTTGACAAAAGGACACATGCGCGCGATGAGCTATCTGCAGAAGCTGGCGGCTGCCCAGAAGAAAAATAACTCTTGGCTTTGTATTGGCCTGGACCCCGACCCGGCGCGCCTGCCGCTGCCCGCGATGCAGTGGGATGAGCCCGTACTGCCCTTTAATAAGGCGATCATCGACGCCACGCGCGACCTGGTGTGCGCCTATAAGCCCAATCTTGGCTTCTACTTGCAGTGGGGCGCGGCGGGCCTGATCGCTCTGGAACGGACGATTGCTTACATTCCCAACGACATTGTCGTGGTGCTGGACTGCAAGACGGGGGACATCGGCCATACGCAGGCGGCCTGGGGCGTGGGGCTGTTTGAGGTGTGGGGTGTGGACGCAGTCACCGTGAACCCTTATGTGGGCGCCGAAGCGATCGTGCCTATGGTGGGCGAGCGCCAGGACCGCGCCGTTTATGTGCTGGCGCGCACGTCGAACGCGGGCGCGGCCGAGCTGCAGGGTAATTTGCAGGAGGAGACCGGGTTGTCGGCCGCCGTGTTGCGCGCGCGCTGGGATGTGCAGGGAACTGTGGGTTACGTGGTAGGCGCCACGTATCCCCAGGAGCTGGCCGTGGCGCGACGGCTGGCGCCGCAAGCGCCGTTTCTCATTCCGGGCATTGGCGCGCAGGGCGGCGACCTGGAAGCGGCCGTGCGCAGCGGCCCTGATCAGGTGGCCGGGCCGCTTATCAGCGCCAGCCGCACGATTCTCTATGCGTCGTCCGGCGCCGATTTTGACGCCGCGGCGCGCGCCGCGGCGCAGGGGGTGCGCGATGAGATCAATCGGCAGCGCGAAAGATGCTTCGATTCCTCAGCATGACGTTTGGGGAAGGTTAGGGCAGGCTGAAGCGGAATAGCTTGTTGGCGTTGCCCGTGGCGAGCATCTCGCCCTGGTTGTTAAAGGTGATGCCAAACACAAAGCCCTCGGTGTCTGTTACGCCCAGGTAGCTGCCGCTGTTGGCGAATGTGAGAATGCCGGGGAAGTCGCTGACATAGATGCGGCCCTGGCCGTCCACGGCAATAGCGCTGGGGCTGGTGAACTGGCCGGGTTCCCGGCCCGTGCTGCCAAAGCGCGAGAGATAACGGCCTTCGTTGCTGAACATAAATACCCCGTTTTGGCGCTTTCCCAGCACGTCCTGGTAGACGGCCAGCATATAAACGTTGCCCCGGCCGTCGACGGCCAGCCGGTCGGCGCTGTTGATCTCGGCGGCCTCTTCCAAATTGACCACATGCAAGACATTGCCCACGGCGTCGAAGCGCACATATTCGCCGAAGTGATTGAGGGCCACGATGTCGCCGTTGGGCGCAACAGCCACGTCGCGAAATGAAACCAGCGTGTTGCTCGTGTAAGTCAGCTCGCCTAAGGGCTCGCCGCTCTCGCGGCTGAAGCGCACCAGGTTGCCGGCCTGCACCGCCAGCAGCTCGCCCTGCGCGCCCACGGCGAGGGACTGGATAACCTGATCCTTATTCCATTGCCAGACGCCCTGGGAATTGCCCTCACCGTTGAAGCGCTGGACACGGCCGTTGCTGTAGTCGGCGATGTAAACGACGCCATCTGGCGCCACGGCCATCGCGCGCGGATCGACGAACTGGCCGGGCGCAATGCCTTCGCTGCCAAAACTATCGATCAGCGTAGCGTAACCCTGGGGCCCGGCCGGGGCCGGCGCCCGGGGCGTGATCATCTGCACTTCGCGAACGATCTGCGCCACTTCTGTAGCCATAGGCTCTTGGGCAAAGAAGGACCAGACGGCTGCGCCGCCGGCGAGAAGGGGTACGACGACCGTGCCAACGACGACCAGCATCACCACCAGGCCGATAATGCAGCCTAAGCGCCGGCCGGCGCCTGAGCCGCTGCCGGCCTGAATGCTCACGTGCTGCGTCGAAAGGCTCAGGCCGTCGGCCAGGCGGGCCACGGCCTCTTGCGCCTGCGTATGGTTCACGCCAAAGGTAGCAGCGAACAGCGTGGCCGCCTCGTCGCGCTGTCCGGCGTTGATCAGGCGCACGACCTCGTGCATTGTGCTCTGATGGCCGTAGAGATTAGAGACCGCCTGGGTGTTGCGCCGCAGCGACTGCGGAACGATGACCGTGCTGCCGCAATAGTCGCAGCGCACGGTGGCGTGATCGCCGCCGTCGTATTCCAGGCGCCCGCTGCAAGATGGACAACGAAAAACTTCTGCCATGACCTTTCCCTCCAAACAAAAGCGTTGAGATGATTATGCGTTATAGTATTAACGGAAATCCTTTCATCTTTTGGAGATGCCGTTGCCAGCCCTTTTACGCGCCGTGCACTTTATGCGTCTGGGCCGTCCCCTTTTCTTAGCCGGAGGCGTCTCCCTCTACCTGCTGGGCGCGGCGATTGCCTTTTACGAAGGAGCCACTCTCAATTTAACGGCGTTGGTCGTGGGACAACTGGCAGTTACGGCCACTCAGGTGATGACGCATTATAGCAATGATTATTTCGATCTGGCAGCCGATCGAGCCAATCTGACGCCGACGCGCTGGTCTGGGGGGAGCGGCATTCTGCCGGCGGGGGCCATTGCGCCGCGCACGGCGCTGATTACAGCCGTGGCAGCCGGGCTGTTGGCCCTGCTTACTGCCGCCTGGCTGGCGCTGCAGTTACGCCATGCGCCGCTGGTGTTGCCCCTGCTGCTGCTGGCCTTGTTTCTGGCGTGGAACTATAGCGGCCCGCCGCTGCGGCTGCACTCCAGCGGCGGCGGCGAGCTTGCCGCCGCCGTGCTCATTGCGGGGCTTACGCCGCTCACCGGCGCTTATCTGCAGACCGGCCGGCTCACGTGGCTGCCGCTACTGGCCGCGCTGCCGCTGGTCAGCTTGCAGCTCATCATGCTCATCCTGATCGAGTTTCCCGATGCGCAGGGCGACGCGGCCGTGGGCAAGGAGACGCTGGTGGTGCGCATGGGCGCGCCGCGCGCCGCGCGCCTGCTGCAGGCATTGATCGTGGGCCACGGGCTCTTGCTGCTGCTGGTTACCGTTGCCGGGCTGCCGCGCCTGGTGAGCGCGGCTGTGGCACTATTCAATGCGCCGGGGCTTTTATGGCTGCTGTGGCGTTTGCGCCAGGGGGTATGGGCGCAGCAGGTGTGGTGGAATTGGCTGGGCTTCACCGGCGTGGCGCTGATTGTGGGAACGGCGCTGGTGCAGTGGGCCGCGTTTCTGGCGTTGTTCGCCGTGAAGTAGGGTCGCGGCGGCCCTTGCCCCTTAGTAACCCAGGCCCCAGGTATATTCCAGGTTGCCGAAGGCGGGACTCATAGCGCGCACGTCGAGCGGCTTGCCGCCGATTCGTCCCGACAGGTCGGTGGCCTCGAAGACGAATTCATTGTAGTTGTACAGAGACCACCAGCGCTGCTGCAGCTTGGGCCGTTCCAGGACGACCTGGTTGTGGGTGTAGGGCAGCAGGCGAAAGGTGAGGAAATCGCCGTTGCTGGCCTGGCAATAAGCCGTGAACTGCGGGTAAGAGCCGTTGCCCGGCGTCACGCCCAGGCGCACTTGTTTGAAGCGCGTGGTCTCTAACGTGCCGGCGCGGCTGAAATAGCCCGATGGCACGATGGGCAGGGTCAGGTTTTCCAGCCACTTGGGGAAGAGGCGGTCGCCGCGGCGCAGGAGGTGAGGGCCGACGTAGGGAATAAAACAGGAGAAGATGCTGCCGTCGGCAAAGGCCAGCCAGATCCATTTCCAGGGGAAGGGCAGAATGTTGAGGCAGATGCGCTGGAAGTAGCCAATTCCGGCCAGAGACTGCTTGCCGGCGGGCGTTGTGAAATCGCCTTCGAACTGGATGTGGCGCCAGGCCAGGGTGTCGGCGCCGCCGAGCGGCGTCTCGATGGCGCTGTCGGTGGGGGAGGATATCTCTGAGGCTGGATCGCCCCAGGCGCGGAAGTCGCCGCCGCCCTGCCGGCCGCAGAAGCGAGCATCAACCTGGAAAGGGCGCCCGCTGCCCGGCGTGATTTCGCCGCCGTAGCCTTGCTCGTTCCAGGCGTGAAGCGACTGCCCACGCGCCAGGCGCAGAACGACCATTTCGTCCAGCAGCTTGTCGTACATGTGCTGCCCGTCGTACATCCAGCCGAGCGCATAGCCGTCGATCGGCTGCTCGCGGTGGGCCGGGCGCGCGCCGGCGGGGTTGTGCAGGGGCAGGCCCCTGTTCAGCATGCCATTGACCTGCACCTCTTCGCCGGCAACCGAAACCAGCACAAACATGATCTGCTGCGGGCCATATCCGCCACCCGGCTGCTGTGGCTGCAGCAAAAAGAACCACCATAACGAAGAAAAAGGGTTTGTCTTTTCGGGGTACCAGTCCCAGATCCGTGAATAGCTCTCTTTTGTCATGACCTTTGTCTTCTCGTTGTTCCGATTAGGATGGTTGCAGGCCAAGTGTACTGGGAACTGTGCGCCCTGGCCAAATTGTCTTGTGCTTTGCTCACCGAAAAAAAAGCGCCCGGCGCCGCTTGGGGGCAGGCCGGGCGCTGCGAAGGGGGCCAGTGTGGTTAGAGCTTACGCTTACATCAGGCCCACGACTGCGCCGGTTTCTAGATCGACGTCGATGTCATAGAAGGCCGGGCGGGTGGGCAGGCCGGGCATGGTGCTCATGGTACCCAGCAGGGGGTAGATGAAGCCGGCGCCCACGCTGGCGCGCAGGTCGCGAATGGGCACCGTGAAGCCAGTGGGCACGCCTTTCAGGTTGGGATCATGGCTGATGCTCAGGTGTGTCTTGGCCATGCAGATGGGCAGCTCGTTGAAGCCCAGCCGGTTATAACGCTCAATCTTGCGCTCTGCCTCTTCGGAATATTCCACGCCGTCGGCGCCGTACACCTCGCGGGCGATGGTCTCGATCTTTTCCTTGATGCTGGCTTCAAGGGGATAGAGGAAGCGGAAGTTGCTCGGCTTTTCGGCGGCGGCAATTACTGCTTTGCCCAGCTCCACGGAGCCTTTGCCGCCTTCGGTCCAATGATTGCTCATCACGGCGTCTTCGGCGCCGGCTTCGAGGGCGATCTGGCGCACCAAGTCTACCTCGGAGTCGGTGTCGTCTTTGAAGCGGTTGATGGCTACCACGACGGGAATGCCAAAACGCAGGGCGTTCTGGATGTGCGCCACCATGTTGCCGGCGCCGGCTTCTAGCAGCTCCAGGTTTTCTTCGGTGTAAGCCGCAGGCAGCGGCACGCCGGCCACGACCTTTGGCCCGCCACCGTGCATCTTCAGGGCGCGAATGGTGGCTACCAGAACCACGACGTTGGGGATTAGCCCACTATAGCGGCACTTGATGTTGAAGAACTTCTCCATGCCGATGTCGGCGCCAAAGCCTGACTCGGTGAGCACGTAGCCGTCGGGGCCTGCCAGCTTCAGGGCGATCTGGTCGGCAATAATGGAGCTGTTGCCGTGGGCAATGTTGGCGAAGGGGCCGGCGTGTACGAAGGCCGGCGTTCCTTCCAGAGTCTGCATCAGGTTGGGCATGATGGCGTCTTTCATCAACACCGTCAGCGCGCCGCCCACGCCCAGGTCGTCGGCCGTGACGGCCTCGCCGGCGCGGCTGGTGCCGATGACCATGCGTCCCAGCCGCTCGCGCATGTCCGCCAGGCTGGTGGTTAGCGCCAGGATGGCCATGATCTCACTGGCTACGGTGATGTCGTAGCCCGTTTCGCGCGTGAACTTCTCGTCGGGGCCACGCCCAATTTCTATGCCGCGCAAGTAACGGTCGTTAGTATCGGTTACGCGGCGCCAGGTGATGCTATCGGGGTCGATGTCCAGGCGGGCAAAGCGGGAACGTTCTTCCTCGGTCAGCTCATTGGGATCGCGTTTGTCGATGCCCAGCTTCTGCAGGCGGCGCACCATGATCGGCGTGAAGCGGCGGTTGCCCTGCTTGTCGGGGGGGCAGAGGCGGTTGAACAAGGCCTCATCGCTCTGATAGGATTCGTGGTGCATGCGCGTATCGATAGCCGCGGCCATCAGGTTGTTGGCGGCGGTGATGGCATGGATGTCGCCGGTGAGATGGAGGTTGAAATCCTCCATGGGGATGATCTGTGAATAGCCGCCGCCGGCCGCGCCGCCCTTGATGCCGAATGTGGGGCCCTGCGATGGCTGGCGGATGTTGGTGAAGACCATTTTGCCTAGATGGGCGCCCAGCGCCTGGCTTAGGCCGACCGTGGTGGTCGTCTTGCCCTCGCCCAGGGGCGTGGGTGTAATGGCCGTGACGTCGATGTACTTGCCATTGGGCCGATCTGCGAGGCGCTCCAGGACAGATAGCTTCACTTTGGCCTTGTAGGGGCCGTAGAGCAGCAGCTCGTCCGGCAGCAAACCGACCTCTTCCGCGATTTGCGTGATGGGCTTGAGGGTTGCCTCCTGGGCGATCTCCAGATCGCTGGGGACGGGCATCCTGAGGTTCAGAGGGGTTGGTGAGATCATACGCTTCTTAACTCCTTCAAATTGATAAAATATGAGCGCGAGAAGAGACGGTTACGCCTCTACCGGCTGCTCAACCGGACAGTAATGATGCGCCGCGCTCTAACCTCGGCTAGAATGAGCGATATTGTCTTGCGCCACCGCAGAAAGGGAAGTCTGTGTCACAAGAGGAATCGGTCGTCGTCGCTTTTCAAGGAGAGCGCGGAGCATACTCCGAGCAGGCTGTGCGCAGTCACTTTGGAACATCGGTAACGGCCCTTGCCTGTCACTCGTTTGTCGACATTTTCGAAGCGATTCATCGCGGGCAGGCACGGCACGGTATGCTGCCCGTAGAGAATTCGCTTGCCGGAACAGTTGTGCCAGCCTACGATCAGCTCATGGATCATGACCTGCGCATACAGGCTGAAGTTGTTCTTAAGGTAGAGCACTGCCTCCTGGCTGCGCCGGGCACGCGGCTGGAGGAGATTAAGCGCGCCATCTCTCATCCGCAAGCGCTGGCCCAATGTGAAAGAACGTTACGGCGGCTGGGCATTGAGCCGGTGGTGCATTACGACACGGCCGGCGCAGCACGAGATCTGGCCGCCACACCACAACCGCGCACGGCAGCCATCGCCAGCGCACTTGCCGCCGAGACCTACGGCCTGGAAGTCGTGGCGCGCAGCCTCGAAGACCTGCCCTTTAACTATACACGTTTCTTCGTATTGGGCCTATTTGACCCGCCACGAAACGATCCCAGCAAAAGCTCGATTGTTTTTACCACCGGGCACGAGCCCGGCTCGCTGCATGCTGTGCTGGGCGAGCTGGCGCAGCGCAGCATCAACCTCACGAAGATCGAATCGCGCCCGCGGCGCAACCGGCCTTGGCACTACGTCTTCTACGTCGATTTTGAAGGGCACGCCGACGACGCCGCGGTGCAGGATGCGCTGATGGGTATTCTAAAACGAGCGTCACTCCTAAAGGTGCTCGGCTCTTATCCCGCGGCGCAGTCGATAGACCAGGCGTCGCCTGACTCGTGAGGTACATGGGTGAGTATGATCTTTTCGCAGCGGCCTTCGCAGTGACACCTTGCCTTAATTTGTATGATGACTGTCATCTATTTTGTCGATTATATCGTGGAATGCGGCGCGCGTGAGTAATGCGACGCCTGTTTCGCAAGCGCTCAGCGATCTGGGCGTGGCACACCGTGAATTTCGGCATCCGGGCCCGGTGAGCTCGCTGGAACAGGCAGCCGAGGAGCGCGGGCAGCGGCCGGAGCAGGTGGTGCGCAGCTTGCTTTTCCGCATTCGCGGTGGGCAGTTCGTGATGGTGCTGATTGCCGGCGCGCAGCAGGTGGATTGGCGCGCGCTGCGCAGCCAACTGAGCGAGTCGCGGCTCACGACCGCCAGCCGACAAGAGGTGCTGCGAGTGACCGGCTATGAGCTAGGCGCTGTGGCGCCCTTTGGCCTGCCGCAAGCGCTGCCCCTACTTGTCGACGAGAGCGTTTTGCAGCCGGAGGAGCTTTCTATTGGCTCTGGCGTGCGCGGCGTGGCCGTGATCCTCAAGCGTGACGCCCTGCTGCACGCCCTACAGGCCCTGGGCGACGCGCCCGTGGTGCGCGTGGGGCAGGAGACGATGGAAACATAGGGGCGCAACGCCAGATAGACTTGCAGGGGAAGCTAACGGTCGCCGTCGACGGGCAGGCTGAGCACAAATTGCAGCGAGCGGTCGGGGCTATGCACATAGAAGAGCCAGGCAGGTTCAAGGCGCTGCCCGGGAAGATTTTCTCGGCGTTCTGTACGGTAGAGATAGCCGGGCGTGAGCCACTCAACGATGAGGATGGTGGGCATGATATCACTGTATTGCAGGGCTGCCTGCCATTCGCCGGCGGGGGCGACGTTGTCGAAGGGCTGCTTTTCGACGGGGGCGGGGCTGATCAGGGCGATCCATGGCATAGGCGCTTCTTCTGCGGCGTAGGCAAAGGGGGCGCAGAGATAAGCAGGGACGTCGACGGGCGCATCTGGAGGGTACGCCAGCACGTAGGATTGGCCTTCTTCTGTGCGGAAGTGCAAGGATTCTCCCTGATGATTGAGCACGCCCTGCAAGCAGGACAGGGCAGCTTCAGGATCCAACGACCGCCAGTGGCTGACGGAGATGCGCTGCCAGCCACCGGGCAGTGGTTCGAGCAGGGTTGCGCTGACCTCGACAAATAGCTCATTCTCTATGCCGGTCAGGTTCTCACCGGTCATGATGATGACGTCGGTTGCTTCGGGATGCTGGCGGAAGGTCAATAGGGGTTGCCCGTCGCCGGGCTGGTCGGGCGCCGGATGCAGTATCGCGACGAGTCCGACGATGGTGACTGTTGTGCCCGGCTCTGCGGCTGAAAAGTCGGGGACGTAGGTGTGGGCCATGTTCTCAAGCTGCGTGGGACGGCGCGCGTCGACAGTCACCTGACTTGCAAGCAGCTGTTCAAAGGCGGCTGTCGCCGATGGCAGCTGGTCGGTCGCTTCGATGGGCGCGAAGCTTAGCGGTTGCAGATGCGCCTCGAGAACGCTGCCACCGGGGGCGACGACCACTTCGGAAGAGACGAAGTGGACGGGATTGCCGTTCAGCGTAGGAATAACTTCTACACGCCATAGACCGTCGTCAGCGGTGGGTAGTTGCTGCCGCAGCACATATTCGTCTGGAAGCAGCGCGGCGTCTTGCAGAAACTGCACGGCGATTGAAGCGGCATCGGCAAAAGATGAGATCGTGTTCTCGCTTTGTATGGCAGTGGGATCGTTGTAGAAGAGAGGGAAGCGGACGTGGTTATTATTGACGACGAGTCGCCGACCGGCGTCATCACGGGCGAACCAGCCTTCGAGCGAGCCTTGCCCCTCGAAAACGAGCGGGGCATCCATACCTAAAGCCAGGGCCATAGCGCGCACGTCCTGGACTGTTGCGAACAAAGGCGCGGCATCGACAACGTAACGGGTGAGCTCCTCTGCTTCTTCGCTGAGCGGCGCCGGCACGCGAAATTCGGTCCCGTTGAAGAGACCGGCGGTACCGCGCATGGTGACGACAGAGGGGCGTGTGGGGATGGCGTCCGGCGGCGGGCCGGCGGCGGGGCCGGCGAGAGGGTCGCGGAACAGGGTGGTGACAAAGAGGGCAAAGAGCAGGAAGGCTGCCAGAGCTACGCCGCCGGCGAGCAGGCGCGAAAGGGTGGGCCACAGGAACCAGGGACGACGGGCAGAAGCATGCTCGCTCTGCAGCTGCTGCAAAAGCTCGTTGATGAACGGCAGGCGCGGTTGCAGGTGGGGCGCTTGCTGCCAGGTCTGCAAGGCTTGCACCATCTGCTGTGCTTCTGGCGCCAGCTCGTGGTCTGTTGCGGCGCTGTTTTCCAGGTGGGATTCCAACGCCTGTGGATCCGTGATGCGTTTGTTTTTACTCATCCAGACACCTCTCTCGCAAATCGTCTAGGGCTCGTGAGAGGAGCGTGCGCACGGCACCCTTGCGGCGGCCCATCACGCGCGCCGTTTCGGCTGTGGTGAGCCCGGCAAGAAAGCGCAAGCGGAGCACTTCCTGGCGATCTTCGCTGAGCTGTGGCAGCACGCGCAAAACACAGTCCAGAACGGTGCGGTGGTAGACTTGTTGCTCGGGAGTTGCAGTGGCTTCATCGGCCATTTGTGCGGCGGCGGGCAACGGCGCCTGGGGATGGCGGTAGGCGTAGCGGTGGTAGCCTTTGCAGACGTTGGCGGCGATGGCGAATAGCCACGCGGCAAACGATCCCTTGACGCGGTAGCGGGCGATACCTTCCATGGCGGCGAAAAAGACTTGCGCGGTTAGATCTTCGGCTGGTTGCGCCTGGTTGGTGCGCGTGTAGCAGTAGCGGTAGACGCGGTCCACATAGCGACGATAGAGCACCTCGAATGCCGCCCAATCGTTCTGCGCGGCTGTGGCGAGCGTTTCATCGTCTTCCGTGGCGTCTATGTGCGCAGTTGTGCTGACGTTCACCGTTGTCTCCTGGGTGCTGCTGCGAACCGTCGTTCTGGCCCTCTCACCCTGATTGTTACCGTTGCACGCCAATTGTTACAGGGAATCTGGCGAAACGCGACCCACGCGCAGGTGGAGGGGCCAGCGCACGAGGCGTTCTTGTTGGGGGTCGCCCCAGGCTTGTTGCAGGGGTTCTAGGATTTCGAGGAGAGGGTGGCGACCGCGATCTTCGAGGTAGTTGCGGGTGCCGGACCAGCTGGAGAGGAAGCCGAGCAGGTCGTCGAGGGTCCATTGGGCGCGGGCTTCGAAGGGCGGGGGTTCGATTTCGGGAAAGGTGAAGGGGAGGGTCTGGTAGCGGGCTTCGAGGTAGGCGATGCGCTCGGCCCAGAATCCGGCGAGGGTGTGGCGGTAGTAGTGTTCGATGTAGGCGTCTATGGCGGGGTCGATCTGAGTGAGGTGGTAGGTCCACACGGCGAGGATGGCGCGGGGCATGCTGACGCGGCGCACTTCGCGGTAAAAGGCGTCGAAGTCGAACCAGTGCACGGCGGTGCCCACGGTGGTGAGGGCCACGGTTCCTGCGGCGAAGGATGTTTGCTCGGCGGGTTCGACGCGGTAGGTGACGCGTTCGTGAGCAAAGGCGCGGGCGATTTGCTCGGCGCTGGCGTCGGTGGCAATCACTTGCTCAAACTGTTCAGCCAGGGCCACAGCGGCCTGTCCGTTGCCTGTGGCGCAATCCCAGGCCAGGTCGCGCGCGGGCGCCAGCGCCGCCAGATATTGGAAAAGGGCCGGCGGGTAGCCCGGGCGATGCGCCGCGTAGGCCGCGGCCAATTTTGAGAAGTGATCTTCGAAGGTCAAATCTGTCTCCTTCTTCACGATGTTATGGACGCATGGCTTGTTTGCACGATAATATCGACCCTCGTTCTCCGCCCGAGAGCCCCCGGTCGGGCGGCCAAAGAGCAAAAATACGGATGGCAAGCTTTAACAATGATACATTCTGACAACGTAATTTCCGAGCCGAGCCAGGTAGACGCCGCATGGCTAACACGGGCGCTCACGGCAGCCGGCGCCTTACGTGACGGCGCGGTTGCCGATGTCGCCATGCAAATCGAAGTGCGTTCGCTTTCTACCATCGCCCGTCTGCAGCTTGCCTATACAGCAGGCGCTCAAGGCGTGCGCCCGCAGCGGCTCTTTCTGAAAATATGCACCCCCGGTGCGGGCAATGAGCTGCTGGGCCCTTCTGAAGTGCATTATTACACACGCGATTATGCGGGTGTGCGCGGTGTGCCGTTGCTCACGTACTACGACGCCGCTTACTCGGCGGAGCAGGGCAGCTACCACCTGCTGCTGGACGATGTTTCGGCGACGCACGCCGAGAGCCACGGTCGCACGCCCACGCTGGCCTATGGCCTGGCGTTGGCCGAAGGGCTGGCGCGCATGCACGTGCATTGGTGGGGGCCGGGGCACCTTGAGGCGGGCGGCGAAGCGATCCCCGGCGCGGCCGAAATCGAACGTTACGTGGCAATGGCGCGCGCTGGTCTGGCGCCTATGCTGCAAGGCGTGCGCGGAGAAATTACGACAACGTGGCGAGCAGCCCTGCACGACCTGTTCACCTATCACCCCGCCGAGATGATCGCGCGCACGGCGAATACGCACGGCTTTACGTTGGTGCATGGCGACGTGAACCCCGGCAATATTCTGGCGCCGGTTCTGGGCGACGCGCCGGTTTATATCATCGACCGCCAGCCGTTCGACTGGAGCCTCACCACCTGGCTGGGCGTGAGCGACCTGGCCTACATGATGGTGCACTGGTGGGATAGCGACATACGGCGCGAATTGGAAACGCCTATCTTGCGCCATTATCACCAGCTTCTATGCGCGGCCGGCGTGCGCCACTATAGTTGGCAGCAGCTCCTGTTAGACTATCGGTTGTGTGTGGTGCAAAGCGTCTATGTCGCGACTGAATGGTGCCGCAACGAGGCCGATTGTGTAGACATGAAGTGGGCCTGGTTCCCCATGCTGCAGAAGGCGATGACGGCTTATTTTGATCACGATTGCGCCAGTCTATGGTAAAACATCAGATGTACACAGCATTGACCTGGAGATCGAGGGTAGCGTTGATGCGGAGAGGCAAGTAAGCTCCTATGGGAATACACGATAAATGTCTTTGCGATGCAAAAACCTAACGAAGACGACTTCTTTACCCATAACGTCAATGCCAAGCCGGTACTCCCCCAGTCGGATCCGATATATGGTGTCGTAACCTTGCAGCTTTTTGAGGTTCCGTACTTGACTTAACTCGTCAGCAGCTTTGACTTCTTCGATAATGCTCTGGATGCGCTATAAAAGCTGTTTGTCCTTAAGCCGCCGCAGATCTCGAGCAAAGCTGGGCTCGAATAAGACCTCCACCACTATCCCTCCAGGATCGTTTTGATTTCGTCTTCGGCAGCGATGACGCGCTTATACAAAGCGCACCAGGGAGCGTCGCACAGCGTTGTGCACAATTTACAGTGGACAAAGCATAGCCGCTTCGTTACACTGAAAAGCATCGCGCAAAGTGGCGCGGATCTTTTGGATGAAGAGAGAATCTTTTACAGACTTGTTGACCAGATGATTTCTGCCAACATCCTTATCGTTGTCCTGCTTATCGGCCTGTTCCTTATTCTTATTGAGGAACCGAATACACCTGGACAGCCACGGATGTGATGGTTTAGAAACCACCCAACACCAGAAAACGCAAAGGGCTGTCTACCAAGACAGCCCTTTTTGTTTTTTGGCCTAATGACAATGTGGAAAGAGGGAATCCATGCGTTCTGATCGTCTCAAAAGTGGCTACGACCGGGCTCCGGCGCGCGCCATGCTTAAGGCAGTGGGCTATAGCGACGAAGATCTGCGCCGCCCGCTGATTGGCGTGGCCAATACGTGGATCGAGATCGGCCCCTGCAATTTTCACCTGCGGCGGCTGGCTGCAAGAGTGAAAGAGGGCATCCGTGCTGCCGGCGGCACGCCCATGGAATTTAACACAGTGTCCATTTCGGACGGCATCACCATGGGCACTGAAGGCATGAAAGCGTCGCTGATCAGCCGCGAAGTGATCGCCGACTCGATTGAGCTGGTGGCGCGCGGCAATCAGTTCGACGCAGTTGTCGCCCTTTCGGGCTGCGACAAGACGATTCCGGGCACGATCATGGCCCTGGCGCGCCTGGACATTCCGGGCCTCATGCTCTATGGGGGCTCCATTGCTCCCGGCCGTTTCGAGGAACGTGACGTCACCATCCAGGATGTCTTTGAGGCCGTCGGCGCCGTAAAGGCCGGCCGCATGAGTGAGCAGCAGCTTGCGGCGCTGGAGAACGCCGCCTGTCCCGGCGCAGGCGCTTGCGGTGGGCAATTCACGGCTAACACCATGGCCACGGCCGCAGAGTTCCTGGGCATTGCCCCCATGGGCAGCGGCAGCGTGCCGGCCACGGCGCCGGAGCGCGACGAAGTCGCCATGCAGGCCGGCCGGCTGGTGATGGATATGCTGCAGCGCGGCGTCTCGGCGCGCCAGATCCTCACGCGCCAGACCATCGAAAACGCCATTGCCGGTGTCGCCGCCACGGGCGGCTCGACCAACGCCGTGCTGCACCTGTTGGCCATTGCCCGCGAAGCAGACGTGTCCCTGGACATCGACGACTTCGACCGCATTAGCGCCGCCACCCCCCTGCTGGCAGACCTCAAGCCGGGAGGGCGTTTTGTGGCGCATGATCTGCACGCGGCGGGCGGCATCCAGTTGGTGGCGCAGCGCCTGGTGGAGGGCGGCTATGTGCTGGGCGATAGCGCAACGGTAACCGGCCGCACGCTGGCCGAAGAAGCGGCTACGGCGCAGGAGACCGAAGGCCAGGAAGTGGTGCGCTCACCGCACAACCCGTTGAAGCCAAATGGGGGTCTGGTGATTCTGAAGGGCAACCTGGCGCCGGAAGGCTGCGTGGTGAAAGTGGCGGGGCACGGCCTGCTGTATCACAGCGGACCGGCGCGTGTCTTCGATTGTGAAGAAGAGGCCTTTGCCGCGGTGCAGGAAGGACAGATCCAGGCCGGAGATGTCGTGGTTATTCGTTATGAGGGCCCCAGGGGTGGTCCGGGCATGCGCGAGATGTTGGGCGTTACCGCAGCGATCGTGGGCGCCGGCCTGGGAGATTCGGTGGCCTTGCTGACCGACGGTCGCTTTTCGGGTGCAACGCGCGGCCTGATGGCCGGGCACGTGGCCCCGGAAGCGGCCGACGGCGGACCCATCGCCGCGCTGCGCGACGGCGACACGATTACCTTCGATATAGGGCAGCGCCGCCTGGATGTGCAGCTGAGCGAGGAGGAGTTGGCGCAGCGTCTGGCCAACTGGCAGGCGCCCGCGCCGCGCTACAGCTGGGGCGTGATGGCCAAGTATGCACGGTTGGTGAGCTCGGCGGCGCAAGGCGCGGTTACAGGGTGAGCAGGAACCGGTGATTGGAAGGCCGGCTGCTGGCGCTCGTGGCTTGCAGGCGGCAAGGAGACGATGATGAAGAAAAGTGGCGCTGAAATCATGTGGGAGTGTCTGGTTCGCGAAGGCGTGGAGGTCGTCTTCGGGTATCCGGGCGGGGCGATTATGCCGGCATACGATGCCATGCTCGACTATCCCATCCACCATGTGCTGGTGCGCCACGAACAGGGCGCGGCGCACATGGCCGACGGTTACGCGCGGGCCACAGGCAAAGTGGGCGTAGCGATGGCCACGTCGGGCCCCGGTGCGACCAACCTGGTCACCGGTATTGTCACGGCGATGATGGACTCATCGCCCATTGTATGCATCACAGGGCAGGTGGCCTCGAACCTCATTGGCGGCGATGCTTTCCAGGAAACGGATGTTACGGGCATTACGCTGCCCATCACCAAGCATAACTTCCTAGTGACGCGCGCGGACGAGATTGCGGAGGTGCTGCGCGAGGCGTTCTATATTGCGCGCAGCGGGCGGCCGGGTCCGGTGCTCATCGACATCTGCAAGAACGCGCAGGTGGAGCAGGCGGTGTTCGACTATCCGCAGCAGCCTAACATGCCGGGCTATAAGCCGCCGCAGCACGCGCCCGAAGCCGACCTACGCCATGCTGCGGCGCTCATTGCCGAGGCCGAACGACCGGTCATCCTGGCGGGACACGGCGTGCTCAAGTCTGGCGCGATGCAGGCGCTGCACGATTTTGCGGTGAAAACGCAAACGCCCGTAGCCATGACGCTGTTGGGCCTGGGCAGCCTGCCCGCTTCGCACCCGCTGAGCCTGGGCATGATGGGCATGCACGGCGAGGCCTACTGCAATAACGCCATCCAGCAGGCGGACCTGCTGCTGGCCTTTGGGATGCGTTTCGACGACCGCGTGACCGGCAACCTGCGTACCTATGCGCCGCGCGCGCGCAAAATTCACGTGGAAATCGATCCTTCCGAGGTGCATAAGAACGTGCGCGTGGATGTGCCCCTGGTGGGCGACCTGCGCACGGTGCTCCAGGATTTGCTGCCGCTCGTGGCGCCCGGCGACCATGAAGAATGGCTGGAACGAGTGGCCGAATGGAAGGGAGACACGGTGCAGCGGGATATCCTGGCCTGGCCCGAAGATGGGCTGCTCTACTCCTCACATGTCATTCGCGACATCTGGCAGCATACGGGCGGCGACTCGATTGTGACCACCGACGTGGGCCAGCACCAGATGTGGACGGCGCAATATTACCACTTCGAGCAGCCTTACCGCCTCATTACATCGGGCGGCGCGGGCACCATGGGCTTCGGTATGCCTGCGGCTATCGGCGCCTGGTTTGGCCACAAGGAGCGCGAGATCTGGGCCATTGTCGGAGACGGCGGCTTCCAGATGACACAAGCCGAGCTGGCGACCGCGGTGCAAGAGCAGGCCAACGTTAAAATTGCCATTTTGAACAACAGCTACCTGGGCATGGTGCGCCAGTGGCAGGAGTTCTTCTTCAAAAAACGGTATTCGGCTGTTTATATGAAGAACCCTGATTTCGTGAAACTGGCGGAGGCGCATGGCATTCCAGCGCGCAAGGTCACGAGCCGCGAAGAGGCCGGCGACGCGCTGCGCTTTGCCAGTGAGACGCCTGGCCCGGTGCTGCTCGAGTTTGTCGTGGAGATGGAAGAAGCCGTGTTCCCCATGGTGCCCGCAGGGGCCGACCTCGACGACATGATCCGCCGGCCGGTGCGGCGGGCGCAGGCAGAGGCAGCCGACTAGCGGGCGCCGCCGCCAAACGCCGTCTATGCAAAGGAGAGTATCATGAGACAGACGCTCATTGCCATCGTGGAAAACAAACCCGGCGTGCTCAACCGCGTCGCTTCCCTGTTCCGCCGGCGCAACTTTAACATCGACTCGTTAAACGTGGGGCGCACGGAAGATCCCGCTGTATCGCGCATGACCATCGTCGTCGATAGCCGCGACACAGAAGCGCGCATGGTGGAGGCGAACCTCTATAAGCTGGTGAACGTGCTCGACGTGCAGGATGTCACCAACCAGCCGGCCGTAATGCGCGAGCTGGCGCTGATTAAAGTGGAAGCGCCGCCCGCCCGGCGCGCCGAGATCCTCAGCCTGACCAATATTTTCGACGCCACGGTCGTGGACGTGGGCGCCGACGCCCTGATTGTGCAAATTGTGGCCGGAGAAGAGCGCATCAACAGCCTGGTGGAGCTACTGCGGCCCTGCGGCATCGTGGAGATTGTGCGCACGGGGCATGTGGCCATGATGCGCGGCCGCGCCGACGGCGTGCGACACACGCCGGGCGCCGGCCGCGCGTTAAACGGGCGCAATGGGCGGCAGTATGAGCCCGCCGGCGCCGGCAATCAGCAGTCGCTCTCCGTTCTGTAACAGATTCACTAAAAGGATTGCAAATGGCAACCATCTATTACGATAAAGACGCAGATCCCAGCCTCATTCGCAGCAAAAAGGTAGCCGTCGTAGGTTACGGTTCCCAGGGCCACGCCCACGCACTCAACCTGAAAGATAATGGCGTGGAGGTGGTCGTCGGCCTGCGCGAAGGCAGCCGCTCCTGGAACAAGGCAGTAAGCGACGGCCTGCAAGTGGAGCGTGTGGCCAACGCGGCGTCCTGGGCTGATACGATCATGGTCCTGGCGCCAGATACGGCGCAGGCGCAGCTGTACCAAGAGCACATCGCGGCGCATCTCAGCCCGGGCAAAACGCTTATGTTTGCCCACGGTTTTAACATCCGCTTTGGGGCCATCGAGCCGCCCGCGGGCGTAGACGTGAGCATGGTGGCGCCCAAAGCGCCGGGTCATCGCGTGCGCGAGGTGTTTAACGAGGGCGGCGGCACGCCCTCGCTGCTGGCCGTGCACGCCGACGCCAGCGGCCAGGCCAGGGCCAACGCGCTGTCCTACGCCTGGGCCATTGGCGCCACGCGCGCCGGGGTGCTGGAAACGACCTTTGCCGAGGAAACGGAAACCGACCTCTTTGGCGAGCAAGCCGTGCTGTGCGGTGGCGTGACGGCCCTGGTCAAAGCCGGTTTTGAGACGCTTGTCGAGGCGGGTTACCAGCCGGAGGTCGCCTATTTTGAATGTTTGCACGAGCTTAAGCTCATCGTGGACCTGATGTATCAGGGCGGTCTGAACTACATGCGCTACTCGGTTTCCGATACGGCCGAGCACGGCGACTACACGGCCGGCGAACGTATTATCACCGAAGAAGCGCGCTATGAGATGTCGAAGATCCTGCGCGAGATTCAGAATGGCGATTATGCGCGCAAATGGATAGCGGAGAATGAGAGCGGGCGCGACTGGTTCGAAGCGGAACGGCGCCGCCAGCAAGAGCACCTCATCGAGCGCGTCGGCGCCGACTTGCGCGAGATGATGCCTTTTGTGAAGCCGGTAACCATCAGGCCAGGCGAGTAAGTAGCCGGGAAATCGTTTCAGGTAGAGCGTGTCTGCGCCAGCGGGCCATGCTGCCGAAGGAGTTCATGATGAGCAACAACAGGGTAACGATCTTTGACACGACGCTGCGCGACGGCGAGCAATCGCCCGGTGCGACGCTGACCTCGGCCGAGAAGCTGGAGATTGCGCGCATGCTGGCGCGCCTGGGCGTGGACGTGATGGAAGCGGGCTTCCCGGCGGCCTCACCGGACGACCTGGAAGCCGTGCGCCAGATAGCCGACCAGGTGGGCAACACGGAGCCGGCGCCCGGCCGCCTGCCGCCCGTTATCTGCGGCCTGGCGCGCGCCACACGCAGCGACATCGACCAGGCGTGGCAGGCGGTGCAGCACGCACAGCGTCCGCGCATCCACACTTTCCTGGCAACCTCGCCCATTCACATGAAGTACAAGCTGCGCATGGATCCGGAAGAAGTTGTGGATCAGGTGCGCGAAATGGTGGCCTACGCCCGCAGTTACTGCGACGACGTAGAGTTCTCGCCCGAAGACGCCGGGCGCAGCGACCCCGAATTCCTCTACCTGGTGTTGGGCGAAGCGATTAAGGCCGGGGCCACCACGCTAAACATCCCCGACACCGTGGGCTACACGGTTCCCGACGAATTTGGCGCGCTGATCGCCGGCATCATGGCCAACACGCCGGGCATCGAAAACGCGGTCGTTTCCGTACACTGCCACAACGACCTGGGCCTGGCGACGGCTAACACGCTCGCCGGCGTGCAGGCCGGTGCGCGGCAGGTAGAAGTGACGATCAACGGCATTGGCGAGCGCGCCGGAAACACCTCGCTGGAAGAAGTGGTGATGAGCCTGCACACGCGGCGCGCGGCCTACAACCTGGAGACGGGTATAGACACCACGCAGATCACGCGCGCCAGCCGCATGGTCTCCAACTATACCGGGCTGCCCGTGCAGCCCAACAAGGCCATCGTCGGCGCCAACGCCTTCGCCCACGAAGCCGGCATCCACCAGGACGGCATGCTAAAGCATGAGGAGACCTATGAGATCATGCGCCCGGAAACCGTGGGCCTGCAGCAGTCGGCCCTGGTGCTGGGCAAGCATTCGGGGCGGCACGCGCTCAAAGTGCGCCTGGCGGACTTGGGCTTTGAAATCGAAGATGCCGGCGAGCTGCAGCGCGTCTTCGCGCGCTTCAAAGAAGTGGCCGACAAGAAGAAGACGATTACCGACGCCGACCTGGAAGCCTTAATGGCCGATGAACGCTACCAGCCGCGTGAAATCTTTCGCCTGCAAGGGCTGCAGGTGGCCTGTGGCACGATGGGTATGGCCACGGCAACCTTGCGCCTGGAGGGGCCTGATGGCCTGACGCACACACAGGCGGCCGTGGGCAGCGGGCCGGTCGACGCCGCCTACAAGGCAATTGACGCCATCGTCTGCGCGCCCAACAAGCTGCTGGAGTTTGCCGTGCGATCCGTCACCGAGGGCATCGACGCCATCGGTGAGGTGAGCGTGCGCCTGGAGGCGGATAACGGCGGCCGGCAGACGCGCACGTTGCCGCAAACTGGACGGGAGCAGGCGCGCACGTTCGGGGGGCATGGCGCGGACACGGACATTATCGTGGCCAGCGCCAACGCCTATCTCGCGGCCCTGAACAAATTGCTGGCGGCGACCGGCCGCTACGACGCGCAAGTAGATGCGCCCGCCATGCAGGCGGCTGTGGCTTAATTAGCCAAAAGAAAGAGGCGTAAACGCTTATGACCCAACCTAAGACCCTCTTCGACAAAATCTGGGATAGCCACGTGGTGCTCGACGAGGAAGGCGCGCCCACCGTGCTGTACATCGACCTGCACCTGGTGCACGAAGTGACCTCACCGCAGGCGTTTAGCGGGCTGCGACGGCGCGGGCTGAAAGTACGGCGACCCGACCTGACCTTAGCCACCATGGACCATTCCACGCCGACTACGGGCCTCGATTTGCCTATGCTCGACGCACAGGCCGCGCAGCAACTGGCGCAACTGGCGCAAAACTGCCGCGCCTTTGGCGTACCACTTTTCGACATGCACAGCGCCGAGCGTGGCATTGTGCACGTCATCGGGCCTGAGCAAGGCTTTACGCAGCCGGGCAAGACCATCGTCTGCGGCGACAGCCACACCTCGACGCACGGCGCTTTCGGCGCGTTGGCCTTTGGCATTGGCACCAGCGAAGTCGAGCACGTATTGGCCACGCAATGCCTTTTGCAATACCGGCCCAAGACCTTTCTGGTGAATTTCGACGGGCAGCTTGCGCCAGGCGTGACGGCTAAAGACATGATCCTGGCCCTGATCGCCAAAATCGGGGTCGGCGGCGGCACGGGCCACGTGCTGGAATATGCCGGTTCGGCTGTGCGCAGCCTGTCTATGGAAGCGCGCATGACGCTGTGTAACATGTCGATTGAAGGCGGCGCGCGCGCGGGCATGATCGCGCCCGACGAGACCACATTTGAGTATGTCGCCGGGCGCCCGCAGGCGCCGCAGGGGGCTGCCTGGGATCGAGCCGTCGCCGCCTGGCGCGCCCTGCCCAGCGACGAAGGGGCGAACTATGATCGCAGCATCACCGTCGACGTGGACAGCCTGGAGCCGATGATTACGTATGGCACCAACCCCGGCATGGGCCTGCCAATTAGCCAGCCTGTGCCCGACCCCGCCACGGCAGGCGACCCTGCCGGCCGCGCCTCGCTGGAAAAGGCGCTGCGCTACATGGACCTGCAGCCGGGCCGGCCGCTGCTGGGGCATAAGATAGACGTCGTCTTTCTCGGTAGCTGTACCAACGCGCGCCTCTCCGATTTGCGCGAAGCGGCGCGCCTGATGCGCGGCCGCAAGGTAGCGCCCGGCGTGCGCATGCTGGTGGTGCCGGGCTCTGAAAATGTGCGCCGCGAGGCGGAAGCCGAAGGCCTGCACCAGGTCTTTATAAAAGCCGGCGCCGAATGGCGCAATGCCGGATGCTCGATGTGCATTGCCATGAACGGCGACCAGCTTGCGCCCGGACAGGTGGCCATCAGCACCAGCAACCGCAACTTTGAGGGCCGGCAAGGACCCGGCGGCCGCACATTCCTCGCCAGCCCGCTCACAGCCGCCGCCAGCGCGGTTACCGGACAGGTTACCGACCCGCGGAGCTTACAATGAGAGCCTTCCAAACGCTAAGTTCGACCGTCGTGACCGTGCCTTACGACAATATCGATACCGACCAGATCATTCCGGCCAGTTACCTGAAGGTGACGGATAAGGAAGGGCTGGCGCAGGGCCTCTTCGCGCGCTGGCGCTACGCGGCCGATGGGCAGCCGGTCCCCGACTTTCCGCTGAACCAGGCGCAGCGTCGCGGTGGGCAGGTGCTGCTCGCCGGCGACAACTTTGGCTGCGGCTCTTCGCGTGAGCACGCGCCGTGGGCCTTGCTTGGCTTCGGCTTTCGCGCCGTGATCAGCACCTCATTTGCCGATATCTTCCGCAACAATGCGTTGAAGAACGGCCTGCTGCCGGTGGCCATCGCGCCGCAGGCGCACGCGCTCCTGCTGGCGCAGACGCAGGCCGACCCGCGGGCCGTGGTGACCATCGACCTGTCGTCGCAGACGGTAACCTTGCCCGATGGCCAGGCGGCGCACTTTGCCATCGATAGCTTTAGCAAGCGCTGCTTGCTGCAAGGCGTCGATCAGCTTGGCTATCTTCTCCATCAGTTGTCGCGCATCGAGGAGTATGAACGTAGCAGGGCAGCGGCATAGCCGCTGAGCCCTTGCTCTGAAAGCGTAATGGATATAGAGGCCAACATGACCGGACCAGTCGCCATCTATGACACCACCCTGCGCGACGGCGCGCAGCGCGAAGGCATTTCGCTCTCCCTGGCGGACAAGCTGAAGATTGCGCGCCGCCTGGACGAGTTCGGCGTGCACTATATCGAAGGCGGCTGGCCCGGCTCGAACCCAAAAGATGAGGAGTTTTTTCGCGCTGCGCGCGATGTCGACTGGCGTCGCGCGCGCATTACAGCCTTTGGCAGCACGCGCCGTAAACATTGCGCGCCGGCCGGCGACTCCAACATGCTCGCGCTGCTGCAGGCGCGGACGCCCGTCGTGACGCTGGTGGGCAAAAGCTGGGACCTGCATGTCTTCGAGGTGTTAGAAACAGACCTCGAAGAGAACCTGGCGATGATCGCAGACAGCGTAGCTTATCTGAAAGAACTGGGCAAAGAGGTGATTTACGATGCCGAACATTTCTTTGACGGTTACAAGGCCAACCCCGACTACGCCATACTTTGTGCGCGCGTGGCGGCTGAGGCGGGTGCAGATACGGTGGTGCTGTGCGACACCAACGGCGGCTCGCTGCCCTGGGAAGTAGAACGCATTGTGCGCCGCGTGGCGCAGAACGTGGACGCGCCGTTAGGTATCCATACGCACGACGACGGCGGCTGTGGAGTGGCCAACACCCTGGCCGCCGTGCAGGCCGGCGCTGTGCATGTGCAGGGCACCATCAACGGCTATGGCGAGCGCGTGGGCAACGCCAATTTGTGCATTATCGTGCCCGACCTGCAGCTAAAAATGGGCCGCACCTGTGTTGCGCCGGACCAATTGCAGCGGCTCACTGAGCTGGCGCGCTACGTGGCTGAGGTGGCCAACCTGCCGCACGGCAGCCACCAGCCCTTCGTCGGCGACAGCGCTTTTGCGCATAAGGGCGGTATTCATGTGGCGGCCATGCGCAAAAATGAGCACAGCTACCAGCACATCGATCCGGCTCTGGTAGGTAACCGGCGGCGCACGGTGATTTCCGAGCTGTCGGGGCGCGGCAACGTACTGGATAAGGCCGACGAGTTTGGCATCGACGTGGACGGCGCTCAGGCGCGCGAAGTGGTGCAGCACATTAAGAGCCTGGAGGCCAGCGGCTTTGCCTTTGAAAGCGCCGAAGCGTCGCTCGATCTGATGCTGCGCCGCCTGCAGCCTGGCTACCGGCCGCCCTTCGAGCTGTTGGATTACACTGTGCTGGTGCGCCATGACAGCGATAGCGGGGCGCTCGCCGACGCCACGGTGAAGGTGCGCATCGGTGAGCGCGTGCTGCATACTGCCGCCGAAGGCAACGGGCCAGTGAATGCCCTGGACGGCGCGCTGCGTAAAGCGCTGCTCGACGCCTACCCGCAGTTGGCCGACGTGCGGCTGAGCGATTACAAAGTGCGTATCCTCGACGGCGACAGCGCTACGGCGGCCGTTGTGCGTGTGCTGATCGACACCGAAGATGGACGCCGCCGTTGGAGTACGGTGGGCGCCAGCGCCAATATTATCGAAGCCAGCTGGCGCGCGCTGACCGATAGTATGGAATTTGCCCTGCTGAACGGTCACGAGAACCTGGCGCCGCAGCAGGTAATGGTTAGCCGCTAGCCGTAGGAGACCTATGAAAGCGCACATTGTGCTGTTACCCGGTGATGGCATTGGCCCTGAAGTCGTGGAGGCTGCCCTGCAGGTGCTGCATACGGTCGGCAGGCTGTTCCAGCACGCCTTCCAAACGGAGCAGCGGTTGCTGGGTGGCTGCGCCATCGAGGCCAGGGGTACGGCTCTGCCGGAAGACACGCTGCAGGCGTGCCGGCAGGCCGACGCTGTGCTGCTGGGGGCTGTGGGCGGCCCGCAGTGGGATGCTCCCAGCGCCGCCGTGCGCCCGGAACAAGGGCTTCTTGGGATCCGCCAGGCGTTGGGGCTTTATGCCAACCTGCGACCGGCCAGGCCACACCCCAGCCTCGCCGCCGCCTCGCCCCTGCGCCCGGAACGGCTGCAGGGCGTCGACTTGCTGGTGGTGCGCGAGCTGACCGGCGGCGTTTATTTTGGCCGGCCGCGTGAGCGGCGTTTTGAAAATGGTGAGTGGCTGGCCCTGGACACCATGGTTTATAAAGAACATGAGATCCGCCGCGTGGCGCGCCTGGCCTTCGACATGGCGCGCCAGCGCCGCCACAAAGTGAGCTCGGTGGATAAAGCCAACGTGCTGGAAAGCTCGCGGCTGTGGCGGCAGACGGTGAGCGAGGTGGCCGCGGAATATCCGGATGTCGTCTGCGAGCATTTGTTGGTGGATGCGGCGACGATGTACCTGCTGAGCCGCCCTGCGAGCTTTGACGTGCTGGTCACAACCAATCTGTTTGGCGACATCCTCACCGACGAGGCGTCGATGCTCACCGGCTCGCTGGGCAACCTGCCTTCCGCTTCGTTGGGCGAAGCCCATAACCGGCATGGTTTGCGGCGCGGCCTGTACGAGCCTGTTCACGGTTCGGCCCCCGACATTGCAGGGCAGGGCGTAGCCAACCCCATTGGCGCCATTCTTTCAGTGGCCATGATGCTGCGGCACTCGTTTTGCCTGGAGCGCGAAGCCACAGCCGTCGAAGCGGCCGTGGAGCGCACGCTGCTGGCCGGGCGCCGCACCGCAGACCTGGCGCTGGATGGCGAAACGCCGCAAAGCACGGCGGAGATGACGGATCTTATCGTGGAGGCGCTGGGTGGCTAGCGCATAATGATGAATGAGGAGTGCGTAAGATGAGGCGAAACATCTATTCGACGGACGGGCGCGGCGCAGTTGATTTTGATCCCTACCCCCTGCAAGCTCCGGCGCCGCAACGCGCTACGACGCCCTTGTTCTATGACTGTGTGTGGATCAACGGCGAGCTGGTACCAGCCGAAGATGCGCACGTTGGCGATGAGCCGGCCATTTGTGAGGAGATTCGCTGCTACGACACGGAACGCGGTCCGGCCATTTTCAGGCTGGAGAACCACCTGCAGCGCTTCCTGAAAGCAGCCCACACCATGGATGCGGGCGACCTGCGCTATAACATGCTGGAGCTGCGCCGCGCCGTGCACGTGACGGCGTATGTGAACAACCTCTCGTCGGGCACGGTGCGGCCGATTGTCTATGCCGACCGCCGGCGCGCCGCCGGCTCTTACCCCACCGTGGCTGTGGTGGCGGCGACGCAAGCCGCGCCGGACGCAGCCAGTGTAGCTCGCGACGGTGTGCGCTTGCAGACTGTGCCTGTCCAGCAGAAAAGCCCAGGCAACGTCCTTTCGCGCCAGACGCTTCAGCAGCGCACGGCCCGCGCCACACAGGCGCGGCTGGCGGCGCGGCGCGCGCAGTTCGACGAAGCCGTGCTGCTGGGACCCAACGGCATGGTGATCGATTGCACGGGCGGCAACTTGTTCCTGGTTCATGACGGTGTGGTGCATACGTCGCCTGCAGACGGCGACAATGACGTGGCCCGCGACACGGCGATTACGCTGCTGTACGATATGGGCTATGACGTCGTGGCACAGCCTACCAGCCGCAAGCTGCTCTTGCGCGCCGAGGAGCTATTCCTGTGGAGGGCCGGCGGCGAGCTGCTGACCGTGGCGCAGCTAGACGATCGCCCCTTTGACCAGGCTTCAAGCGTGACGGTCACCAGCCGTCTGCAGCAGCTCTTTGCAGCGACCACACGTGGCCGCGCACGTCGCTCGCGCGGCTGGCTGGAATACGTGATGATGGAGCCGCTTTTCTAGCGACGGTCAGAATTAACGCAAACCCAACGTCCACCTGCGCTAATTTAGTTGAATGAAATAGAACATATGTGCTAAAATTTGGTCCGTCAACCTTATCCTGTACCGTCCTTGCGATTGCTGGCCGGGATCCTTGTCATCAGACATTGATCCCGGCTTTTTCGATTAGCGCGGGCGGTGCGGGCAGGTTGGCAATGGGCTTGAGACGTGAGCGGTTACGTTGTTGTCCTTTGTTCAGGGTCGTTCGTTCTAGTATGGAGGAACCAAAACAATGGAGAATCGTTCACCCCTGGCGCAAGCATGTGCGAACCCGCACTGCACGCGCCACAAGATTCATGCCGCTAACCGCTGCCAGGCCTGCTATTCGTTCTTGCGCCGGCATGGGCGCGATGCCACGCCCGCCGATATGGTCATGCGCAAGAAAGAGGAAGGTAACTGCTGCAATTGTGGCGCCGTGCTGGTCTATGCACGCGCACGCTGTAAGCGATGCTATCAGTATCGGCTGCGCACCGGGCGCGAGCGGCTGGTGGAAAGGACAGTCGGCAAAGGCCTGTGCCTGAACTGTGGCGAGCGCCCTCGTTATCGCCGGGGGCGCTGCCGAAGCTGCTTTGGTTATCTGCGCCTTCACCGCCGCGACCGGCAGGAGGCGGCATCATGACCACGCCTTACTTCGTGATCCTAGACAATACGCTGGTGAATGAGCCGCTGGTCCCAGGGTTGCCTTATTGGATTTTTCCCGTCAGCCGGCTGCCGCACACGGCCACCGCGGGGCAATTTGTGGAAGATGTGCTGTACCATTCGGAGCTATGGGCCAACGCGGCTGCCAAAAAGGGCGACGACTGGATGACCCTTCGCCTGCTGGAATGTCGTAAGATGTGCCCGCGCTGCGGCCACCTGTTGGTGCGCATGGGGGACGCAGAATGGGATACGATTCATATTGTATGGTATATCGCGCACAACCCGCAGCCGCGGCTGATGACCCACGAAGTGGCCCTGCACCTGGGAGCGTGGCATTGTGAATACCTGAGCCATCGCTGCGAGCTCAATTTTTTCGCCTGATTGAGCGGGAAAATGCGCGTCTAATGAACCATTTAGGAACGAAGGTGTAGCCACTCAAATGCTTGCATTCTGATGGCCGATGACAGTATACTATTCATAGCTCCCCGCCCAGAGGTGGTACGGAACGCGCCCGCGTAACCGGCCACCTCATTTTTTTGTTTCGACCCAGTTGGCCAGAAGATCCCAGCCTGACAACGGCTATCTTTAGAACGTCACCATGCCTAGCAGGCGCCAGATCCAGATCACGCCGAAACTAAGCAGCAGGATGCCGAGAAGGTCGAGCACCGCACCACGCTTGAAGATGTCTTGCGCCTGGAAATAGCCGGTGGCGTAGGCCATCATCGTCGGCGGTGTGCCGACTACCAGCGCAAAGTCGATGGAGGAGGCGATGGCAATAATGACGACAAGGAGGCGTGGATCCATATGCAGGATCTGCGCCAACGGAATGGCCAGCGGGATGAGCATCGCGGCGCAGGCGGTGTTGGAGATGAAGGCGCCGAGCATCAGGGTAAGCGTGGCAACCATGAAGACGACGAATAGCGGCGGAAGCACCGCCAGGCCCGTGAGGTGCAGGGCGATCCAGTCTGACACACCGGTGACCACGAGCACTTTACCCAGCGCCAGGCCGCCGCCAAAGGTCAGCAGCGCGTTCCAGTTGATACGGTTCAAATCTTCCTTCTTCAGGGTTTCGGAGAGGAAGAGGATCAGCACGCCGCCCAGGGCCACGATGCCGGTGTCGATGCCATGCCAGCGGTCGGTGAGCCACAGAACGACAATGGCGAAGAAGACGACAAACAAGAGGCGTTGGTCGCGATTGAGCGGACCCAACCCCTTTAATTCCTGTTCGTAGATAGAACGATTCAAATGGGCGCCGACCTGTCGCAACTTTACCCGAAAGGCCAACATAAGATAGATCCAGGTTGCGGGGATCATTACGAGCACCACCGGCAGGCCGTAAGCAAACCAGTCGGCAAAGCCCAGTGTTGTGCCTGCCAGGTCGTTGAGAAAGGACATGGCTAGGATGTTGGCCGGTGTACCGATAGCCGAACCGATGCCGCCTATGGTTGCCGAATAGGCAATGGCCAGGATCAGGGCGCGCCGGTAGCCACTAGGTTGGCCGCCGCTTGGGATTTTTTCTAGAACGGCCAGGGCGATGGGAATAACAATGGCGACACTTGCGGTGTTGGACATCCACATGGAAAGGAATGCGGTCAGCGCCATCATCGTAACCATCAGATAGGCCGGCCGCACGCTGGCGCGCCGCAGAATATTCAGAGCGATGACGCGGTCTACGCCCGTGTGGCGCATGCCTTCAGCCAGCAAGAAACCGGCAAAAAAGAGCACGACGATGGGATCAAAGAAGGGCTGCAGCACGGCGTCGGGCCCCGAAATGCCGGCTACGACCACGACGACAGGAATCACCAGCGCGGCGACCGCCAGGGGCACAAGCTCGGTGACCCACAACATGGCCACGGCGAAAAGCAAGGCCAGGGCGATGCGCGCTCCGGAAGGGATACGCATATTGAAGGTAACCCATTCGCCGTCGCGCCCGGTTGGCGGCAGCTCCTGCTCATAGCCCATGCCTCTGACCTCGGAGCGCACACTTTCTGCGTTTACTTCCACCGGGCCACCGGCCGCATTGAGCACCCTGAAACGATAGCTAATGGCGTTGCCCGGACTGAGCACGTATTTGTCCGAGCCCAGCACTTCCACCGTATACGCATCGATCTGCCGGCTTATCTGCAGCGTCTGGCCCCCCTCTGTCGCCAGGACAAACGGAAAATCCACCAGATGACTCTGGCCATCCAGGGTCACTGCCAGATGCGCCACATAGCTGCCTGGCGCCAGATCCGCAGGGCCGAGCCAGTAGCCCAGGGTGGCCAGCAGCAACACGACGAAGAAGCGGACGTATTTGCCATGTGCGCTCACGCCGCGCCACAAGGCCCGCAGCCTCCAATGAAACGGACGATCAACCGCCTGGTGGGTAAACCCCTTCAATTCGTTCATGCCCTCATCCATTCATGCATATTTGGTTGTTAGTAACACGGCATTCTCCCGGTCTCACCCGCCTTCGCCCGGTCGTTTGTCGGCCCCCCCGGCGCGCTATTTGTGACCCCTCGGCCTGACAGCGCCACCCGGGTTTGCCATTGCAGTGTAGAGAAGAGCCCTGCAAACAAACCAGTACCGAAATGCACGGTGACGGCATGATCTTTGTCAGATATTGTAAAAGCAGGTGAGCCACTTTATACTTTAGGGCGCCGCGTGAAGAGGCCGCATGGCGGTTCTGTTGGCGGATGGTTGTGTCATGGTCGCTTGTTTGGCCGGTTGCGCGCCGGGGTGTTGAAATGGCTAAGCCCGTTATTGTCATTGTGGACGACGAGCCACATGTTCTGAATAGTATTGAGCGCGATTTGCGGCAGCATTATCGCGATGCTTACCGCCTGATTAAGGCCGGCGGGGGGCAGGAGGCGCTGGAGGCGACGCGGTCGCTGAAGCAGCGTAACGCGCAGATTGCGCTGTTTTTGGTGGACCAGCGGATGCCGCGCATGAGCGGCACGGAGTTTTTGATTGAGGGGCGCAAGCTGTACCCGGATGCGGCGAAGGTGTTGCTGACGGCGTATGCCGATACGGAGGCGGCGATTACGAGTATTAATCAGGTGGAGCTGGACTTTTATCTGATGAAGCCGTGGGACCCGCCGGAGCAGAATCTGTACCCGGTGCTGGACGATTTGCTGGATGAGTGGAAGGAGCGGGCGGAGATTCCTTTTGACGGCATTCGGGTGGCGGGCGCGTTGTGGTCGGCGAAGAGCCACGATGTGAAGGATTTCCTGGCGAGCAACCGGATACCTTATCAGTGGCTGGACATTGAGCGCAGCGCGGAGGCGCGGGTGTTGGTGGAGTCGGTGGACAATCCGCGCAATTTGCTGCCGGTGGTCTTTTTTCCAGACGGGGAGATTTTGCTGGCGCCGGATAACCCGCTGCTGGCGCGGCAGTGTGGGCTGCGCACGGAGGCGAGCGCGAGCTATTATGACTTGATTATTATTGGGGCGGGGCCGGCGGGCCTGGGGGCGGCGGTGTATGGGGCGTCGGAGGGGTTGAAGACGCTGCTGATTGATAAGCACGCGCCGGGCGGGCAGGCGGGCACGAGCTCGCGCATTGAGAATTATCTGGGCTTTCCGAAGGGGATAAGTGGCTCGGACCTGGCGGGGCGGGCGATTGCGCAGGCGCGGCGGCTGGGGGCGGAGATGCTGTCGGCGCAGGAGGCGGTGGGGGTGCGCACGGAGGAGCCTTACCATATTGTGCTGCTTTCTGACGGCACGGAGATTACGTGTAAGGCGCTGCTGCTGGCCAGCGGGGTGACGGTGCGGCGGCTGGATGCGCCGGGCGCGGAAGGGCTGACGGGCGCGGGGGTGTATTATGGCGCGGCGGTGACGGAGGCGGCGCATTATAAGGGGGAGCATATTTTTGTGGTGGGCGGGGCGAACTCGGCGGGGCAGGGGGCTATGTTTTTCTCGCGGTATGCGAGCAAGGTGACGATGCTGGTGCGCGGGCCGTCGCTGGCGCTGGAGATGTCGCAATATCTGATCAACCAGATTGAAGAGACGGAGAATATTGAGGTGTGCACACACACGGATGTGATCGAGCTGCACGGGGAGCAGCGGCTGGAGAAGCTGACGCTGCGCAATAATGAGACGGGGGAGACGGAGACGACGCCGGCGGCGGCGCTGTTTATCTTCATCGGCGCTGTGCCGCACACAGAGATGGTGGGCAACCTGATCAAGCGTAACCAGGCGGGTTTTGTTCTGACGGGGCCGGATATTTTTGAGGGGAATGGCAAACGCTCGGGCTGGCCGCTGAAGCGGGATCCTTACTTATTGGAGACGAGCGTGCCGGGCATTTTCGCGGCCGGCGATGTGCGCCATGGCGCGGTGCGCCGCGTGGCGTCGGCGGTGGGGCAGGGGGCCATTGCGGTGACGCTGGTGCACCAGTACCTGAAGACGATCTGAGCTTATTCGGCAGGCAGAAAGACCTGGAAGCGCGTGTCGCCTGGCTGTGAGCTGAGGCGGATTTCGCCGTGGTGCTCCTGGGTGATGATGTGGTAGACGGTGTCGAGGCCCAGGCCGGTGCCCTGGCCGACGTCTTTGGTGGTGAAGAAAGGCTCGTAAATGCGGGGCTGGAGCTCTGGGGGGATGCCGGGGCCGTTGTCGGCGATTTCGACGACGATCATGTCGTCTTCGCGCCAGGTGCGGATGGTGATCTTGCCCTGGCCATTCATGGCGTCGACAGCGTTATCGATGAGGTTGGTCCACACCTGGTTGAGGCGGCTGCCGTGGGCCGTGATGTGCGGCAAATTTGGGGCGTAGTCGCGGTGCAGGGAGACGTCGCGAAGCTTGTAGCTCATGATGGTGAGGGTGCTTTCGAGGCCGTCGTGGACGTTCACATCTTGCACGGGGGAGCGGTCCATGTAGCTGTATTCTTTGACGGCGCCGACGAGCTGGCAGATGTGGGTGGTGCTGTGCTCGATAGTGCGCAACAGGGCGCGCACGGTGAGCATGCCTTCGAGCCAGGTGACGGCGTGTTCGAGGCGGTCTTGGCCCATGCGCTGGGCCAGGGCGGTTAGCTGGGCTTCGTCGACGGCGGCGCTGACGAGGGCGGGAGCCAGGCGCCAGCCTTCGTCGATGCCGGCTTCTTCGATCCAGGCGGCGAGGGCTTCTTCGCGGTCGCTGCGGGTGAGGGGGTCGAGAGTCTCTGGCGCGGCGGCTTGTTGCACGAGCCTGTCTTGCAGCTCGGTGAGGAAGGCGACATCTTCGGCGCTGAGGCCGAGCTCGTTGAGGCGGAAGACGAGCGATTGCAGGGTGAGCAGGGCGGAGGGCAGCTGCTGTGTGGCGCGCAGGTTGGCGGCGGACGGGTTGTTAAGCTCGTGGGCCAGGCCGGCGGCCATCTTGCCCAGCGATGACAGTTTTTCGTGCTGCTGGACGGTGGCCTCGGTGGCGCGTAGGCGTTGGGCCATGGTGCGCAGAATGGCGCGCAGGATGGGGGAGGCGTCGAGGCTGTCGTCGAAGAGCTCTCGGGGGAAGAGCAGGACGCGACTGGGGGAGACGGCATGCACGGTGGCGGAGCTGGGCAGGTGCGTGAGCAGCGAAATCTCGCCGACGAAGGAGCCGGGGGCGATGAAGTCGAGTAAGGTGGCGCGGCCGGCGATCTCCTTGGATACTTCTAGCTGGCCTTCGAGGAGCACGAAGAGGCCTTTGGAGCCTTCGCCTTCGCGCAATATCACCTGGCCGCTCTCAAGCTGTATCTCCTGGCCCAGTTTTAGCAGGGCCTGTACTTGGGCTTCGTCCATGCCATTGAAGAGGTCTGTGCGCCGCAGCGGTTCGTCGATACCCATATTTCCTCGCCATTTTGCCCCAGGGCAGTGTCCAGGTTGTGTCTTTGCGCCGCGCCGCTCGGGGCGCGCGGGCTGGCCGGCGGCGTAGCGTCGAGGCGGCTGCGATGTTATCATCGAGGCCAGCGCCGCGCGGGCAGCGATTGAGTGCGTGGCAGGTGGCCGCCACTTTTGAATTATACACGAGACGGTGCAATGACAGTGGTGTAAGGAGCGGTTTGATGACGCAGAATCGTGAGAAAACAGCCTGGATGTGGCTATCGGGCGCGGACCTGCGCGGCCTGTCGCTGGATCTGCATGAGCGCAGCCTGACTTGGATCTGGCAGGCGGGCTGCCATTGCGCCGACGAGGACGCCATTGTGCAGAGCGTGGCGCAGTTCCGGCAAGAGGGGACGCCGGCGCTGATTGGGCCGTTGCCGGCGGACGTGGCGGCAGAGCTGGATAGCGCGCTGGCCACAGGCGCGCAGGGTTCTGGCGCGGGGCGTGAGTAGGCTGCTGCTGGCGCTGGATTTTGGCGGGACGAAGCTGAGCGCCGCGCTGCTAGCAGATGGGGAGAGCTCGTGGCGCGCGCTGCGCCGCCGGCTGTCGCCGCCCGACGGCGGCGCGGATTATGACATCGGGACGATGCTGGAGATGGCGCGGGAGCTGCTGCAGGGGGACCGGCCGGCGGCGGTGGGCGTGAGCTTTGGCGGGCCGGTGGAGCACGCGGCGGGCGTGGTGCGCCTTTCGCACCATGTGCCGGGCTGGGAGAATGTGCCTCTGGCGCGGATGCTAGAGGAGCAGCTTGGCGCGCCGGTGTCGGTGGATAATGACGCCAATGTGGCGGCGCTGGGGGAGCAGCGTTATGGTGCGGGCCGCGGCATGCAGCACCTGTTGTATGTGACGGTGAGCACGGGTGTGGGCGGCGGCTGGATCTTGAACGGGCAGCCGTGGCGCGGCGCGGAGGGAATGGCCGGCGAAATTGGGCACACGGTGGCGGATCCCGGCGGGCCGGACTGCCTTTGCGGCAGTAGGGGCTGCGTGGAGCGGCTGGCGTCGGGGCCTTATATGGCGCAGGATGCGCGCGAGCGGCTGGCGCAGCGGCCGGGCGAAGGGGAGATCTTGCGGCGGATGGCCGGGGGCGACTTGCAGGCGATCTCTGGCGAGATGCTGAGTGCGGCGGCGGCGGCAGGCGATGCGCTGGCGCTGGAGCTGTTGGACCGCGGCGCGCGGGCGCTGGGCACGGGCATCGGCAACGCGGCTAACCTGGTTAATCCGCAGCGCGTGGTGTTGGGGGGAGGGGTGACGAAGGCGGGCGAGCGCTGGTGGCGCGTGGTGCGCGAGACGGCGCGGGCGGTGGCCATGCCGGAAGTGCGTGTGGAGATCGTGCCGGCGCGCTTCGCCGACGACGCGCCGCTGTGGGGGGGGGTGGCGTTGGCGGAGGGCGTGTTGGGTTTGTGATGTAGGGGGAAGACGCGGGAAAAAATGTATTGAATGCGAGGAAACATTGTTGTAATATTGCCGCAACGCCTGGAATGGCCGCAGGATTGGGCGCCGGGGTGGCCGGTAGCCCGGAGCGAATGCGGGCCAGGCGCGGGCGGAGCCTCACGGCTGTTTGAGGGGCGTTTCAACCAATCGAATAATCGATGTATTTTTTGCATCGCCACGCCAGAAGTTGTGGGCTATGTTGGCGGCTGGCGCACTGGCGAGGTTTGTGGCCTTTTTATGAGGTCCGGCCTGCCGGCCACTCAACAAAGAACGACTCGTTATGGAGGAGACTGATGAACTTCTGGCTGAATGGGCAACCGAGACAGTATGAGGGCGACCCGGAGCTTCCGCTACTGACTTATCTGCGCGAGCATGAAAATATCCGTTCGGCCAAGAATGGCTGCGCGCCACAGGCGGCCTGCGGCGCCTGCGTGGTAGACCTGAACGGCAAGGCGATCCTCTCTTGTGTGATTACGATGGCGCGCGTGGCCGACGGGCATGTGACGACCACGGAAGGCCTGGGCGATTACCGGCGGGAGGTGTTCGCTAACGCGTTTGTGGAAAAGGGCGGCGTGCAGTGTGGCTTCTGTATTCCGGGTATTGTGATGCAGGCCAACGCGCTGATTAATAGCAATCCGCAGGCAGCAGCCGCAGACGTGGAAAAGGCGCTCACGCCTAACCTGTGCCGCTGCACGGGCTATAAAAAGATTGTGGACTCGGTGCTCTATGCCGCGGAGGCCATCCGCAATGAGGAGCTGATTGCGGCGCCGCAAAGCGACGGGCGCATCGGATCGCGCCAGCCGAAATATGCGGCGGGTAAGCTTGTGCTGGGCGACCATGAGTATGTGGACGATATGCGTATCGAGGGCATGGTCTATGGCGCGCTGAAGTTTAGCGAGCATCCGCGGGCGCGCGTGCTGCGCATCGAGACCGGCGCCGCCGCCGCATTACCCGGGGTTATTCGTGTCTTTACGGCGGCAGATGTGCCGGGCGAGCGTAATCATGGCCTCATTCGCCACGACTGGCCTTTGCTGGTGGCGGAAGGGGAGATCACGCGCTATGTGGGCGACGTCCTGGCGCTGGTGGTGGCCGAGAGCGACGACATTGCGCGCCGGGCGGTGGAGATGGTGCAGGTGGCGTATGAGCCGCTGGAGGCGGTGACGGACCCGCATAAAGCGCTGGAGCCCGATACGCCGCAGGTGCACGAGGGCGGCAATATACTTTCGCGTAGTGTGACGGGTCGCGGCAATGTGGAAGAAGCAATGGCGGCGTCGGCTTTTGTGGCACACGGCGTGTTTCAAACGCAGCGCATCGAGCATGGCTATATGGAGCCAGAAGCGGCTGTTGCCGTGCCCACGGAGGATGGCATCCATCTTCTGTCGCAGAGCCAGGGCATCTATGACGACCGCAACCAGATTGCTTCGCTGCTGGGCCTTTCTAAGGAGCAGGTGCGCGTGACGCTGGTGCCCAACGGCGGCGGCTTTGGCGGCAAGGAAGACCTGAGTGTGCAGGGGCACGCGGCGCTGGCGGCTTATCTACTACAGGCGCCAGTGAAGGTGCGCCTGACGCGTGACGAATCGATCCGCATGAGCGCCAAGCGGCACCCGATCTGGATGGATTACACCATCGGCTGTGATGAGCAGGGCAAATTCACCTTTGTGAAGGTGAAGTTTGTGGGCGACACGGGCGCTTATGCCTCGGTGGGTATGAAGGTGCTGGAGCGCTCGGCGGGGCACGCGACGGGCGCTTACCATGTGCCGGTGACTGACGTGGAGGCTATCGCCGTCTATACCAACAATATCCCCTGCGGCGCAATGCGCGGTTTTGGCGTGAACCAGGCGATGTTTGGCCTGGAAAGCCTAGTGGATGAGCTGTGCGAAAAGGGCGGCTTCGACCGCTGGCAGTTCCGCTATGACAACGCGCTGGTGGACGGCTGCATGACGGCGACGGGGCAGGTGATTCAGGGCGGCGCGGGTGTGCGCCAGACGCTGCTGGCGGTGAAGGAGCAGTTTTATAACGCGGCCTACGCAGGCATTGCCTGTGGCCTGAAGAACACGGGTATCGGCAACGGGATGCCTGACGAATCGTCGGCCAAAATCAGTATCGTGGCGCCCGACCGTTTGCGCATCGATCATGGCTGGACGGAAATGGGGCAGGGGGTCAATACCATCGCCTTGCAGGTTGTGTGCGAAGAGACGGGCCTGGATCCGTCGCTCTTTGAGGTGCGCGTGGATACGGTGGCGGAGCAGGTGTCGGGGATGACCACTGCCTCGCGGGCCACGTCGCTGGTGGGCAATGCGCTGATTGATGCCTGCAAGCAGCTCAAGCACGACCTGCAGAAGCACGACCTGGCGGAGCTGGTAGGCCGGGAATATACGGGCAAATGGGTGGTGGATTGGACGAACAAGCCGGGCTCATTCTCGGAGAAGGTGTACACGCATTACTCGTACAGCTACGCCACGCAGGTGGTGATTCTGGACGAAGAAAAGGGTTTTGTGAAGAAGGTGATTGCGGCGCATGACGCGGGCAAGATCTTTAATCCCACGCTCTTCGAAGGCCAGCTTGAGGGCTCGATCCACATGGGTCTGGGCTACGCGCTGACGGAAGATATGCCCATGGAGAACGGCCTGCCGCTGAGCACGCGCCTGCGCGATTTGGGCATTATGCGTGCGAAGGAGATGCCGGAGCTGGAGGTGATTGGTGTGGAAGTGCCCGACCCGTACGGGCCATATGGCGCGAAGGGTGTGGGCGAAATTGGCCTGGTACCGACAGCGGGCGCTGTGGCCAACGCGCTGTACCAGTTTGATGGTGTGCGGCGCTATGAACTGCCAATGCGTATTCCGCGCCGTGGTTTGCAGAAGCGGAGCAACGGCAGCGCCCTCTAAGTGGCCTCCAGCACGCCGTGGCTAAAACGGATGCGCAGGACCTCACCGTTCCGCGTGACGAAGGGCGTCTGCACGGCCTGCGGATCGTAGGCCAGCGCGCGGCGGAGGAGCCATTGGCGGCCGGCGTCGTGCAGCGTGTAGGGGTGGCCCCAGTCGGCCGTGCCGCGCATGAAGTTGAATGCGTGTCGGGCGGTCCAGCGGCGGTCCAGGTGAAAGGCTTCGGGGCCCGGCGTGCCCTGTTGGCTGCCCGGGCCGATTTGAGGGCGCGAGGGCAGGCGTCCCTCTGCCAGGCGGCGCAGGGCTTCGACAAATAGCAGCCCGCCTTGCTCGCCGGCGCGCTGCTCGATCTGACGTGGGCTCAGGCCATCGGCCAGGGCCACGCTGCTTTGCAGGGCGATGGGTCCGCTGTCGAGGCCTTCATCCATGGCGTGCACGGTGAGGCCAATTTCGTCCAGGCCATCACGAAGCTGCCAGAAGAGGGGATATGGCCCGCGGTAGTGGGGCAGGCGGGAGGGATGTAGATTGAGGAAGCCGTGCGTGGGAAGATGCAGCAAGCGCGGCGGCACGCGGTAAGGAAAACAGGAAACGAGGACCACATCGGGCGCCAGGCGCCGCAGGCCTTCTATGGTTTGCTCGGCGTTCAGATCGCCGCTTTCATAGAGGGGAATCTGATGTTGCCAGCTTAGCTGCAAGATGGTGGGCGATGGTGTTGGGAGCGGCACGCTGCCTGCGGGGTGTGCGGGCGGCGGCAGCGGGCGCCAGGTTGCGCCGCGCCACGGCGCGGCCAGCAGCACGGCGCTAACGGAGTGCCCCGCCTGCAACAGTGTGGCCAGCGGCGCGGCCGAGAGCAGGCCGCTCATGCCCATGAAGATCAGGCGCATGATGCCTTCTTTTGACGTGTCATGAGCAGACCTCTATCATACCTATCATGAACCCCGGCGCCGACCGCGCACCAGGGCGCTTCGACCTAAAGAGTGAGAGGTTAGTTATGGCTCGTTATGAAAAGACGATCACCCTGGTGCAGTGCGCCAGATACAACGAAGAGCTGCCGGCGATGATGCGCAGGCCATTTCCCGGTGAGCTGGGCCAGCGCATCTACGACAACGTCTCGCAACTGGCCTGGAATTCATGGCAGCGGCAGTCGACAATCTTGATCAACCATTATGGCCTGAACCTGGCCGATCCGCGCGCGCAGGAGTTCCTTATGGAGCAGATGGAAGAGTACTTCTTCGGCGGCGGCGGGCAGCAGGTGGACATGGACCCTGGTTCGGCTTTTGGCGGGCCGCGCAAGAAATAGCCGCTGCAGCGCGGTAATTAGCGCGGCGCCTGGTCCACGGCCAGCAGCAGCACGGGGGCCACGTCGAAGTGCAGCTTCTCGTGCGCCTGGCGTAGGGCTTGTTCCACGGCCTGTGGCGTGGCGCCGCGGGCAAAGATAAAGCCCACATAGCTGTCACCCTCGGGCAGCGGCTGCAGCAGGTGGTTTAGGGGAGCTGTGATTTCAACCTCGTCGATGCCGGGCACGGCGCGGGCGGCTTGCACGCCCTTTACAGCCTTAAGCAATCCCTCGCCGGGCACGGGAATCATCATCACGCCGCGCGCCTGCTCCTCGCGCCCCGGCTGTCCCAGGTCTAGGCCCACGGCCTGACGCAGGATAAGGGTCTCTAGCGAGGTATCGACGCCGAAACGCAGCGTGCGCGCGCAGAGGCCGCCGATGGAGCGCCCGGCGATTTCCAGCAGCCAGGGGCCGTCTTCGTTCACGCGCAGCTCGGCATGCACGGGTCCCCAGCGCAGGCCGAGGGCGCGCGCTGCGGCTCCGGTTTCCTGGACAATGGCCTGCTGCGTCTCAGGCGGTAGGCGCGAGGGGGTCACGTAAATGGTCTCTTCGAAAAAAGGCCCTTCCAGGGGATCTGGCTTGTCGAAGAGCGCCAGTACGTGCAGCGTGCCGGCGTCGAGGATGCCTTCCAGGGCCACTTCCACGCCGGGAATGTAATCTTCCACCAAGTAGGGCAGCGGCTGGCCGCGGCCATAGAGCCGCTGCAGCAGGCGGCCGAGGCGGTTGCTTGCGGCCACGAACGCCGACGGATCGTCGGCGCGCATGACGCCCTGGCTGCCGGAGAGGCGCAGGGGCTTAAGCACGCAGGGGTAGGCCACCTGTGCGGCCGCCTGCCAGGGGTCGCCGGCGGTCGAGAATTGATGGAAGCGCGGCGCGCGAATGCCGGCCTGGGCCATGAGCGCGCGCATCTGGGCCTTGTCGCGCGCGGCCTCGGCCGCGGCGGGCGCATTGTGCGGCAAGCCCAGGGCAGCGCTTGCCTGCGCCGCCAGCAGGCTGCCGCTATCGTCGACAGCCAAGATGGCCTGCGCGCCGTGCTGCTGCACATCGGCGACGATCGTTTCCAGCGCCGCCTGCGCGTTGGCAAAATCGACGCCCAGGAAGCCATCGCCGCGGCGCGCCAGGGCCTGCGGCGTATCGACCACGCGCACAACCTCGATGCCGAGCTGCTCGGCCGCCGCCAGAAAGTCGGGCGCACGGTAGGTATTGGCCTTCATCAGCAGCAAGACGCGGCCATGCGGTGTTTTAGCGGGCTCACTCATGCGGCCTATTATAGCCTGGCGCCGCGGTTTGACATTGAGCGAGTCCGGGCCGGCGCAATGGGTGACATGCAGTATTTCATGCCGCTCCGTGTTTTAATAAGTGAGAGCAGACGATTGGCCAATCAGAAGGAAAGGCATGGCGGAAAACAGCTTCGACCCGGCACAGGAACAAATGCTCATTCGAAGGGTGCAGCAAGAGCAGGATGTGGCTGCCTTCCGTGCGCTGTACCGGCATTACTTCCCTAAGGTGTACGCCTACGTCGGCTACCGTGCGCCCACCACGGAAGACGCCGAGGACCTCGTCGCCGAAACCTTTCTGCGGGTGCTTGAGCATATCGAGACGTTTCAATGGCAGGGTGAAGGCTCTTTTGCTGCCTGGCTCTTTCGTATCGCGCGCAATCTGCTTAGCAATTACTACCGCAGTCAGCCACAGGGTAGAGAGTTGGATCTCGACGCAATAGGCGAATTGGAAGGAGATGTAGTGCAACCAGCCGATGCTTTCGCCCAAAAACAGAAGATGTTGTTGTTACGGCGGCTTATCGACACCCTATCACCACGGCGGCAAGAGGTCATCAGGCTGAAATTCTTCGGTGGACTACGGAACAAGGAGATTGCGAGCCTGCTAGAGCTAGATGAACGGACCGTTGCCTCGCACCTCTCGCGCGGCTTAAAAGATTTACATGAGCAGGTCGAGCGACAACGCGTCGTGACACCAGAAGGGAATTCTTCATGACCAATAACAAAGCGTTACACAAATTGGACAAGGAGCTGCTGGAGGCTGTCGAGGAAATCGTTGCCAGCCACGAGGGCGAGGAAAGCGACGTGAACGCCCTGTACAGCTTCAGCACGCTATTGGCCACAAGCCGTCCCGTCGCTGATGAGCCGTTCCGGCGGCAACTGGAAGAGCGGCTGGTTTCCAGCCTTATTAAGAAAGAAGAGGAGGTACAAATGATGAACGCCAAACCGACCCATCGAGATTCACTTTTCTCGTTCTTTACTTTCCGTCCGGCCTGGCAAGTCGCTGTCAGTGGCCTCGTTCTCCTGGCGCTCGTGTTCGCCGGCCTGCTGGCATTTTCGCCGCCCGCCCGTGCTTTTGCCCAAGGGGTTGTCAACTGGGTGAGCGGACAAGTCACACAGTCGAAAGTGATGGTTTTCGAAGATGGCGTCCTGGTGCAGGAAGAAGCCGTTACCATAGTGGAGGGCGATGCGCAGACCCTGGAAGTCGCCCAGGCTCTGGTGGACTTTGATATCCGCGTTCCGGCTTATCTACCCGAGGGCTACACAGAGATGCGCTTTGATCCCTTTTTCGCGCCGCGGGCGGTGACCATTTCGGTTATCAGGCCTGGAGGCGGCACAGCCAACACGAAGGGCTTTGAGCTTCACGAGAGCCTTGAACCGGGCATTTACGCCGGGGGAGAACCGTTTGGCGAGGCGACGATTAACGGCAATAACGCCGTGTGGGTTAAGAGCATCGCGATGACCTACGATGAGGCCGAAAGCCCTTCGCCTCTCATTGCCCGCTCGCTCTACTGGGAGGACGATGGCCTATACTTCACGCTGCGCTCGTATGAGCTGACACAAGAAGAGATGATGCGCATCGCCGCATCAATCGAGTAGGCGAACAGTTCCGCGACTTCCACGCCCGCCCCAGCCGGTTAACCTACCGGCCGGGGCTTTTTTTGTTTTGGCGCACTTCGACCATAACCGAACCTCGCGACCCCTTTCTGGATAGTATAAGTAGAAGATCTAATAGAGAGAGCCTTTCATGACTGAAGACGAAGCTATTCGTCGCCTTAAACAGCGAGACATCATGGGACTGGAACCACTGGTACGACGATACCAGACAGAGGCCATTCGCGCCGCTTTCCTTATTACACGAGATGCAGCGCGCGCCGAAGATGTCGTTCAGGATGCCTTTCTGCGCGTATTTGAGCGAATTGAGCAGTTTGATGCTCACCGCCCCTTTGCCCCCTGGTTCTTCCGTATTGTAACGAACATAGCGCTGAAGGCGGTGCGTCGCTCGCCGCTACCGCTTTCACTGGAGCGGCGGCATGATGACCTTGAGCCACTGTTAGAGCTGTTGCCTGACGACGAAGCAGGACCTGAACGGCAGCTTTCCAGCCAGGAATTCCGAGAGCGTGTGTGGGTTGCTTTGGGAAGACTTACGCCCAAGCAGAGAGCGGTCATCGTCTTTCGTTACTATCTGGGGATGGACGAAGTGGCGATGGCGGAGGCACTGGATGTACCTAGCGGTACCGTGAAGTCACGACTTTATGCCGCACGTGAACGGCTGCGGCAGCTATTATCACCAGTCTGGTGAGGAGGTGCGAAGATGAAAAGAGAAAGTACAGTTAAGGCAATGCGAGAAATCGCCAGGAGTGATATTTCGCCAGAAACCGATTTGTGGCCACAGCTGGAACGCCGGTTAACGTCAAGGCAAGCCGCTCCGCCGCACTCGTTTGCGAGACTCGCGCCGCGTCTTGGCTGGGCAGCAGGCGTTGTGCTGCTATTCCTTTTCGGCGCGGTTGCTTATGCGACCAGTCCCGCCGGGCGTACGCTGCTGGGCCTGGATCCGGCGCTAGAAGAAGCCGATCTTGCCGGTTTGGGACGCGCGCTGGAGTTGAAACAGACAAAAATGGGTAGCACGGTCACCTTACACTGGGCCTATGCCGACGCGAATCGAATCGCTATTGCTTTCGAGATTGAGGGAGTCGATGGCAGGCGATACGATTTCCGCGACCTCACGTTGACGGATAGTGACGGCAACGCCTTCCGCGGAATGGTCGGAATGGGCGTTCGTGGCGAATCGGATATCGTGGACGTTGTATTGCCGCCGGGAGTAAGCGGCTATATCTACTCCTTTGATGCGTCACCGGTCAGTGGGACACCCGAAACGCTGGACCTGCAACTCTCTCTTTCCCTTGAAGCGTTTGAGCTTCCTGAAGAGGCACAAGCAACGGTTACCGTGCGGGAAGGCGAGGATGGGGACGTAACGATTGTCGAATTCGAGCCGGTGCAAGAAGGAGATCAGGAAGTTGTCGGTCCTTTCGTCTTCGACTTCACTGTGCCCTATGTGCGGGGACGGGTAATTGAAGCACAAACGACCGTTGTGCTGGATGGAATACCTGTGACCTTAGAAAAGGTCGTCGTGGCTCCCTCTGAAATAGCCGCAGTGATTTGCATCGATGGGCCGGACCAGGCAGAGTACGATGAGTGGCTGCCGATATCGGCGGTCGCCGTGGCCGGCGAACGACGAGAAGCAATGGCTGGTTCTCACACATGGGTTGATGATCGCTGCACGCGGAGCCACTACTGGGATCCGTTGCCTCAGGACGCCAGCAGGTGGACGCTCACTGTCACAGAAGTCGTTGGTTTTCAGAGAAGCGGGCCGGGGCAGTTGCGGATAGAGGGACCATGGATCTTTGAGTTCGAGGCGCCATAGTTTGTGAGTTGTCACGCGCCCCGGCCGGCTGAGCTGCCGGCCGGGGCGCTTTGTTTTGCGCTTGCGGTAAAGCTCTCGCCCGATGGGTGATTAAGGCGCCGAATCGGGGGCAGGGTTTTCTACTTTCCGGAGGCGCATGGGCCGCTGGTGGGGCGCGCGCTCGATCAGCTCGCGGGCTTCGAGATCTAGCTGTACGGCTTTGGTGTACCAGCGCACCGAACCCGGTTTGGGGAATAGGGTCATGGGCACGTTGTTGGCGATGAGATAGTCGCGGACCTTTTCTTCGAGCTGCGGAAAGGTGATTCCGTCGGAGCCGTTGTTATGGGGCAGGGCGGCTAGAATGGCGTCGCGGATCACGGTGTACTTCTCTTCTTTCAGGTTTTCGCGATGGTCGGGGTGATTGACATTACGAGCCTGGATCGAGGACATTAGAAACCTCCTTTTGGCAGTTAGGGCGGCGCGAATTGCCTGGTTCAAGCCGCAGGTTTGGCGCTGCCGGTTTGCTATCAATTGCCCCTATTATAGGGCGTCACCGGCGCTGCGACTTGTCAAATCCTGCTGGTTTTCGCGCTGCGCCTGATAGCGGGCGGGTGATAGGCCGAATCTTCTGCTAAAGGCGTGTATGAATGAGCTGAGACTACTGTAGCCGACGTGAAGGGCCGTTTCGGTGACGGAGGCTCCCGGCTGTTCCAGCAACCGCCGCGCCTCATCTAAGCGCAGGCGGATGACGTATTGGCGCACGGTGAGGTCAAATGCGGCGCTGAACAGGCGCGCAAAGTGGAACTCGGAAAGGGCCACGTAAGCGGCGACGTCCTGAGTCTTGAACGGTTCTGTGTAGCGCGCCTCGACAAATTGGCGCGCCTGTAAGAGGCGCGGCAAAAGGTCGGCCACGGTGTTGCGCCTGTGATGAGCCAAGGCCAGAAGCGCCTGGTGGCGCAGGCGCATCAGGCGCAGCAGCTCGCCGGCTGCCTCCAGGAATAGCTCTTCGGCGATGGCCGGGGCGGCAGGATGTTGAACAGCGCCGGCCAGCTCGACTAGGATCAGCGAGAGCTCGTCGCCCTGGAGCAGGGGGACGCCGTCTAAGAGCTGGCGGACGTCGTGGGGGATGCCCAGGAAGCGGGCCATATCGGCGACGAAGGGCGGGCTAAGCCACAGCGCGAGGAGTGCGGCGCCAGTGGCGCGGCGGGAAGCTGGCGACAGCAGCTCGACGCTGAGGGGGCCTTGCTCGGGGAACCGAGCGAGCAGCAGATAGCGGCCGGCTTCCACGGTGATAGAGGCGCAGGAGATGGTCGCGTTTGCCAGGGGGAAGAGCAGCAGCAGGTGACCGTATTGCGGCAGGAGAACGGGGCGTGACGGCGCGCCGAGCCAGGCGGCGTTTATGGGGGAAATGGGGCCGGCGGCCGTGCTGGCGGCGGGGATGGCGGCGGGTAGGATTAGCACGTTTTTCCTCCAGGTGCTGGAGAGATCCTTCGCTCCGCGGACTGCGCTCAGGATGACCGGTGGTCGAGATCCTTCGCTCCGCGGACTGCGCTCAGGATGACCGGTGGTCGAGATCCTTCGCTCCGCGGACTGCGCTCAGGATGGCTGGCGCAAAGTCTGGCTCAGCGGAGCGCTAGCCGATGGGCAGGCTGTTGATGTTCACGCCTGTGCGGATGTAGCCGGCGTTGACCCAGCCTTGCGCGCCGCCGGGTAGGGTGACGCGCACCCAGTTGCCGGCAGCGTTGCGACGTGTGAGCGTGACCGGCGTGCCGTGGGCTATGACGGTCATGACGTTGTGCCCGATGCCGGGTCCGTTGCGCACGTTGAGAAAGGCCGTGTTTACCGTGCCGTTGCCCTGGGCGGTGTCGCCGCCAGTCTGCCCGGTCCAGACGGCCAGGCTGCTGACACGGACGCTGGTGCGCACGTAGCCGGCATGGATCCAGCCTTGCGCGCCACCGTGCAGGCTCACGAGCACCCATGTTCCAGCGGCGTCGCGGTAGCCCAGCAAGCTCAATACATCACCGCGCGCCACGCGGCCCACGACGTTGTGGCTGAGGCCCGGGCCACTGCGCACGTTCAGGAAGTAGGCGCCGGTTACGGTGGCCGTGGCTCCGCCGCCCACAGGCGGCGTGGTCAGCCGTTCCCAGCTCAGGTGCGCCTCGGCGAAGCCGGTGCGCTCGAAGTATTCCATGCGCAGGGCTACGGGCCCGCTACCCAGCTCAATCTCGCCGCTGTGCGACTGTACCGCCTGTGGGTACCATTTATCGATAATCAGGTGGTCGTTGACCCACAAGCGCACGCCGTCGTCGACGCGGGCGATGAAACGGTAGCGGCCCGGCTGGAAGGTGAGGCTGCGCGTCCAGCGCACGGAGAAGTTGTCGTGGCTCACGCCGCCGACGGGGCTGCCTTCGCCCCAGTTGAAGCTGATATTGGCGTCGTCGCGCACGGCGACGGGATTGCCGCTGAGGGCGCCATTGTTGAAATATTCGCCGCGCCAGTTGTGAATGGTCACCGGCTGTATCGGGGCCCAAGAGAGGCGGGCAACGGCGAAGCCATGGCGGTCGTAGTATTCCATGCGGATGGCGATAGCGCCCGAGGGCAGGTTCACGTCGGCCGAATGCGTGGCGGCTTCCTGATCGCGCCACTGGTCGATCACCAGCGCGCCGTTGACCCATAGGCGCACGCCGTCGTCTGTGTGGGTGGTGAAGCGATAGCGGCCGGCGCTGAAGTTGACGCTGCGCGTCCAGCGCGCCGAGAAGTTGTCGCTGTTGACCACATTGGGCGCAGGCGAGCCGGTACCCCAGTTGAAGTCGATATTGGCCTCGCTGCGCAGCAGCACGGGCGAACCGGCCAGGTCGCGGTTGTTGAAGTAGCGAGCCTCCCACATCGTGTCGGCCGCAGAGGCCGGCGGCGCGCCCAAGGCCAGCAAAGCCAGCAGGAACAGACCCAAAACGGCGCTCAAGAAAAGTTTCCTGCGAGACATATTGCCCTCCTCTACCCAACTATGCGCCAATATGCGCCTTGCCTAAGGAAGTGGATAACAGTTGCCGCTGTTGGCCTGGACGCTGTGGTCGGGATTGGCCACCAGAATGCACATTTCCCCGGCGGCAGCCGGCCGGTCCAGCTCGCGGTAGCCTCTGAAGGGCCGCGGCCCGCCGTATAAGATCCAGGGTCCGCCGCCTGGCACGCCAGCCTGCTCGGGCGGCACGGTGTCGAAGAAGAAGTGCACGTGCACGCCGGGCACCACTTCGGTGAACTCAAAGGTCTCATAATCTACGACGTAGACGCCGTTATCCAGGTCGATGCCGTTGATGCGCGCGTAGTTGATGCCGGGCGGCACGGTGGGCGTGGGCGTGAGGGTGGGGGTGGGCGTCTCTGTGGGCGTGGCCGCGGCCTGCGTTGCCGTGGCCCAGTAGTCGGCAGTGGCCGTCATCGCGGCATAAATGGCATCGGAAGTGGCCTGCGCGTCTACGGCGGCTGCGGCTGTAGCGGTGAGCGCGCTGCTTTCGGCGTCGCGGGTCGATTGCAGCGAAATTTGCTGCGCTTCGGCAGCGTCGGCCGTCTGCGCCGCTGTGGTCTGGACGATATTGCCTTCCTGCCCAACTTCTTGCGGATCGGGCGTGTCGTCGAGGCCCACCACGGGCGTTTCATCGCCGCCGCCGCCAAGCAGGCCGGAGTTGACCAGCGCGAAAATGCCGCTGATACAGAGGATCGCCAGCAAACCGACCCCGACGGCGGCGGCGATGAGGGTTGTGCGGCTGCGCCCGGCGAGGCCGGGCCTTGGGGGCGATGGGGATGCGCTGCTGCCGGCGCCCGTGTGCTCTGCACGGGGCCTCGTATGTGGCCGCGCGCCTTCTATGGCCGGGCCCTGGGCGCCGGTAGCGGCTAGAGGGCCGGCGCCGGCAGCGCTATAGCCCTGAGCCGGGGTCGGGTCGCGCGGCGACTCGACGACGGTGGCTTCACTTGAGATGGGCGCCGAAGCGCCGTGCGGCACCGTAGCTGCCAGACCCGGATGGCGCAAGGCGCGGGCAATCTCGCCGGCGCGCGCAAAGCGCTGGTCGCGATCTTTTGAGAGCGTGCGGTTGATGACGTTGGTCAGGCCCGGCGGCACATCGGGGCGCAGGCGGCGCAGGTCGGGCACGGGGTCGTTGACGTGCATCATCATGATGGTCATCGCCGAATCGGCCTCAAACGGCGGACGGCCGCCGGCCATCTCGAAAAGGAGCACGCCCAGGGAGTAGATGTCGGTGCGCTCGTCGATGCGCTCACCCTTAATCTGCTCTGGCGACATGTAGCGCGCGGTGCCCATGACGGCGCCGGTGGCGGTGTGCTGCGTGCCGCCCATAATCTTGACGATGCCGAAATCCATCAGCACCGGCTCGTTGTTCACGTTAAGCATTACATTGGCCGGTTTCACGTCACGGTGGATCAGGTTGCGGCTGTGCGCATAGTCGAGGGCGTCGGCCAGCCCGGCGCCGATGCTCACCGCCTGATCGATGTCCATATGGCGGTCGTTCTGGTGCAGACGCTTCAGGCGATCTTGCAAGGTCTCACCGGGCACGAATTCAAAGACGATATAATAGACGTCGTCGTCGTGGTCGAAATCGTAGACCTGGATGATATTGGGGTGGCGCAGTTGGGCGACGGCGCGCGCTTCCTCTTCGAAGCGGCGCACGAATTCTGGGTCGGTGGAGAGGTGGGGGTGGATCAACTTTACGGCGACGACGCGATTCAGATTCTCGTCGAGGGCTTTATAGACCGCGGACATGCCGCCCTGGCCCAGAAGCTCTTGAATGAGGTAACGTCCGCCTAATTTTTTACCGATCCACGTCGGTCGCGTCATGATGAAACTCCGTTATTCAACCAACCAAAGAAATGAGTTGTTATAGGTGCATGTGGTGGTTCCCGATTCATTCAGACCCACAAAGGCCACAAAGCCGCGCTCGTAGGCGATCGAGGGTGTCACATTGCCTACATGTGTGCCATTGCTGAAAAAGGAGAAGGTGTTGCCACGCGCCACCACGGCCAGACGGTTGGTGGTGTCGTTTTGCCATTGGAAACTGCGGTCGAGGCGATTGATATTAATGTCTGTGATCTCGTTTCTGATGACGCGGCCATCCTGCATGATGCTAAAGAAGAGCTCGCCCGAACCGCCGCGGATGACCAGCGCGATATATTGGTCGTAGTTGCCTTCCTGATTACCGTCGGAGCGCAGCACAAAGCCACAGCCGGCGGTGCCGAAGCGCGTGTTCCAGGTGATGTCGGAGGCCATGACAAAATCTTGCGCCACACTGGCGATATTCTGGTTGGCGTAGGTGTGGCTCATATAGCCGCTGGCCTGGATGGTGACCGGCGGGTGAATCCAGGCCATGCGCCCGGCGTTGGGATCGACGCCGTAGAGGGGCAGCTCGGCCAGAAAAGGCGCGACGGCCTGGGCTGTGGCGGCAGCGCTGTCGGTGTCGCTGGTGGCGCGCGCCACAGCCGTGGCCGTGGCGTTGATGCTCTGCGCGGTGGCCGTGGCCTGTGCTGCCAGCACATTTTCGGCCACGGCGGGCGTGGCCGTGGCCTCCTGCTGCACGATGGTTTGCACCAGGGTAGCAGTGGGCTGCTCGGCGCTGCTTTCGGCGATGCGCGTATTAAAGGCGTCGATGGTGGCCGTGGCATCCGCGTCGCCGCCGCCGGGCAGGCCGCAGGCCAGTATGGGCCCCGCCAAGGCAACCAGGAACATAAGAGTGATCCTTTTTTTCATCTTTTCTCTTGATTGCCCCGCCAGGCGTGGGCCATACGAGGCGTGGTTCAGTGACGTTAACTCAGGTCCTTGCGCTTCTGCAGTACCAGAATGCCCACGAACAGGATGCCAATAATGACGCTCTGCGCGATCCAGGTGCGGAGCAGCGTGCCCCAGTAGGCGGTGGTATCGTTCTTATTAACGAAAGTCCAGCCAAAATCCCGGTCGAACTGGCGAATCATGCCTTCCGCCGGGACCACGGCCGATAGGCGCGCGGCTTCAAAGCTGGCTACTTCTGTTTGATAGTCAAATAGCGACTCCTGATAAGCAGAAAGCTCGGCCTGGTAGGCGTCTACGCTTTCCTGGTAGCCGCGCAGCGACTCCTGATAGGCGCTGACGCGGGCCTGATAGGCTTCTAGCTCGGCCTCAGCGATCGCCGCCTGGGCGCGGTATTCGTCCAGCTCGGCGCGGTAGGCAGACTGAATGGTTTCCGTCTCGTTTTGCCACAGCTCGAGGGCGTCGAAGTAGTTGGCCATGGCGATCTGGTCAGCTTCGTTCTCCGGCCGCGTGGGCTGTGGGGGGATTACGGGCTCTTCCGGCTCCGGCCCCAGGCGCGCGGGCGGGTCGCCGGGCTCTGGGGGCGGAGCGCCGGGCTCCACGGGCGGCTCGCCGGGCGGCTGCGGCGCTTCGCGGGCTAGGGCATCGGTATAGAACTGGCCCACGCCAGGGAAGTTGCAGGAATTTTGGTCCAGCGTGTTACTGCCCATACAGTTGCAGTTTTCGTTCTTGAACTCCAGCGTGAGGTTAGAGCGCTGATCGGGCGGCAAATCCCAGCAGGTGTCGCGCGCCACATCGGAGCCGGCGCCGCTGATGGCCATGAAGGCCTCGAAGGCCCAACGGGTGGAGATGGGCGCGGTGACGACGCCGGGCAGGGGCACCAGCGCGCCGCCCAGCACAATCTGCGGCACCATGAGCAAAATGACGATGAGCGGGGCCGAGTTGGAGTTGGGCGCCAGCGCCGAGGCGAAGAGGCCGAGCATCATACCGGCCATGGTCGCCAGCAGCAGGGAGAAGTACATCAGCACCATTTCCACGATGCCGCCGGGCATGTCGAAGGCAATGTAGTGCACGATGATGTAGCAGGCGGTCTGGTAGAGCGCCAGCAGGGCTGCCACCCAGATCTTGGACATGACGTAGGGCAAGATCTTGAGGTTCACCAGCCGCTCGCGGCGGTAGACGTCTTGCTCCTTTACAATCTCGCGCATCTGCGCCAGGCCGCCTACCATCACGGCATAGACCGTGGGTAGAAAGAGGATGATCAGCACGACGGGGAAGTTGCCTTCGGTGAAGTCGAAGGGGTTGGCGCCGACGACCAGGGCCAGCACCACTTGCAGCAGGGCCACGAGGGGGGCTGCGGCCAACATCAAGGCCAGGCTGAACCTATCGCGCGTCAGAATCTTGATGTTGCGCGAGGAGAGGATGGAGAACTGCCGCAGCGAGGAGACCTGGCGCTTTGGCTTGCTGACGGCGGGCGCCGCGGCCGCCGGCGCCGCGGCGTGGCCGTTGCCCGACAGGCGCTCGATAGCTTGCAGCGGCTGGGTGATGTATCTGTCGTAGGCCGGGTGGTTGCGGTAGCGCTCTTCCCACTCTTGCGGCGATCCGTTACGCGAATCTTCCAGAATGGCGTAAATCTCGTCGAACTCTATGTCGCGCGCGCGGCGGTCGCGCTCAGAGCGGTATTTGTCGAAATAAGCCAGCGCTTCATCGGGCGGGCCATACCATACGAGATAGCCGCCGCGCGCCAGGAAGGCCACTTTGTCCGCCAGCATCACGTTTTTGGTGGCGTGCGTGATCAGGGCGATGGTGCGGCCCTGGTCGGCCAGCCGGCGCATCAACTGCATCAGGGAGGTTTCGGTGCCGGGGTCGAGGCCCGAAGTGGGCTCGTCGAGGAAAAAGAGGCCCGGCTTGGTGAGCAGCTCAACGCCAATGGAGACGCGCTTCTGCTGGCCACCGCTCAACTCGCTAATCTGCGTATCCTTGCGGTGCAGCAGGTCGAGGTCTTCCAACACCTCGGTAATACGCGCGTGCCGCTCTTCTTTGCTGGTGTCCGAAGGCATACGCAGCTGCGCCGCGTAGTCGAGGGCCTGGAATACGGTGAGCTCCATGTGGATGATGTCGCGCTGCGGCACGTAGCCAATGTCATTACGCACGACGTCGAAATTCTTATAGATGTCCACGTCGTTGACGTGTACTGTGCCATGCGTGGCCGGGCGATAGCCGGCGATGGCGTCGACGAGCGTCGACTTGCCGCCGCCGCTCTGGCCCACGACCACGACAAACTCGCGCGGCTTAAACACCAGCGAGATGTTTTGCAGAATGTTGAGATCGCTGCGCACCCACTTGTTGAGGCCGGCGGCCTCCACCTGCAGCCCACCGCTGTCGTCATACTGCGCCAGGGCTTCCTGACCCACCACGAAGCGATAGGACCCGATGCGCACCTGGTCGTTGGCTTGCAGCCAGACTTCATCTTCAATACGCACGTCGTTGACGAAGGTGCCATTGGCGCTGCGCAGGTCGCGCACGCGGTAGCGCTGACCCACGCGCTCAATCTGCGCGTGGTAACGCGACACCGAGGGGTTATCGACCACAATGTCGTTGCTGGCATCGCGGCCCAGGGTGAGCACCGTCTTTTGTGAGAAGTCGACGGTGCGCGCATCGCCTACTGCGCGGGCTTCGGCCGGCGACAGATAGGTCATCGTGACCAGGGCGCCGGGGTCCAGGCCGCCGATACGGAACTTATCTTCGTGCAGCAGCTTGCGTCCGTCGCGCAGCGGTCGGCCTTCAAAGAGCAGCGGGTTGGTGGTGTCGGTCAGCGGCACCAGGCGGTAGCCGCCGTTGGCGCGCTCCAGATAAGCGTGCCGGCGCGATACGATGGGCGAGGACAGAACGATGTCGTTTTCTTCGGAGCGACCGATCGTGATGCGCGGGCGGTCCAGGGGATAGGTTTGCTGCGGATTACCGGCGATCTGCACGGCAAGGCGCGGCTGGGCCGCGCCGGGCGCGCCGGGGCTCACGGCCTGGCCGCGCTGTGTGGCGGCGCGCTGCAGCGCCTGCTCTGGCCCGGCCACTACGGTTTGCTCGCTTTGGGCGGGTTGGGGCCGCGCGGCAGCCTGGCGCGCGGTTTGCTGTGCGCCGGGCGCCTGCGCCGCCTGTGGCGCATCGTAGCGCAGGGTTACCTGAAAGGGGGAATCGTCCTGGCCGATGCGCAGCTCGTCGTTATGGCTGAGGGTGTGCGCCTGCTGCAGGGGCTGGCCGCGGTAGACCACGGCATTGCTGGCTTCGGGCAAGGGAAGCAGGCGATAGCCGGCGCCGCTGCGCTCCAGGCGCGCATGATGGCGCGACACGATGCGCGATGGCAGCACGATGTCGTTGTCGTCGGCGCGGCCCAGGGTGAGCGTCTCGCCGCGCAGCTCATGCGCGACGGGCGCCTGGCCCACTACCTGCACGATCAGCCGTGGCGGCGGGGCGGAGGGCAACTGTTCTTTTTGCATCTGCACCGTGGCCGGCACGTGCTCGTCTACCGAGTAGACGGTGGCCTGCAGAATGGTTCGCTCATCGGTATCTGTAAGCCCCGCGCCAGGTGAAGCTTCGGCGGCAACGGTGAAGCGCAGGCTGGTGGCCTGGCCCAGAGCGATGGTGTCTCCGTGCTGCAGCGCCGTTCGCTGGCTAATTGGACGGCCGTTTACGGCCGTGCCGTTGCTGCTGCCCAGATCTTCCACGTAGTATTGGCCGCCCTGTTGCACAATGCGCGCATGTCGGCGCGAAACCGACGGCGACTGGATGACGATGCCGGCGCGCTCGTCGCGCCCGATCACCATGTCCTGGGCCTGTAGAGCGAATTCCTGGCCGGCTGAGGGTCCCTTGACAATTTCAATCTTGCCGGAGTTAGCTGACACGACGAAGGCCTCCCAAAATCAGTTTTGGCGTACTGGATACTGGAACAGTATAACAAAGTTTATTCTTTTATGGTATAAGTATGCAAGAGGTATGCCGGCCTTGGCGTTGAATGTTGCCTTATGACAAGTTAAAGCGCGCAGCGTGAAGAAGCCGGTTGAGTAAGCAGTAAGAGTGAGCTTGCCAGTTTAGCAAGGGCCAGCGCCTGGCCTGTCGCGGAATTACAGTGAGGATTGCGTTCAGCTCTTTGCCAGTTATTGGGCTGATCGCAAGGCGCGACAGCGCCGGCCAGGAAATCGCATATGGAACTTCATGACCCCAATGGTGCAGCGTTCTATCATGCTACGCTTGTAGATCTGCTGCGTTACCGCGCCCAGAACCAGCCAGAGCGAGACGCCTATTGCTTCTTGCAGGACGGGGAAGAAGACGAAGAGTGGATCAGTTATAGCGAGCTCGATCGCCGCGCCCGCGGCATTGGCGCCTGGTTGCAAGAGATGGGCGCCGCGGGGGAGCGCGCGCTGCTGCTTTATCCCGCGGGCCTCGATTTTATCGCCGCCTATTTTGGCTGCCTGTATGCCGGCGTCACGGCTGTGCCGGTCTACCCGCCGCGCCTCAACCGGCCCTCGCCGCGCATTCAGGGCATCGTGGTCGACGCGCAGGCGCGCTTTGCGCTGACCACGGCGCCGATCCTGGAAAAGCTAGAGCGGCGCTTCGAGCATATGCCCGAGCTGGCGCCCCTGCGCTGGCTGAACAGTGACAATTTGCCGCAGGGCCTTGAAGCGAGCTGGCGCGATCCCGGCGCGAGGCCGGAAACGCTGGCCTTTCTACAATACACCTCCGGCTCCACCAGCACGCCCAAGGGGGTGATGGTGAGCCACGGCAACCTGATGCACAACCTGGAGATGATCCGGCGCGGCTTTATGATTAACCATCGCGCTTATGGCGTGTTCTGGCTGCCCAGCTACCACGACATGGGCCTCATCGGCGGTATTCTGGAGCCGATGTATGTAAATGGTCCTTCGGTGTTGATGGAGCCGGCGGCCTTCTTGCAGCGGCCGGCGCGCTGGCTGTGGGCGCTGTCGCGCTTCAAAGGGACGATCAGCGGCGCGCCCAACTTCGCCTACCAGATGTGCGTGGACAAGGTTACGCCCGAACAGTGCAAGGGCCTGGATCTGAGCCAGTGGGAAATCGCCTTTTGTGGCGCGGAGCCGATCCAGTATGACACGCTGCGCGCCTTTGCCGAGCGCTTTGCAGCTTATGGCTTCTCGTCCCAGGCCTTTTATCCCTGTTATGGGCTGGCCGAAGGGACGCTGCTGGCTGCCGGCGGCGACGGCACGGGCGTGCCCAGGCCGCTGATCATCAGCGGCAGCGCTTTGTCGCAAAACAAGGCCATAGAGGCGGCTGCGGGCGCGCCCGACGCGCAGGTTCTGGTTAGCTCAGGACACGCGCTGCTCGATCAGCGCATTGTGATCGTAGATCCGCAGACGCGCACGGTTTGTGGGCCGGACGAAGTGGGCGAAATCTGGCTGGCCGGCGACAGCGTGGCGCAGGGCTATTGGGGCCGGCCGCAGAGCACGCGCGAGTTGTTCCAGGCTTACACGGCGGACAGCGCAGAAGGGCCCTTTTTGCGCAGCGGCGATCTGGGCTTCTTGCGTGACGGCGAGCTGTACATCACCGGACGGGCCAAGGATTTAATCATCATCCGCGGGCGCAACCATTACCCGCAAGATATTGAACAAACGGTGGGCCAGGCGCACGAGGCGTTCGAGGTTGGTATGGGCGCCGCGTTTCCGGTGATGGTCGACGGCGAGGAACGGCTGGTGGTGGCCAATGAGCTAAAGCGCAGCCACCGCCGCGCCGACATTCAAGAGGTGGCGCAGGCCGCGCGCAAGGCCATTGCCGCGCAGCATGGCTTGCAGTTGCAGGCCATCGTGCTGCTTAAGCCACTGAGTATTCCACGCACGTCCAGCGGCAAGATCAAGCGCCATGCCTGCCGCCAGGGTTTCCTGGAGAGCACGCTGGAGGTGATTGGCGAGTGGCGCGCTGGCGCGGGGCTGCCTGAAAGCCGCGACGGCGCCGTGGCAGCGCAGGCGACGCCTGAGGCTGCCCGGCACAAGGCGGTAGACGGCGGCGACGCTGCGCCCGGCGCGGCGGCCATTGCCGGCTGGCTGGTGCAACGCCTGGCGGCGCAACTGCGCCTGCCGCCAGGGCAGATCGGCCATGACCGGCCGTTTGTGGAGTTCGGCCTGGACTCGGTGCAGGCGGTCAGCCTGACCGGCGAGCTGGAAAGCTGGCTGGGCCGGGCGCTGCCTACGACGTTAGTCTGGGACTACCCCACCATCCGTGACCTGGCGGCCTATCTGGCTCCTGCCGAACCTGAGCCGGCACAGCAAGCGATCGCGGCGCAGGCGGCGGCCCATGGGCCGATCGCCGTGGTTGGCCTTAGCTGCCGCTTTCCCGGCGCGCCGACGCCCGAAGCCTTTTGGCAGCTTTTGAGCGGCGGCATTGACGCCATTACGGAAGTGCCCGCCGAGCGCTGGGACGCGAACCGTTATTACAGCCCCGGTGAGGATGGCCCGGCGCCGGGCAAAATGAGCACGCGCTGGGGCGGCTTTGTCGAGGGCGTGGAGCAGTTCGATCCGCACTTTTTCAACATTGCGCCGCGCGAGGCGGAGCGCATGGACCCGCAGCAGCGGCTGCTGCTGGAGATCGCCTGGGAGGCGCTGGAGCGCGCCGGGCAGCGGCCCTCGCAGCTTGCGGGCAGCCGCACGGGGGTTTTTGTGGGCATCAGCAGCTATGATTATTCGCGGCTGCAAATGTCTGACCCCAGCTATCTAGACGCCTACGCTGGCACGGGCAACGCGCACAGCGTGGCCGCCAACCGGCTGTCTTACACCTTCGATTTGCGCGGCCCCAGCGTGGCCGTAGACACGGCCTGCTCTTCGTCGTTGGTCGCCGTGCACATGGCTTTGCAGAGCCTGCGCAGCGGCGAGTCGGACCTGGCGTTTGCCGCCGGGGTGAACCTGATGCTGCGGCCTGAGCTTTCAATCACCTTTTCGCAGGCGCGCATGATGGCCGCCGACGGGCGCTGCAAGACGTTTGACGCCGCGGCCGACGGCTATGTGCGCGGCGAAGGGGCAGGCCTGGTGCTGCTCAAACGGCTGGAGGACGCCAGGCGCGACGGCGACCCTGTGCTGGCCGTGATTTACGGCGCGGCTGTGAACCAGGATGGGCGCAGCAACGGGCTCACAGCGCCCAACGGGCTGGCGCAGCAGGCGGTCATCCGCCAGGCGCTGCAAGATGCGGGCATCAGCGCCGCCGAGCTTACTTATGTGGAAGCGCACGGCACGGGCACGCCGCTGGGCGACCCCATCGAGGTGCACTCGCTGCGCGCGGTGCTGGAAGAGAGCGAGCGCCGGCCAGAGCGCACCTACCTGGGCTCGGTGAAAACAAACATTGGCCACCTGGAAGCAGCCGCGGGCATTGCCGGGCTGATTAAAGTGGTGCTGGCGCTGCAGCATGGCCAGATTCCCGCGCACTTGCATTTCAGTGAGCTCAACCCCTATATTGCACTCGACGGCTCGCCGCTGGCGATTGCGGCGCAGGCGCAGGCGTGGCCTGCGGAGGACGGCCCGCGCTTTGCCGGCGTCAGCTCTTTTGGTTTTGGCGGCACGAACGCGCACGTCATCGTCGGCGACCCCGTGGCGCAGACGGTGGAAGAGGACCGCAGCCTGGTGGTGCAAGGCCAGGCCGGACCGGCCATTCTGCCGCTCTCGGCCAAGACAGAAGCGGCCCTGGTGGAGCTTGCGCGGGGTTATGAGCGGCTGCTGGCAGAGCACACGGAGCTGCCGCTGGCAGCCATCTGCCGGGCTGCGGCCACGGGTCGCGATCATTGGCCTTACCGCCGCGCGCTGGTGGCAGCGGATCGTGCAGGTCTGCAGCAGAAGCTGCAAGAGCTGCGGGCGCTGGCCGGCGGTGCAAAGACCATCGCCGCGCCTCCGTCAATTGCCTTCCTGTTCACGGGGCAAGGCTCGCAGTTTGCAGGCATGGCGCGCACGCTTTACGAGACGCAGCCTGTGTTCCGTGAGGTCCTGGACCGCTGCGCGGCGATTCTGGCCGGCGAGCTGCCAGAGCCTTTGCTGGACGTCATTTTTGGCTGTGAGCAAAATGACCCGGCGCAGGCCATTCATGAAACGGCCTATACGCAGCCTGCTCTGTTTGCCGTGGAAGTGGCGCTTGCCGAGCTGTGGCGCTCGTGGGGTATCCGGCCGGCGATGGTGCTGGGGCACAGCGTGGGCGAATATGCCGCGGCCTGCGTGGCCGGCGTCTTTAGCCTGGAGGACGGCCTGCTCCTGATTGCGGCGCGCGGCCGACTGATGCAGGCCCTGCCGCCCGGTGGGGCCATGGCTGTGATTTTTGCCGCGCGCCAGCAGGCAGAAGAAGCGCTGGCGCCTTTTGCCGGGCGCGTGGAGCTTGCCGCGGTCAACGGCGCGCAAAGCATCACCATCTCCGGCGAGGCCGGCGCGGTGGAAACGATCCTCAGCCGCCTGGCGGCCGAGGGCATCGACAGCCGGCCGCTCAGCGTGTCGCACGCCTTCCACTCACCGCTGATGGAGCCGATGCTCGACGAATTTGAAGAAGCGGCGCGCGCGGTGACCTACCACGCGCCGCATACGCCGCTGATCTCTAACGTTACAGGCGAGCCGTTTGCGCCGGGAGAAGCGCCCGACGCGGCCTATTGGCGGCGGCACGCGCGACTGCCGGTGGCGTTCGCCGCCGGCCTGCAAACGGCGCGTGAGCTGGGGGCCACGGCCTTTTTGGAAATGGGGCCGCAGCCGCACCTGTTGAGCATGGTTCAGCGGCTGCCGGGCGGCGATGCGCCGGCGCAGCTTTTGTTGCCTTCGCTGCGCCAGAAACAGGACGAGCGGCAGACCATGCTGCAGGCGCTGGCGGCGCTGTACGAGGCCGGCTTGGAGGTGGATTGGGCGGCGGTGATGGGGCGCGGCGCGCCGACTGCCGGCTACCTGCCGACCCACCCTTTCCAGCGCAGCCGCTATTGGCTGGACGTGGAAGAAAAGGCGTGGTCCTCTGGCGCGGCGCGGGCCGTGGCCGGTCGTGCCGTTCGACGCCTGCCCACGGCCTTGCCGCTCTACGAGACGGTGCTGGGCGCAGGGACCAATGGCGGGGTACACGAGGCGCTGGCGGCCGACCTCCTGGCGGCGGCCGGCGACCTGTGGGGCGCGGGCGATCACCAACTGTTGAGCCTGCTGCACAACGCCGCTTTGCCGCCTGCGCCGCCACTGACCGTGCAGTTTGCGGTTGCGCCGCAGCAGGACGATCTGGCCTTTGTGCAGTTCTTTTACCGTGACGCCGAGCTAGAGCGCTGGCTGTTGTTTGGCAGCGCGCAGTTGGCCCGCGGCGTGCAGACGCCGCTCGCCGGTGAGACTAAGGACGCGGCCGCAGACGGCGGCGGCCCTACGGCACGTGAGCGTTTGCTGGCCGAATCAGCAGAGCAGCAGCTGGCCGGCGCGCTCGACCTGCTGCGCCGCGAGACGGCGGCCGTGCTGGGCGTGGCCGAAGGCGGCCTGGATGTTCAGACGTCGCTAGATAGCCTAGGCCTGGATTCGCTGATGGCCATCGAGCTGCGCAACCGCATCGAGCAGCAGATGGAGGTGAGCCTGCCGGTGGTGACCTTACTGCAGGGGCCCAGCGTGCAGCAGCTTGCGGCGCAGCTTGTGGCGCACCTGGCGGATGAGGCGCGCCAGCCGATTACGCGCAGCGAGCACGGGGCGCAAGGGCCCGCGCCGCTGTCCTACGGGCAGCAGGCGATGTGGTTCCTGCACCAGTTGCTGCCCGACGACATTGCCTTCAACGTGGCCGGCGCCGTGCGCCTGCAGGGCGCGCTGCAACGGCCGGCCCTGCGCCGCGCGCTGCAGCTGATCGTGCAGCGCCACGCGGCGCTGCGCATGAGTTACGCGCTGCAAGGCGGCGAGCTGCTGCAAGAGGCTACGGAGCACGCCTTGCCGCTGCAGGAAATAGACGCTCGGGAGTGGCCGGAGCAGCGCGTGCAGGCTTATCTGGAGCGTGAAGCGCACCGGCCGTTTGACCTGCAGAGCGGCCCTCTGCTGCGGGCCGCTCTGCTGCAGCGGGCAGAGCACGAGCAGGTTTTATTGTTGTCGGTGAGCCATATTGCCGCCGATTTCTGGTCGATGTCGCTGCTGGTGCAGGAGCTGGCGCAGGCCTACGAGACGTTTGCCGCGGGCCGCGAGCCAGAGCTGCCGGAGCCGCCGCTGGAATACGTGGACTATGTGCAGTGGCAGCGCCAGATGTTGTCTGGCGACGAGGGTGAGCGCCTGCGCGATTACTGGCTGGCGCAACTGAGCGGCGAGCTGCCTTTGCTGGACCTGCCCACGGACCGGCCACGGCCGGCGCAGCAGACCTACCGCGGCGACAGCGTGAGCCGGCAGCTTGGGCCGCAGATGGCGCTGGGCTTACAGCGGCTGGCGCAGGAGCAGGGCGTCACGCTGGCGACGACGCTGTTGGCGGCTTTCCAGGCACTGCTGCACCGCTACAGCGGGCAAGAAGATATTGTGGTCGGTTCTGTGTTTGCGGGCCGCGAGCGGCCCGAGCTTGCGCCGCTGGCCGGCTATTTCGTCAACCCGGTGGCGCTGCGCGCGCACATCGACGGCGAAAGCAGCTTCAGCGCATTTCTGCAGCAAGCGCGGCAGACGATGCTCGACGCCTTCGCGCACCAGGATTATCCGCTGGCGCTGCTTGCCGAGCAGCTAGCTTTGCAGCGCGACCCCGGCCGGCCGCCCATTTTTGAAACGATGTTCATCATGCAGCGGGCGCAGGCGCCGGCGGAACAGGGGCTCAGCGCGTTGGCCCTGGGCCTGCCCGGCGCACATATGACGGTGGGCGACCTGGTGGTGCAGTCGCTGGCCCTGGGCGGGCTGCCGGCGCAGTTTGACCTGACGTTGATGATGGCCGAGCTGCCTGAGGGGCTGGCCGCGACCCTGCATTACAACAGCGCGCTGTTCGACGGGGCCACGGCGGCGCGCATGCTGCGGCACCTGGAGGCGCTGCTGCAGGGCATTCTGGCTGACCCCGAGCAGCCTATCGGGCGCATTGCCTTGCTGCTGCCCGAAGAAGAGAAGCTGCTGCGGGCGTGGAACCAGACGGCCGCGGCTTACGCGCAGGATCGGACCCTGGCGCAGTTGTTTGAGCAGCAGGCGGCGCGCACGCCGGAAGCTATCGCCGCCGCCGGTTGCGGCGGTGCGCTCAGCTACAGGCAGCTCGACGAGCGCGCCAACCGGCTGGCGCAGCACTTGCGCAGCCTGGGCGTGGCGCCGGGGGTGTTTGCCGCCGTAGCCCTGGAGCGCTCGCCGCAGATGCTGGCAGCCCTGCTGGGGGTGCTGAAGGCCGGCGGCGCTTATGTGCCGCTCGATCCTGCTTTTCCGGCCTCGCGGCTGGCGTTGATGGTGGAAGACGCGAAACCGCGCGTGATCATCACGCAGCAAAGCCTGCTGCAGGAGCTGCCGCCATCGGAGGCGCACGTGGTGTGCCTTGACGGCGATTGGGAGCAGATGGCGACAGCGCCGGGCGCCGGGCTGCCGGCCGGCGCCGGGCCCGGCGATCTGGCCTATGTGATTTACACCTCGGGCTCCACGGGGCGCCCCAAGGGGGTGCAGATTACGCATCGCGCGGTGGTCAATTTTCTCAGCAGCATGCAGCGGGAGCCGGGCCTAGAGGCAGACGATGTGCTGCTGGCGATCACCACACTTTCTTTCGACATTGCGGTGCTGGAGCTGTTCTTGCCGCTGCTTAACGGCGCGAGGGTGGTGATTGCCGCGGCAGAACAGGCGGCCGATGGCTTGCAGTTGCGCGCGCTGGTGGAAGAGACGGACCCCACGGTGATGCAGGCCACGCCGGCCACCTGGCGCATGCTGCTGGCGGCGGGCTGGCAGGGCGACCCTGGTTTGAAGATCCTGTGCGGCGGCGAAGCGTTGCCGCATGACCTGGCGGCGGCCCTGCTTGAGCGCTGCGGCGAGCTGTGGAACATGTATGGCCCCACAGAAACGACCGTGTGGTCGACGACCGGCCGCGTGCGGTCGGGGCAATCGTTGTTATCCATTGGCAAGCCAATCGCCAACACGCAAATTTACATTCTAGACAAAGCGGGGCAGCCCGTGCCCATCGGAGTCGCCGGAGAGCTGGTGATTGGCGGCGACGGCCTGGCGCGCGGATATCTGAACCGCCCTGAGCTGACGGCGGAAAAGTTTGTGCAAGTTGCGCACCTGCAGCCGTCGCCCCTGTACCGCACGGGCGACCTGGCGCGCTACGACGCGCAAGGCAAGCTGTATTTCCTGGGGCGCGGCGACCAGCAGGTAAAGATCCGCGGCTATCGCATTGAGCTGGGCGACGTGGAAGCGGCGCTGAGCGCTCACGAGGCGCTGAAAGAGGCGGTGGTGGTGGCCGCCGGGGAAGGGGAAGCGCGCCGCCTGCTGGCTTACGTGGTGGCGCATGAGGGGCAACCGGCGCCTTCGTCATCTGAGCTGCGCCAATGGCTGCGGCAGACGCTGCCCGACTACATGGTTCCGGCCAGCTTCGTGGCGCTGGATGCCTTGCCGCTGACGCCCAATAACAAGGTGGACCGCCGCGCGTTGCCCGCGCCAGCCAGCGGCGAGCCACAGCGCGCGACGGCCTATGTGGCGCCGCGCAGCGCCCTGGAGGCCGAGCTGGCCGAGCTTTGCGCCGCGGTGCTGAAGCTGGCGCCCGGCGCGCCTGTGGGCATTCATGACGACTTTTTCGACCTGGGCGGCACGTCGCTGCTGGCTACGCGCCTGATCTTCGAGGTGCGTGAGCGGTATGGCGCGCAGGTGCCGCTGCGCCGGCTCTTTAGCCAGCCGACTATTGCCGGCCTGGCGCAGGCCGTTGAAGGCGGCGTTGAGGAGGAAGCGGACCCGTGGCACATGTCGACGGCGCAGCTCAAGGCTGAGGCACGCCTGGATGAGACGATCACGGCCGCGGGGCGGCAGTATGAACAGCCGGCGAGCCTGAAGCAGGTGTTGCTTACGGGCGCTACCGGCTTCCTGGGCGCTTTCTTGCTGCATGATTTGCTGCAGCAAACTGGGGCCACCGTACACTGCCTGGTGCGCGCGGCCAATGCTCAGCAGGGCTTGCGGCGCCTGCGCAGCAACCTGCAGAGCTATGAGCTGTGGCAAGAGGAGCTGGCCGGGCGCATTGTGGTTGTGCCCGGTGACCTGGCCGAGCCACGCCTGGGCCTGAGCGAAGCGCAGTTCCTGGTGTTGGCCCGCGATATCGACGCCATTATTCACAATGGCGCCCTGGTTAACTTCGTGCACCCCTACGCCGCGCACAAGGCGGCAAACGTGCTGGGCACCCAGGAGATACTGCGCCTGGCAGCGCTGCAACGGCTGCAAGCAGTCCACTTCGTCTCCACGCTTTCCGTTTTCCATACGGGCGGGCACGATGATGGCATGATCTTCGCCGAGGGTGACGACCTGGAAGAGGTTGGCGCGCCCTTTGGCGGCTATGCACAGAGCAAGTGGGCAGCGGAGCAGCTGGTGATGGAAGCGGCGCGGCGCGGCCTGCCCGTGGCCATCTACCGGCCCGGCCTGGTGTCCGGCTCGGCGGCAACCGGCGCCTGGAACATGGCCGATATGATGACCACCCTGGCGCGCGCTTCGCTGGCAATGGGACTGGCGCCGCAGCTTGATATAGGCGACCGCGAAACGCAGATCGACATTGTGCCCGTGGACTATGTCAGCAGGGCGATTGTGGCCCTGGCGCAGCGAGAGCGGGCCGAGGGGCAGGTGTACCACCTGAATAACCCGCAGCCGCTGCCCTACCGCCGCCTGCTGGAGCTGGCGCCGGGCCTGGGCCTGCAGCTTACGACTGTATCGTTTGACGAATGGCGCAGCCGCCTGGCGCATGCCGCCCTGCGCTCGCAGGGCGACGGCGCTGCTTCTTTCTTGCCGCTTTTGGAAGAGGTGAGTGCGGAACAGGTGTTTATGCCCGCCTTCGACTGCCGCAACACGCTGGCGGGGTTAGCCGGCAGCGGTGTGGCCTGCCCGCCCGTGCGCCCGGTCTTGCTGCAAACTTATTTCGACTACTTCCGGCGCAAGGGCTATCTGGCCGCGCCGGCCCTCGAAGCGCCGCCGATGCACATCAACGGCAAGCAGCACAAGCAGCCGGCGGGAGACCGCCGTCGTTGAACCGGCCGGCGCGCAACCCGTGGCTGCATTGCCCGCGGCCGCTGCCAGATCCGTCTGTGCGCCTGTTTTGCCTACCGCACGGCGGCGGCAGCGCCATCCTGTACCATCAATGGCCTGCCCATTTGCCGCCGCAGGTGGAGGTGCAAGCCGTACAGCTACCTGGGCGCGGCCTGCGATTACGCGAGCCGCCCTACGATCGCTCAGCGCCGCTGGTTCAGGCGTTGGCCCAGGCGCTGAAGCCTGCTCTGGACGGCGCGCCTTTTGCCTTCTTCGGCCACAGCCTTGGCGCCTTGCTGGCCTATGAGCTGACACACGTGCTGCGTGAAGAGGGCTTGCAGCCGCAGGCGCTCTTTGCCTCCGCCAGTCACGCGCCCCAACTACTGCCTCCCGGTGAGATACTGCATCGGCTTTCGCGCCCCGCGCTGATCGAGGCGCTCAAGCGCCTTGAGGGCACACCGCCCGAACTGCTGGATAATGCCGATATCCTCGATATCGTGCTGCCTACCCTGCGCGCCGATATGGCCGTCTTAGAAACGTACGTCTACGAGGCGCGAGAACCGTTATCCTGCACGCTGATCGCCTGCGCCGCGCGCCGCGACACGCGCGTGGCTCCCTGGCAGGTTGAGGCCTGGCGACAGCAGGCAGCAGGCCCTTTTGAGTATCACCTGTTTGAAGGCGGCCACTTCTATCTGAACGATGTGCTGCCGCAATTGGGGCAACTCATCGCGCGCGTGCTGACTCCCGAATAGGTTTCAGATACAGTCGTTCATTGGCCCGAACGAATGCAAGGAGAATGACATGTTGGACAGGTTCATGCGTGGTTGGCACTATCTGCTGCTCTGGCTGCTGGTGATTATATCTCTGGGAGTCAATGTCTATTTCCTGACGACGCTGAACCGGATGCGGGCGCAGGCCCGCGCACAGGTTGAGGCTGCCGAACAGCGGCTGCAGGAGGTGGAAGTGGCGGATTTCGAGCTGCCCATTGAAATCGACGAAACGCTGCCTATCTCCTTCACGGTGCCGTTTAGCGATACCTTTCTGGTACCGATCAGCGCTACGATTCCAGTATCGGCCTCGGTACCTTTCAGCGACACCATCGACGTGCCGATCAACACGGTGATTCCGGTGAACGCCACGGTGAGCGTGCCGCTGCCGGCGATTGGCAATATTCCTATCCCTATCCCTATCGTGACGGCCATTCCGGTGAACTTCGACGTGCAGGTGCCAATCAGCCGCTCGATTCCGGTGCTGCTGGATATCCCGGTGAACCTGATGATTGAGGTGCCCATCGAAAGCGAAGTGCCGGTGCAGACGGACATCCCGGTGCAGTTCGACTTCCCGGTGAACCTGCCGTTGGAAGACATGGGCGTGGACCAACTGCTGCAGCAGGTGCGGGCGGCGCTGGACGCACTACTGGGTCTCTTGGAGTGACGCAGAACGGATTGTAGGCTCAATCGCGTGGGCCCGGTTTACATTGCGGGCCCATAGCCAACGTCGAAAAAGTGGTTTATTATGTGTCATATCCCGCCAGATTGCCGCCGGGCGCAGGGCGACGCCGCCGCGGGCTGGCTGTGATCCGCTGCGGGCGGGCATCCCCTATTTATCCAGACTGAATGCTAGTGAGCGCAAGAGGAGGCAATGATGTTATATGAGCAGCGAGACCACAAGTGGGTCTACTCCTTTGAGGAAGGTTCGGTGGCCATGAAGCCATTGTTGGGCGGCAAGGGGGCTAACGTGGCCGAGATGCTGCAAGCGGGCTTGCCGGTGCCACCGGGCTTCACGATTACTACCGAGGCCTGCCGTGCCTACATCGATTATGAGCAGCAGTTCCCCGAAGGCATGTGGTCGCAGTCGCAGGCGGCGTTGGCGCAGGTGGAGGCGCAGACAGGGAAGCGGTTCGGCGGCGCAGAAAATCCGTTGCTGGTCTCGGTGCGCTCCGGCGCGGCCATCTCCATGCCGGGCATGATGGATACGGTGCTAAACCTGGGCCTGAATGACGAGACGGTGGAAGGATTGGCGCGGCTCAGCGGCAACCGGCGCTTTGCGCTGGACGCTTACCGCCGCTTCGTGGCCATGTTCGGCAGCATTGTGATGGATGTGCCCACGGAGAAGTTCGAGCGGGTGCTGGAGCGCTTCAAGGCGCAGACCAGCGGCGGCAAAGATACGGACCTATCGGTGGAACAGCTTGAAGAAGTGATTGCCATTTACAAGCGCATCATCTTTGCGGACCGGCACGGCGATGAATTTCCACAAGAGCCGTACGAGCAGCTGCGCATGGCCATCGCCGCGGTGTTCGACTCGTGGAATGGCCGGCGGGCGATTGATTATCGCCGCGTGCACCATATCCCCGACGATATGGGCACGGCGGTGAATGTGCAGGCGATGGTCTTTGGCAACCTGGGCTGGGAGAGCGGCACGGGGGTGGCCTTCACGCGCAACCCGTCTACGGGCGAAAATAAGCAGTTTGGCGAATATTTGCTGAACGCGCAGGGCGAAGATGTGGTCGCGGGCATCCGCACGCCGCAGGCCATCGGCTATCTGGAGCAGGATCTGCCCGACGTGTACCAGCAATTGCGCGAGATTACGACGCGCCTGGAGCGGCACTACCGCGAGATGCAGGATATTGAGTTTACGATTGAGCAGGGCAAGCTGTGGATCTTGCAGACGCGCACGGGCAAGCGGACGGGAGCTTCGGCGGTGCGCATCGCCGTGGAAATGGTGGAGGAGGGGCTGATCGACCGCCAGACGGCGGTGAAGCGCGTGGACGCGGCGCAGCTCGACCAGCTTCTGCACCCCACCGTAGACCCCGACGCCGATGTGACGATCCTGGCGCGCGGGCTGCCAGCCAGCCCCGGCGCGGCAGCAGGCGTGGTGGTGCTGGATCCGGACGACGCCGAAGCCTATGCCGCGGAAGGGCAGAAAGTGATTCTGGTGCGCCATGAAACGAGCCCGGATGACTTTCACGGCATGGTGGCCGCCGTGGCCATTCTCACGCTGCGCGGCGGCATGACGTCGCACGCGGCGGTGGTGGCGCGGGGCATGGGCACGCCCTGCGTGGTGGGCGCGGGCGAGATCGCGCTGGACGAGGATGAAGGCTATTTTTACGTGAACAACCACGAGGTGCGCCGCGGCGACTGGATTACTGTGGATGGCTCGACGGGCAACGTGTTGCTGGGTAAGGTACCTACGCGGCGGCCGGAGATGGGCGAGCATTTTGAAAAGCTGATGCAGTGGGCCGACGAATACCGTCGCCTGGGGGTGCGGGCCAACGCCGATACGGGACATGACGCCACGGTGGCGCTGAAATTTGGCGCTGAGGGCATTGGCCTGTGCCGCACGGAGCATATGTTTTTCGGCGACGAGCGGCTGGCGATCATGCGCGAGATGATCCTGGCCGAAGACCTGGCGGCGCGGCAGGTGGCGCTGGAACGGCTGCTGCCCATCCAGCGCCAGGATTTCCTGGAGCTTTTTCGGGCGATGGACGGCTTTCCGGTGACGATTCGGCTGCTGGACCCGCCGCTGCATGAATTTCTGCCGAACTTTGACGAGCTGCTGGGCGAGCTGTATGAGCTGAAGCTGCGCATGCTGCAGAGCCACAGCTTCGGCGACGTGGACCAGCTTTTGCGCCAGATCTGGGATAAGGAGCGCCTGCTGCGGCGCGTGGCGCAACTGCGCGAGGCCAACCCGATGCTGGGCCACCGCGGCTGCCGCCTGGGCATGGTGTATAGCGAAGTGACGGCGATGCAAACGCGAGCCATCTTTGAAGCGGCCTGTCGCGCGCAGGCGGAAGGGGTGGCCGTGACTCCGGAGGTGATGATCCCCCTGGTGTCGCTGGCTCCCGAGCTGGCCAACCAGCGCCAGATCGTGCAGGCCGTAGCCGAAGAGGTGTTGGGCGAACATGGCATGGAGCTGGCATACAGCATTGGCACGATGATCGAGCTGCCGCGCGCGGCGCTGACGGCCGGGCAGATTGCGCAGCATGCCGACTTTTTCAGCTTTGGCACGAACGATCTGACGCAGACAACGTTCGGTCTCAGCCGCGACGACAGCGGCCGCTTTCTGTCACACTACATCGCCAGCAAGTGCCTGGAGGATGATCCGTTCCAGGTGATGGACGAGGAAGGCGTGGGCGAGCTGGTGCGGCTGGGCGTGGAGCGTGGCCGGCAGGCGCGCCCCGAGCTGAAGACGGGCATCTGCGGCGAGCATGGCGGCGAGCCGCGCAGCATTGGCCTCTGCCACCGCTATGGGCTGGACTATGTGAGCTGTTCGCCCTATCGCGTGCCCATTGCGCGCCTGGCTGCAGCGCAGGCGGCGTTGAATCAAGCGGCGTGATAGGGTGAGAGACTTGACAAACCTGCAAGATGTGTCAACTCTCGGCGTTCGTTAGTTGCCGCGGACGATGGGTAGGAAGTTCTGATAGCCGGGCCGGCCGCTGATGGCGGCGTGCGGCGGGTTCCAGAAGCCGCCAGACAGCACATAAGAGCCGCCGCTCATGGTCCCGGCGTCTTGCTGCCCGACTGTGCCGCTCAGGACAAACGAACCCCCCTGGCTCGTGCCGCCGCCGCCGTCGGCGGTCCACCAGGGAATGGACCAGCCGCCGCCGGGGTTGCCGGGCGCTGCGAGGATTGCCGAAGCAAGCAGCACGACGAGCAGCAGCGCCAGGCAAAGAATTATCTTTTTACGCATTGCAGCCTCCTTAGCAGCCGGCCCTTGTCGCCGGCCTTGTTGCGCACGGCAAACGTGCTGCGGCTAGCGCAGGGTCACAAAGACGGCAATCGTTTCGTGGCCTTGCTGCGGCGCTTCCAGGGCAATGCCCACGACTTGCGCGCCTTCGGTGACGGTCATGCCTTCGACGGCTCGCGTCTGCAGCGCGCGCACTTGCCCGCTGCTTTGGGCCGCCGTGAGGCGGTCGCCGGCCTCGATGTGTTCGCCGGGCGCGACGCGCACCTGGGCCACGCCGTAAATGACCAGCGCAACGTATTCGCCGGGCTGCGCGGCGCCATCAGCTCGCTGCAGGGACATGGCGCCTTCTTCTTCCTTGCCCGGCGCCGGCTCCCAGAGCAGGCGATGGCGCACCACGCCAATCACGCCGCTGTATTCGGCACTGGCGGCGCGCACCAGGGGCAACTGCGCGTGTTCTCCCAGCAGGGTCTCGGCCACGCCGGATACGGCCACGACGTCGCCCACGCGCAGCGGCTGGCTGCCTGTGACCTCAGCCATCATTTGCAGCGCGCTGGCCGTGACATTGGCGGCCGATATATTGTCTACCGTAAAAAGGGCGTAATCGCCGCCGGGCTCGGATGTGTTGGGCCACAAGCCATAAGTGCTAACGCCCGGGGAGGGAATATACAGGCCATAATTTGAATAGTCTGGGTCAGATCCAAGTTGTATAGCGTCGTCCCCGGTGTCATAAATGCGGATCCCGTCGGAGCCCGTGGTGTTGCTAATCACCAGGCTGTAATCGGCGCTAGGCCCAATGCGCAAGCCGCCTTCATTACGCACCGTCAGGCGAATGCCTGAGTTAAACAAATGCCAGTCGCTCGTCGAGCCATTGTAATAACTCCAGGCGCGGAACGAACCCGCCGTGGCGTAGCCATAAAAAGGCCAGCCATTGGCATGCGCGGTTTCGACGTACATGCCGCCATAGTCGTCGGCGGCTCCGTCGTAACGCACGCCAAACACCTCGTTGCCCGAGATGCGAAAATCACGGCCGACGCCCACAAAATTGATAGGTTCGTTGGTGAACACGTTGGGCAGGGACAGGGCCACAGGGGCCGGCGTGAGGGCCTGGCGCGGCGATAGGGGGGTAAAGGCGCCGCCGCCCGTGGCGCGCACGGAAATTTGCAGCCAGCGCGCGTCTCCGCCAAACACGGCGGGCCCGAAATCGAGGGGCACGGTGAACAGGCCCTCATTGACGGTGACGGCATTGGCCGCCTGAGTGCTGCCCACCTGGCTGCCGGCGGCGGCGTTGTCATAGAGCGCAAACTGGAAGTCGTATAAGCCGCCGGCCGGCGCGCCGCCGTCGTCGAGATAGCCCTGGTAGGTGAATTGTGTGCCCACGGCGATATCGGCCGCCGCGGGCGGCGGCGCCTCGCCCTCTTGCGCCAGGCCGCGTAGGGGCGACCAAATCAGGGACGCGATCAGGATGCTGAGGCCCACTGCGACGCCAGTCAGTGAATATTTCCAGTTCATTGTCCTGTCCTTTATTTAGTTGTTGGATAACTTGACGGTTAATGTGGGCGCGTGCGACGAGCATGAGGGCGAATACGCCAGTTGGGGCTGTACTGGATGAAGTCAGCGGATGGCAGCATTATAACCGATATTAGTTTGTCTTGGAATGGGACCGTCGGGTAGCCGCGCCTTCTTAACGCGCAGGGAGGAGTGTAGGGCGAGCGCGGTAGCATACCGCGGCTACGGGGGGGCCGGAGCGGTGGGCGAGCGCGGTAGCATACCGCGGCTACGGGGGTGGTGGCCCCGCGCGGTTACGGGGAGCCTTTTACGTGGTGGTCGAAGAAGGCCACAGAGCGGGCCATGGCAGTGGAGAAGTTAATGCCCAGGTTGTGGTTGTCGCCTTCATAGATGTAAAGCTCCACGGGCATGCCGGCTGCTTCCATTTCGGCGGCAAGCAGCTCGGACATCACCACCGGCACGTCGAGGTCGGAGGTGCCGTGATGTAGCTGCAGCGGCCCAGATATGTCGCTTAGATGGCTGTTGGCCGAAATTGCGGCCCAGAACTGGGGGTTTTCGGTTGGGGAACCGTATTGCTGCGTGAGGTCGGCGCGCCATGAGGGGCGCGTGCGCTCTGGATCGGGCGTGCGCGTGGGGCCCGGACGGCGCCAATGCTGCAGCATGTCGGGGTACGACGCCACCACGCCGGCCCAGATGACGCCGGCCTTAATGTCGGGGTTGACCACCATGGCGCGCAGGGTGATATGGCCGCCCATGGAGTGGCCCCACATGCCGATGCGCTGCGGGTCGGCATCTGGGTAGCCTTTCACCGCTTCCAGGCCGTTGAGCACGTCGATAGTATAGGCCGGAGAGCTGTAAGCGCCCACGGCTTCGCCTTCGGAGCTGCCGTGACCGCGGTAGTCGGAGCGAAAGACGATGTAGCCGTTTTGCGCAAAGCCTTCGACATAAAATTCGTAGCGCTCGGTGCTGCGGTAGATGTCTGGCGGGATGTAGCCGTGATTAAAGATGATGACAGGCCAGCCGCTCGCGGGGCGCTGGCCCAGGGGCACGGTCATCAGCGCGTAGATTTTGTGCCCTTCTGAGAGATAAGAGACGATGAAGCGCTCATAGCCCGGCCCCCAGGTCAGCGTGGCTTCAATGGTCAGTTCGCTCTCGCCATATTGGCGCAGGCGCATCGCTTCCACGTCCAGCGGGTGGCGCGGCGTGGGGGTTAAGGTGGGCGTCAGCGTGGGGCTGGGAGTGGGGCTTAGGGTCTGCGTGGGGGCAGCGCTAGGGATAGGCGTGGCGCTGGGCGTTGCCGTTGCGTCGCCCGGCGCTGGCGGCTGGGTGGTGACCTGGGCCACGGCGCTTGCCGGCGCTTCTTGCAGCGGCGGCGGCGCTGCCAATTGTGGCTGTTGGGTGCAGGCCGTGGTGTAGACGACCAACGAGGCCAGCAGTATGAGAATGAAGCGCGCTGCCGGCCGCCGGCAGATCTTTCTATTGGACATCATTTCCTTTACGTCTCTTCCTCGTGCAACCGCGACAGTTCGAAACGGCGCGCCTAATTAAAGGCCATGGCGCGGTGCGCTGTCAACTGTTTCTGACCGATTATTTAGAAGAAGAGGAAATCATTCGGCGGCGTCTGGCGGCAGGCAGGAAGATGCCCCCTGAGCGCCGGGGGCATAGACGCGGTAGAGCATGTGCTGGGGCACAATACAGTAACGTTGCAGCAGTTCCGTGGCGGCGTAAAATGAATCGCTGAGCGAAGCCAGGTAGACGGGCCGCTGCGGCACGGCCTGGTGCACCATGCCGGTGACCAGGGCCGTATCGAAGTGGAAGGGATCGACGGTGGGCCAGCCCAGGACCTCTACGTCGGGGCGCGCGCCTTCGACGGCGATGAAGTAACGCAAGATGAAGTATTCGTCGGTATCGACGTACCATTGGGCCACGACGAGAGCATCTGGCGGCAGACGCTGTAATGTTTGCTGGCCAAAGGCTAAGGCCTGGCGGTCGCCGTGCTTGTTGGGGTTGAGGTAGTAGACCAGGCCGTCGCGCACGCCGCTGCCCACCTGGGGGATGCCGAACTCTTTTTCTGTGACGCCTACGGCGCGCAGGGCGCCAGGGGCCACGGCGTAGAGCGCGGGCATTAACAGCAGGTGCAGGGCCAGGGCCACAGCCAGCCACGGCCGCTGGCGCGGCGCCAGCCACTGCAGGACGAGGCCCAGGCCCATGGCGATGGCCGCCGCCCAGAAGACGTGCGCCGCCAAGAAGAAGGCGAACTGGTCGGAGACGCGATAGACCAGGCCAAACATCAGGTAGATGATGTAGAGGGCCAGCGCATTTGGCCATAAGGTGGGCGCCACGCGCCGGCCGCGCCGCCAGCCGATCAGCCCCAGGGCCAGACCCAGCGGACCAAACTGGTACAGCAGGAAAATGAGATAGGAAACGATGCTTTGCAGCAAGGCCGCGGGGGTGAGCGCCAGGGAGCCGTGCAGGAAGGTGGCGCCAACGGCGGGGCCCAACACCTCGGAGAGGGGAAAGGTGCGCAGCAAGCGCAGCAGTTGGATGAGGTAGGGCGCGAAGCCCAGTAGGAAACAGAGGGCGGTGACCGGCAGCAAGCGCCAGGGCAGGCGCAGGGGCCAGGCCGGCCGCTGCGCGACGTCTGCTAGCAGCTTCTTGAGGCCCCAGGCGGCCACGGCCAGCAAAGCCAGCAAGTGGTTGGCCGCGCCCAGGCCCAGGGCAAAGGCCGCGCCGTAGAGGAACCTGGGCTGCCGGCTTTCTTCGAAACGCTCGTATAGCAAGATCGACGCCAGCAGTAGAAAGGTAAACAGCGAATAGACTTCTGGCGTGGCGGCGTGCCACCAGAAGGTGTGCGAAAGGCCCAGGGCCAGCGCCGCAAAGAGGGCGGCGAGCCAAGAGCCAGCGTGGCGCTGGCACCACAGAAAGAAGAGCGCCAGGGTAGCGGCGGCAAAAAAAGCGGAGACGAAGTTCACGAGCCAGAGGGCGTGCAGCATGGGCAACGATTGCACGAGCAGGTGGCCGATGATAACGTAAAGTGGATGATCCCACGCCGCCACGCCCAGACGGGCGAAGGGCCAGGGGTCCGGGGCGAAGGTGACGTCGACCATCTCGGCAAAGATGAAGGATTCGGCGGTGATGGCCTCGCGCTGCAGGCGAATGCCATCGCCCCAGGCCAGCGACGGTTGTAAGGTGATGGTGTAGAAGAGTAAGGCGATGAAGAATAAGGTGACGGCAACGCGAGCTGGTTTCATAGCGCGCCGATTATAACTGGTGAGCACAGACGTGGTAGGCGCCCCGATCCCCGCATCTCCGACAGCTCTGGTTACCGGCGCCAGCGGCATGCTGGGCAGGCAGCTTGTGGCGCAGCTTTTGCAGCGCGGCGTTGCGGTGCGCGCCTATGTGCGGCCCGGTAGCGACGTGGGCGCCCTGCAAAAGGAGGGCGTGATGCTGGCTTATGGTGACGCGGCCAACGGCGAGGCCATGGCGCGCGCCGTGCAAGATGTGCGCCTGATCTTTCACGCCGCTGCTTATCTGAGCGTGAGCGCGCCGTTTGGCGGCGCCGACGAATCGCCGCTGTACGAGGCGGTGAATGTCGATTTTACCGCACGTTTGCTGGAAGCGGCGCAGGAGGCGGGCGTGTGGCGATTTGTCTTTGCCAGCTCTAACAGCGTCTATGCGCCGGACGCGCCGGTTCCCACGCCGGAAGAAGCGCCGATAGCGCCTGGCAGCGCTTATGGCCGCTCTAAAGTGGCCGCGGAAGGGCTGGTACGCGCGTTCCAGGAACGGGGTCTGGCCACGACCATCGTGCGCCCGGCGGTGATTTATGGTCCCGGCGACCGTTACTTCACGCCTACGGCCCTGCGCCTGGCGCGGCTGCCGCTTCTGCCGCTGGTGAACGGCGGCGAAGCGCTGTTCGACATGGTGCACGCCCACGACGTGGCGCGGCTGATGATCGTGGCGGCGCATAGCGAGCAGGCGCGTGGCCGCACCTACAACGCGGGGCCGGGCGAGCAGACGTCGTTGCGGCGGCTGGCGGCTGCTTACGGCCAGGTTAAGGGGCGCGCGCCGCGCATTGTGGCGGTGTCGCCGGCGGCGGCGCGGCGCTTCAGTGGGCTGGGACGCCGCCTGCTTGCGCGGTTGGCGCCGGGGGCCGAGGCGGCAATGAGCCCCGAAGGGCTGGCGCTGATGGAACGAGACCTGCACCTGGATATGAGCCGCGCGGCACGGGAGCTGGGCTACCGGCCGCAGGTTACGCTGGAAGAGGGGCTGCGGCGCACGCTGATAAGGGAGACATGACAGGTTTCTGAAACCTGTCATGTCTGGCGCGTATAGGAAAATTGCCTGACGGTGAGCTCCTGATTTTCGCTCCAGGCGACGAGCGCGGCGCCGTAAACGGGGCCGAGGTCCAGATCCCAGAGGCGCCAGGCGGTTGTCTGGCCTTGCAGGGCGACATAGGGCAGTGGCTCGCCGCCGGCCGCGAGGACGTCGAAGGCGTCGAGCGGCTGGGAAAGCCCTTTGCCCGTGGCTTTGATGAAGGCTTCTTTGCGCGACCAGATGCGAAAAAAGAGGCGGTGCTGGTGCTCTGGCGGGGCCGCCGCCAGGGCCGCTACCTCTTGCACCGAGAAAAAGCGACGGGCGATGAGCTGCATCTGGTCGAGGGGGCGGGCGTGCTCCAGGTCTACACCCAGGGCAGTGGCGCGCGCCAGGGCAATGAGCGCCAGATTGTGTGAGTGCGCCAGGTTGAAGTGGATATCGCTCCGGTGCGTTTGATGCAGAAAGGGCTTGCCCTGTGGGCCAAACTGAAAGTGCACGGCGGCGGGCGGAATGGCCAGCGCCCGGCCTAACAAGGTGCGCAGGGCTACCCTGGCGGCGACAAAGCGCCGCCGGTCGCGCTCGAAATGGAAGCGCGCGGCGCGCTCCTTCTCGGCGTCTGCCAGGCATTGTTGCAAAGCGGGCGAAGGCGGTTGGTCCAGGGCCACGCGCCAGACGTCTATCTGGCCGTGCGCCGGCGCGCGATGCTGGGCGCCCTGGCGCCAGGCTGCCTCAGTCACGGCGCCGTACCCGCCGCCAGCGCTGCCTGTTCAATGTGCCATCGGAAGGTTGCCCGGCTCATAGCCACCCAGTATAGCCTGCAACCGCCGGCTCACAATGGCGGTGAGACAGGAACGTTGTAGATGGCGTCCTCCACGCGGAAGACGGCCCAGGGAGACGCCTGGTCCATCCAGCGCACGCCCGCCGGTGTGGGAACCAGCACGTTGTTAAAGCGCTGCCAGCCGGCTACCTGCAGCCCCCAGGCGATCTTTTCTTCGTCGGCGGCATCGCGCTAGCGCTGGGCGATGGCTTCGACCATCATCCCTGTTTGTGGGTCGAAGGTGACCACAAAGTTGTCTTCTTGCTGGCCAAAGGGAACGATCAGGCGCGCCGTCGTGTCGTCGATTGCTTCCCAGCGCACGCGAGGGTCGCTGGCCAGGATTGACGGCAGCCACACGGCCTCGCCCCACAGCCCCAGGTTTGCGGCCATGTCTACTTTGGGCTCATTTTCTGTGACGCCAAAGGGCAGCACCAGGCGCGCCGCGCCGTCTATGTAAGATTCGTCGGCCTTCATGATGGGCAGGCCAAACAGGGTGAGCTCGATGTCGTGGTGGTAGCTTTGCCCGGCCTCGTAGGTGAAGCGGAAGCGCGCAGGGAAGACGATGGGCCCAAAGCGCATCCTGGCGCGCCCGCTGACCACGGCCGTGTTTACGACGGGAAGCTGCTCTCCGGCGATGGCCTGGAAGTAGCGCGCCACCGGCGGCGGCAGGTCTTCAGGAATAGCCGCATATTGCAGGTCCGCATCTATATCGGCCAGCGGCGCAAACGGCGCCGGTTCTACTTGCAAGCCAATCCAGCCCACGCCCACCAGGGCCGCCAAAGCCACAGCGCCAAACGCCGCCGTCTTCTTTAGCCGCCTCATCTGTTCTCCAGAAAGTACACGATTAAGCAGATTAATAATCCAGAATACATGATGCGCTCAGCGGCCCAGTTGTGATAGTGATAAATAGCACAAATTAGGAGCGATCATTTTCGCCCTGTTACCGGCGCTCTGGAGTCGCAACGGCTGATCGTTCAACCATCTGCCGCTTCAGCGTCTGCTACGAGCGGCAGCGTGACGGTGAATAAAGCGCCGCCATCCGGTGCGTGGGCTGCGCGAATTGTTCCCCCGTGCATCACCACGATGGCGTGCGCAATGGCCAATCCCAGCCCCGAGCCGCCCTCATGCCGCCGCCGCGATTTATCGCCGCGGTAGAAGCGCTCAAAGAGGTGTGGCAAATCTTGCGTGGCGATGCCCGGCCCCGAATCTTGCACAAAGAGCGCCAGCGATCCTTCGCGCCGCTGCGCGCCCACCACCACGCTACTACCCTCGGCGCTATGCCGCACAGCATTGTCAATCAGATTGTTTACCACCTGCGCCAACCGATCGGGATCCACCGAGATGGCGCCATCGTCCAGCACGCGGGCCTCTATGCGGACGCCGCGCCGGGCTGCGGCCGGCTGTTGCGCCTCTGCCAGCGCCTGCAGCCAGCTTGCAACATGTAGGGGGCGCTTCAGCAGCGGCAGTTCGCCCGATTCTGCGCTCGACAGGGTGCGCAGCTCCTCCACCATGCGCTTCAAGCGCAAGGCCTCATCATGGATGAGGGTAAACGTCTCGTCGCTTGCCGGCAAAACGCCATCGCGCAAAGCCTCGGCATGTCCCTGGATGATGCTGATCGGCGTGCGCAGCTCGTGCGCGATATCCGCCGTCAATTGCTGCCGGCGCGCCTGCACCTGCGCCAGGTCCGTACTCATTTGGTTAAACGCCGCCGCCAGCGTTCCCAGTTCGTCGCGCGAGTGGACCGCAACCGTGCGCCCCAGCTCGCCTTGCGCCACGGCATAAGAGGCGGCTGTTAGCTCGCGGATTGGCCTGGTCAGCGTGCTGGACAGCAGTGCGCCCAGCAGCAGCGCCGCAAGGGTTGCGCCGATGGCCGTCAGCGCCAGCGCCGAATTCATTCGCGCCAGAAAAGCATTGCCCGCAGCCGTAACCACCGGCGCGCCGCGCCTCTGGATGACGACGCCCACCACCGTGTCATCTACCATGACGGGCGATCCCCTTTGCAGCGTCCGTACGTCCACCTGCTCGCCGGCCTGGAAACCGGCCCCTGCTACCACAATGGTCCCACTGCTGTCGGCAAGGGCCATGCGGTTATGCCCTTGTCCGCGACCCTGCCCGCCGGCGCCCTGGCCCAACCCTCTTCCGGCCCCTCTGCCAAACTGGTTGCCCGGGGCTACGCCCGCCAGCAGCGCTTCCACCCCCTGCCAGCTTCCCTGTTGCGTATAATAATCGGCCAACAAGTGCGCCACCTGCGCTTGTTCCTGGGATACGACGTAGCTGCCAAATTCGCTTGTCGTCATGCGCCCCATCACCCCGGCCATTAATACCGTCCCTACCAGGCTCACGGCCAAAAAGGCCGCCACTAATTTCACCGTTATCGAGCGCATGATACCTTTGCCGCAGGGCGCCGGGCCGGGCCTGGCGCCACTATTGCTTCACATCCGGAGCAAATCGGTAGCCGACGCCGTAAACCGTTTCAATGTAGCGTGGATTGTGGGCGTCCTCTTCTATTTTCGCCCGCAGGTTCTTTACATGCACGTCGATGGTCCGCTCGTATCCTGCATACGCCGTGCCCTGGATACGATCCAGCAGCTCCAGTCGTGAAAAAGCGCGGCCAGGCGCCGCCATAAGCACACTCAGCAGGTCAAACTCGGACGGCGTTAGATCCACCACGTTGCCGTCGATAGCTAGCAGGTGCGCCTCGCGGTCCAGGCGCAGGCTGCCCATTTGAATCACTCCGGCGCGTGGCGCTTCCTGTCCGCTGCGGCGCAGCACGGCGCGCACGCGCGCCACCAGCTCGCGCGGGCTGAACGGCTTGGTTACATAGTCGTCGGCGCCCAGCTCTAGCCCCAGCACGCGATCCTCCTCTTCTACCCGCGCCGTCAGCATGATCACTGGCGTATTGTGCGCTTGCCGGTGCAGGCGCAGAAAGTCGTAGCCGTTCATCTCCGGCATCATAAGATCCAGGATAATCAGATCTGGCTTTGCCTGGCGCGCGGCAAAGAGCGCTTCCCGTCCGTCACGCGCCGTCACCACCTGAAACCCTTCCTGTTCCAAATAAGCGCGTACCAGAGACAAAAGCCTTTCTTCGTCGTCTGCAACTAAAATTGTCTTGCTCATAGACCCAGTCTAACGCATAAAGATGAAGAAATGTTGAAGAAATTGTGTTGCCCTGATAAAGAAAAAAGGCTCCCGCCGCCGGTGGGAGCCTTTTAAATCTCGTTGCTACTAATGGCTGGAAGGCTACGGCTTAAGGCTCCGCAGGCCTTTGCCGCGCTTAACGTCCCCAGCCGCCGTTGCCCATGCCGAGACCCTGGCCGCGATGCTGGCCTTTCGCGCCGTAGCCCTGGCCGTTGCGCGGCCCGCTGCGGGCGCCATATCCGTAGCCATAACCATAGCCGCCGGGATGGGAGCGCAGCGCCTCGGCCTGCTCGGCGCTGATGTCGCCCGCGGCCAGCGCTTCCTCAATCGCCGCCTCGCGCACGGCGCCCATCGCCTCGCGCACCTCTTCCAGCGCCACTCCCTGTTCCCGAGCAATCTGCAAAAGGGTCAATCCCTCGGCGCGTGCCGCCTCAAACTCCGATGCGCTCATGCCCAGCGCCTCGGCGATGGCAGCATGCATCTGTGCCGGGTCAATGTTCAGCAGGCTGCTTTCCTGGCATGGCCCGCTGCCACGCGGGTTCGGCCGTTGGGCAAGAGCCGAACCCGCACCGAGCAGCGCCAACATCGTCGCCGCCAGCAGAGCCAGACCCATAAACTTCGCAATCCTTTTCATCGAGCACCTCCATAAAGTGAGACAATACAGTTCAAATATGCTTATAGCATACTCACAACCTGTGTGCGGATTGTGAAGAAGCTGTTTGCAGTTTATGTATTTTGTCTCGCGGGTGGGTGTTAACGAATGCGCTGGCCCAGAAGAAGAAAAGACGCGAGGGTCGCCGATCAGGCAAAAAAAAAGAGCAACCATCGCTGGTTGCTCGCACTTCTTCCAATACTGTCTTCGGTTTTCTTCGATGTTTACAAGCGAGACGGGGCGCTGCGTAGGGGCCGTTCGGCCGGCGCTTTGGCGGGCGCTGCTTGTGCGGACCAATCTTCTTCGCGACCTTCGGCCTGGCTAAGGCGTGAGGAGAACATACACAACATTAAGACCAAAAGCGCCGAGAAAAAGATCCATCCGCCAATGACACCCGCGATCCACACCATGACACACCCACCTCGTCTTACTATCCAGACAGCAACTTCGAAAAAAAAGAAAGCCAGGCGCTTGTGATGATGAGCTAGGATGCCGGTGTACCGTGTGCTACGATGGACGGCGATGAGCCTGGCTTTCTAATTGTTGGTTCAAAAAGAACCATCAATCAATGCCTTTATTATGCGGCCTGCCAGCGGCCCTGTCACTATTACATAGGTCCCAGTTTGAAAAGTCGTATGTCACGGAAACGGCGCGGTTGCCTGTGGGCGGTGCACGGCTACAATAGGAGGCGCACGCCGGTGGCAGCATGGGAACCTCGTTCTCTACCCGGCTTATCAAAACTGCGCTTTCCTCAATGCTGGATAGCACAGAACTGGATTTGTTCAAGCGACGCCGCGGCGCAGGCAGATGCGCGCCGCGGTATCAGGAGTGTTTGTGATGGATTACAACTTTAAGGCGCTGGGCAAGCGCGTGAATGCGCCGTCTAAGGAGCTAGACGTCTTCCCCCGGCCGCAGCACGTGACCCTGGTGCGCTTCACCAGCGATGAGCTGACATCTTTTTGCCCGGTGACGGAGCAGCCAGACTTTAATCATGTGGCGATCGAATATCATCCCGATGAGCTATGCGTGGAGAGCAAGAGCCTCAAGCTGTACCTGTGGTCGTTTCGCGAAGAGCGCATCTTCGGCGAAGGGCTTGCCGGGCAGATCGCCGCAGACATCGTCGCCGCGCTGGCGCCGCATTACTGCCGCGTGACGCTGACGCAAAATGTTCGCGGCGGCATGCAGCTAACGGCCGTGGCGGAAATTGGCGCGCGCCCGGAGCAGGGCGCATGATTTACGTCTTGCTGTACCTGGGCGCCGTGGTCGCCGCCAACCTCATCGTGACGGCCCTGGGCCCGGCGAGCGCCGTGGTGGTGGCTTTTCTGTTTATTGGCCTGGACCTCACGGCGCGCGATCACCTGCACGATGCCTGGCACGGCGAGGGGCTGCTGTGGAAGATGGCGGCGCTGATTGCCGCCGGCTCGCTGCTCTCCTGGCTACTCAATCGCGACGCCGGGCCCATTGCCGTGGCTTCTTTCGTCGCTTTTGCCTCGGCGGCGACGGTGGATACGTTGGTGTATCATCTCTTGCGGCGCTATCCACGCTGGTTGCGCATCAACGGCAGCAACGTGCCCAGCGCGGCGGTGGACTCGATCGTCTTCCCTGTGCTGGCTTTTGGTGGCTTTCCCTGGCCGATCATCCTGGGCCAGTTCCTGGCGAAGACGCTGGGTGGCTTTTTGTGGTCGCTGGTGCTGCGTTACTTTGACCGCAAACGGATTACAATGGCGGCGGGGTAGGTTTGTAGTGCGGCGATTTATCGCGGGCGACGGGTAATGAATTGCCCACCTACGAGCTTAGAAGCGCATGCTTTTGTAGGCTGCAATCATGCATGGGTGACGTGAATGAGTATGGACCGCGACACGGCAAATTATGAGGAGGCCCGGCGCGACTTTCAGCGCGCGCGACAGGGGGCCGCGCTGGAGAGCTTTTTTGCGCAGCTCACGGGTAAATCGGCGCAATTGCTGCCTTTTGCCGAAATTTCGGAACAGCTTCATGCGGGGGAAGGCACGCCGCAAGGCTTGCAGCAAATTCCCCTGGACGCCATCGTGGGCAGCGTGGGGCGATATGGCGACTTCACGCGCAGCTTTCTGCCGCGGCGCGGCAGCGGCGAAGAGCGGTGGGCGCGCGTGCGCGCTGCTTTCAATGCCGTGGAGCAGATGCCGCCTATCTCTGTGTACCGCCTGGGCAAGTCGTATTTCGTGCTCGACGGCAACCATCGCGTTTCGGTGGCACGCATGCTTGGCGCCTCGCAAATAGCGGCCTACGTAACTGACGTGCCACTGCGCGTGCCGCTGACGCCAGACATGGGGCCGGACCAGGTTATCTGCAGCGCGCAGTATATGGAATTTCTGCAAGATACGCGCCTCGACGAACTGCGGCCGGAGGCGGAGCTCACGGTCACCGCGCCGGGGCAGTATCGTATCCTGCGCGGGCAAATCGCGCGCCATTGGGCCTGGTTAAAGCAGGAGCAGGGCGAAGACGTGCCCTTTGCCCGCGCAGTGAGCGGCTGGTACGACGATATCTATGGGCCGCTGGTGCAGGTGATCCGCCGGCGCGGCTTGCTGCGCCACTTTCCGAGCCGCACGGAGACGGACCTGTATGCCTGGATGGTGCGCCACCGCGACGAGCTGGAGCAAGAGCTGGGTTGGGAAATCGACAGCGCCTACGCGGCCCGCGACCTGGTAGAGGAGTTTAGCCCGCGGCCGCAGGAGATGCTGACGCGCGTGCGCCAGCGCATGCGCGAGGCGATTACGCCGGAGCCGCTGGAGCCCGGCCCGCCGCCGGGTTACTGGCGCGGCGTGCTGAGCGAGGCGGGGCGCGAGCACACTCTCTTTGCCCACATTCTGGCGCCGATCGACGGCAGCGCCGCCGGCTGGCGCGCCCTTGAGCAGGCACTGGTGGTGGCCCAGCGTGAAAATAGCCGCGTGCATGGCCTGCACGTGATCAGCCCGCGCCGCAATCCACCGCCGGCAGCCATCGAGGCGCTGCGCGCGCAGTTCGACGCGCAGTGCGCCGCCGCCGGCGTGGTGGGCGAGGTGGTGGTGGAGCGCGGGCGCATTGCCCCTACCATTGGCCGGCGCGTGTCGTGGAATGACCTGGTGGTCATGCCTCTTTCGCATCCGCCCGGGCCCAGGGCCGGCGACCGCATCAGCTCGGGCCTCAGCCGGCTCATTCGCGGCGTGGGGCGACCGATGCTCGCCGTGCCGGGCGCCAGCAGCGCACTGCAACGGCCGCTGCTCGCCTTTGACGGCAGCCCCAAGGCCAAAGAAGCGCTTTTCGTCGCTGCCTATCTTGCCGGCAAATGGCGGCTGCCGCTGACGGTGGTCGGCGCCGCGGTGGCCGAAAGCGCGGAACAGGAGGCGGCAGGTGCGCTCAGCTCGGCGCGCCAATATCTGCAGTCGCGCCGCATCGACGCCTCTTACGTGGTGGAGCGCGGCGCGGTGGCTGACGTGCTGCAACGCGTGGCCGAAGCTGAGGGCAGCGACTGGATCATCATGGGGGGCTACGGCTTCAGCCCGCTGCTCGATGTGATCTTTGGCAGCACAGTGAACGACGTGCTGCGCTGGCGTCGCTGGCCGGTGCTTATTTGCCGCTGAGCTGGGAGGCGGCGCCGGCCGCCGGCGCAGTCCGTTTTACTTTCTTTGCGTGTGGCGCGTCGCTTCCTGGTTTATGGCGTCGGGCGCCAGCTCGCGCCAGCGGAAGCGCGCCAGGCCGGGGTTGGGGCGGCCCTCTACGGCGTCGGCAATCAGCTCGCCCAGCACGGGGCCAAACTTGAAGGCATGGCCGCTGCCGCCGCCGGCGACGGTGAGCCCTTTGAGCTGCGGATGGCGGTCGATCCAGAAGTGGCCGTCCAGCACATCGCAATAGAGGCAGAGGCGCGTATAGACTACGGGCGCATCGAGCAGCTCGGGAAAAGTCTGCGCCAGAAAGTCGCGCAGCATGGCCATTTGCTCCTCGGTCACTCGCCGCTCGTCGCGGCGCGGATGCACTTCGCGGCCCACACCGTGGTTGGCGACCTTCAGCACGTTCTCCCGCGGATGCATGGCAAAGCCGTACCAGCCCGTCTCGGAGACCGCCGCGGCGAAGGTGTGGAAGTGGGGCGGGCGGAAGCGTTCGGGGTGGCGAGGCTGCAAATGAAAGACCGGCTGGCCTACGACACGCATCACGCGCTGCAGCTCGGGCAGCAAGGTGGGCGCCCAGGCGCCGGCAGCGAGCACAACTTCGTCGGCGGTCAGTTGCTGAGCGTTTGCCAGGCGCACGCCGCGCAGGCGGTCGCCTTCTTGCACAAGGGCTTCGACGGCATGCTTGCTGTGCACGGCGATGCCCAGGCTGCGCGCTCGCTGTGCCAGGGCCGCCACCACGCGGCCACTTTCGGCGTAACCTGCTTTGGGGTTGAAGTAGCCGTCGCGGTAGACGTCTGTATTCCAGGCCGGGAAGCGCCGGGCGATGTCTGTCGCGCCCAGGCGCTGCAGCTCGTGCCCGCGCTGTCGCAGCAAGTGGTAGCTGTCGTAGGCGAAATCGCCGGGTTTCATCACGCCACGCGACAATGTCAGCAGGCCCTCTTCGTGGTACAGCTCCTCGCCCAGCTCTTCGTTCCAGCGCAGCCAGCCCTCGCGCGCGCGCTCGGCCAGCGCGGTGTAGGCCACGTCGGCGCCATATTCTAGGCGCACCACTTTGCTGATGTCGGTGGAGGACGCCAGCGGGTGCGGCAGAGGCCCCTGATCGAGCAGGCGCACCGTGCGCCCGCGCTCGTGCAGCGCCAGGGCCGCCGCCAAGCCAAAGATGCCGCCGCCGATGATGAGAATATCGTCTTTCATGCGTTGCTATGCCGCGGGCCGGCGGCTGGTGGCCGCGCGCCGGGCCAACGCCAACACATCGGCCAGCAAGGCATAGCCGGTCTCAATGCGCCCCGCGCCCGGCCCTACCAGCGTCAGGTCGCCCAGTAGGTCGGTGGTATAGGTGATGGCATTTGTGGCGCCCGACACGGAGGCCAGCGGGTGGCTGAGCGGCAGGCGCACGGGCTGCACGCCAGCCTCATAGCCGTGCGCCGTGCGCGCGACGACGCCAATCAGCTTCCAGCGCTCGCCGGCCGCCTGCGCGGCACGAATGTCTTGAGGCGTCAGCGCTGTAATGCCCGTGCAAGGCACATCGGCCGGGGTTAGCGGCAGGTCCAGCAGCAGATTGGCCAGAATCACCAGCTTGGCAGCGGCGTCGTGACCTTCGACGTCGCCGGTGGGGTCGGCTTCGGCATAGCCCCTGGCCTGCGCTTCTGCCAGCGCCGCTTCGAATGTGGCGCCCGACTCCATCTGCGTCAAAATGTAGTTCGTGGTGCCATTGAGGACGCCCTGCAGGCGGCGGATGCCGGCGCCGGCCAGCAGCTCTGTGCCCAGGCGCAGGGCGGGCGTGCCGCTCATCACCGTGCCTTCCACGCCTAGCTCGACGCCGTTTTCCTGCGCCAGCCGCCTTAACTGCGGAAGGTGCAGGGCCGCGGGGCCTTTGTTGGCCGTCACGACGTGTTTGCCCTGCCGCAGGGCTTCGCGCACGTGCGTCAGGGCCGGCTCGCCCGTTTGCAGGTCGGTGTAGCTCAGCTCGAGCACAATATCGGCGTTACTTTGGGCAATGGTGCGCAGCGCGTCCCAGCCGTAGTGCGGCGCGGGAACGGCGGACAGCGGCTGCGGGCCACGCGGCTGCTGAACGGCGGCCAGCAGGGCGGCGGGGTCCAGGCCTTGCGGATCATAGACGCCGCCCTTGTTCAGGGTGCTCACGGCCACAATTTGCAGATCCAGGCCAAACTGCTGCGCAAGCTGTGTGCTGCGCTGATGCAAAATGTGCGCCAGCCCCTGGCCCACGTTGCCGAAGCCGATCAGCGCCAGGCGGCAGCAGTTCATGACTCTAGCGCTTCAATGGCGGCCAACGCCTGCTGCAGATCGGCAATCAAATCCTCGGTATCCTCGATGCCCACCGAATAGCGAATCAGGCTTTCGCTGTGCACCAAGGGCACCTGCGTGGCGCGCTGCCACAAGTCGCTGGCTTCTTCACCGCCGCATACGGTAAGGTCGCCTTTACCCGGTTTCCGGTCTGTCATGATCCCTCAAAATAGGCCGGCGAGGCGTTTGGGATCGGCCGGCCGCCAAACGAAACGGCGAGCCACATTGTATTACGTGGCCTGCTCTTCACGAAATACCAGCCCGGGACTCCACGGCGTGCCCAGCACGGGCAGCACCCAGCGATCCAGGCCCCACCAGCCGGCGGTCTTCCAGGCCAGAATTAAGAAGATGGCGACGATCAGCAGCACGGGGTTGGTGCTCACCGCGCCAGAGAGCAGGTAATTCATGTTCATAAAAGCGCCAAAGAAGGCGGCGATGCCGGTGAATAGGCCGGCAATCAGGGCCAGGCCCACCAGCACCTCGCCCCAGGCCACCATGAAACCCCACACGCCGGCGTTTGGCAGCACCACGTTCTCCAGGAACCAGGCATACCAGCCCTGCACGTCGGGTCGCGCGCCCTCTGCGCGCTGTAGCGCGCCTTGCACGAAGCCGGTGATAGCCGCTCCAGCGTTGTCGCCGGTCCAGGCGTCGGCGCCCACCTTGGCCAGGCCGGCCTGCAGCCACTGCCAGCCGGCGTAAAAGCGGAATATCAGCCACAGCCACGACCAGCGCACCTGTTCAAAAAGAGCCTGCGCGACGGGCGGATCTTCCAGCCGCTCAACATATTGCACCCGCCGCCGTTCATCTTGGGCTATACTCATCTTTTTTCTCCTAATTGCGATAATCATTCGTCATTTTGTCGTATTGTACTTCATGATGCCGCTTCTGTTGGCCATTGCGGCCTTATTGCCGGGCCTGGTAACCCAGCAGCCGCAGCCCGTTTAGCGAAACGAGCACGGTGCTGCCCTCGTGGCCGATGACGCTGAGGGGCAGCGATAGGCCCACGCCCAAAACGGTGCCGACCAACACGGCGATCACGGCCAGGGCGAAGACCAGGTTCTGTAGCAGCGTGCGCCGCGTCTGGCGGCTGAGGCCAATGACGTAGGGCAAATGCTGCAGCTCATCGCCCATGAGCACGATGTCGGCGGTTTCGAGAGCCACATCCGTGCCTGCCGCGCCCATGGCGATGCCGATGTCGGCGGCGGCCAGCGCCGGCGCGTCGTTCACGCCGTCGCCGACCATGGCTACCGGCCCGTATTGCGCCGAAAGCTGCTTGAGGATGCGCAGCTTTTCTGCGGGCAGCAATTCGGCGTGCACCTCTTCAATGCCGGCCGCGGCGGCGATAGCGCGCGCCACGCCGCGGCTGTCGCCGGTGAGCATGACCACATGCTGCACACCCAACTCCCGCAGACGGCTGATGACCCTGGCGCTGTCTTGTCGCATGACATCGGCGATGCCCAGCACGCCCAGCATGTGCGCCGAGCCATCTTCGTCAAGCTCGGCCACGATAATTGCCGTCTTGCCTGCTTGCTCTAGCTGCTGCACCACCTGCGCCGTCAGGGCGAAGCCGCCGGCGCTATCGTCTATTAAGAAACGAGGGTTGCCCACGGCAATGAGTCGATCGCCGACCCTGGCGCGCACGCCCATACCTGGCGCCGACTGGAAATCACGCACCTCAGGCGGTGCCAGATCGCGCTGCTGGGCGGCTTCGACCACGGCCTGCGCCAATGGATGTTCCGACCTCGCTTCCACGGCTGCCGCCAGGGTCAGCAGCTCCTGCTCACTGCCCTGCCAATCGTCACATAGATGCACCTCGACCACCTGCGGCTTGCCGTGGGTCAGCGTGCCCGTCTTATCGAAGGCCACCACCTTGATTTCCGCTGCACGCTCCACATAGACGCCGCCTTTGAACAGCACGCCGCGGCGCGCGCCATTGGCAATGGCCGAAAGCACGGTGGCTGGTGTGCTGATCACCAGCGCGCAAGGCGAGGCGGCGACCATCAGGGTCATGGCGCGATAAAAGGCGGGCCGGAACGCTTCCGACAGCAGCGCAATAGGCGCGATAATGGCCACAAGGGTCATCACAATCACGCCCAGGGCGTAATACTGCTCGGCTTTTTCGATGAAGCGCTGCGTCGGCGCCTTTTCGCTGTGCGCCTCTTCCACCAGCCGCACCAGCCGGGCCAGCGTCGTGTCTTCGACGCGATGCGTCACCTTCACTTCCAGGCCGCCACGCTCGTTGATCGTGCCTGCCAGTACCGCGTCGCCCGGCCCTTTACTCACGGGGATCGACTCGCCGGTAATCGCCGACTGATCTAAGCTGCTCTCTCCGGCGACGACCGTGCCATCGAGGGCCACTCGCTCCCCCGGCCGCACGATCATCGTCTCGCCGATAGCAATCTCGTCCAGCGGCAGCGTAATCAGCTCCCCGCCGCGGCGCACCATGGCCTCTTCTGGGCGCAAGGCCATCAAGGCGTCAATGGCGTTGCGCGTGCGATCCAGGGCGTAATTTTGCAGCACATTGGAGAGCGAAAACAGGAATAGAAGCATGGCGCCTTCAAACGGTGCGCCCACCAGCGCTGCGCCCGCCGCCGCCAGGATCATCAGCAAATCGACGTCGATGCGCAGCTCGCGCAGCGAGGCTAAGCCGGCGCGCAGGCCAAACGCGCCGCCGGCAAGATAGGCGACCACGTAAAAGGCCGTGCTGACGAACGGCGCAGCAGAGCCTTCAGTCAGCCGCCCGGCGAGCATGGCCACGAAGGTCACCACCGTAGCAATGGCCTCGAGGCGCTCGCTTAACAGACGCTGGCGCAATGAGGCGTTTTCGTCCCGCGCTTCCTGCCGGCGCTCTTGTGTGGTGGCTTCAGCTCTTGTCTGTATCATTAGATTTCACGAAATTGTGCGGTGCGCAGCGGCAGGTTCAGCGCCTGCGGCGCTTTGCCTGCCAGCGCTAGGGTGACTGTGTCGTTCAGACCGGCGGCGCTGCGCAAATAGAGCTGGGTTTCGAAGGCCAGCTCTGGTATCAGCAGCTTGCTGCGCTTGCCGTACTGCTCCACCACGATGCCCTGGCCCTGCCAGCCGGGGTTTTGCAACAGATAGACCAGGGTCCAATGCTCGTTGGAGATGCGCTCGCCATAACGCAAATCGCCGCGCACGGCTTCGGCTGCGCCCACGCGCTCAGTAATGGCCGCGGCGTCCAGCAGCGTGCCGCCGCTCATGAAGGCGCGCAACTGCTGGTGCACGACCAGATCCAGGTAGCGGCGCAGCGGGCTGGTAGCCTGCACATAGAGAGACAGGCCCAACCCGGCATGCGGGCCGGGCGCCAGATTGGCCTGCGTGCGCTTAAAGGTGCGCCGCAGGGCGAACTGCCCGGCCACAGCGCCCGGATCGTGCTCCAGCAGATCGGGCGCCTCCTGCACGCTATAGGGGATGGGTATGCCTTGCTCCAGGGCAAAGTGCGCTACTGCTTCGCCTGTCAGCAGCATGGCTTCGCGCACCATGTTGCGGCTGCGCAAGTTGGGCAGCGCCCTGATGACGACACTGCCGTCTACAACCCGGATTTTTACCTCGGGCAGGTCGATGTCAACGGCGCCCTGCTCTCTGCGCCGCCGTTCCAGGCGCGCTGCCAGGGCGAAGAGGCCGGCCAGCGGCTCGTCGTGCTGCCGCAGCTCAGCCTCGTCATACGACAAGCGCGTTATGCGTACGTGGCTGGGATGAATGGCCAGATGCGCCACGGACAGCTCATCGTCGAGGTCAATGGCCAGCGAGAGCGCCGGCGACACCTCGGCCATGCCTAAGGCCAACATAGTCGTCGCTTCGAGCGGAAGCATGCGCGCCGTGCCTTCTGGTAAATAGAGGCTGGCGCCGCGCGCGCGGGCTTCCAGATCGGCCGGGCTGTCTGGCTTCACCAGGGCCGCCACGTCGGCAATATGCACCCAGAGGCGCGCGCCGCCCGGTGTTTGCTCCAGGCTGATGGCGTCGTCGGCGTCGCTGCTGCCGGTATCGTCGATGGCAAAGGCCACGAGGTGTGTGAGATCCTGGCGCTGTTCGGCCGGCAGCGAGCCCAGGGGCGCGGTAGAGGACGCGGTGGGAAGGCCCAGGCGCGCGGGATAAGGGTTGACTAGCGGCGTCCAGAAGCCCAGCTCCAGCAGCAAGGCGTGCGCGTTTTCCGGCGTCTCGGCGCGCCCCAGGTCGCGCATCACGTGGCTCTGCTCGTAGCGACCCAGGGCCAGATCTTCCACTTCGCGCAAGAAGAGGGCGTCTTCTTCGGCGTAGCGGCCCTGTGCTACACGGGCGGCGAAAGCGTTCCAGGCGCGCTCGTGCGCTGCTTTGGCTTCGCGCGCCTCGCGCTCTGCGCGCACCTGGGCGGCTGTGCGCGCGACAATCTCTTCTGGCGCGCCGAAAAAGAAGAGGCCATCGTGCACAAGCTGCCAGGCCGCCCAGGCTGTGGCCGGTGTGTAGGCGTCATAGGCCAGCTCTGCCAGCTCCGGCAGCGTGGTCATGGCTCCTGCCAGCAGCTCCCAGGCTACCTCCACTTCGCCGTCTAGCGGCTGTAACTGGCTCCAGTCGTTAAATGGGCCTGGATGCAGCATGGTCACATCCTTAGGCCGCACGCTCAGGCGCTGGCCGTCGCGGCGCTCGATCTCTACTTTCTTGGGCCCTGCGGCCATGACGCGCGCGGCGTCTTGTTTGTAGAGCACCAGGCTGGCGGGGGACGGCGCACTGTCGTTCATGCGTTGCTTAGCGTGGTCGCCTGGCCTGCGCCGCTACTGGCCACTGGCCGTTACCGCTAACCAGGATACGCTCCGGCTCGATCTTGTACATGATGCGCACCTCGCCGTCGTGGCGCCCGTGATAGGCGTCTACGCCCAGGTATTTATGAGCTAGGCTGTCGATGTGCGCGTCGGCCTCCTGGCCTTCCACGCGCTCGACGACGGCGCCGCGGATCTCCATCCAGAAGTAAGGATCTTCGGGATCCAGCAGCAACAGCGTGGCCATGCGCTCACGCACCAGGTTTTCGTCCTTCTGCCGGCCTTTGGCCGTGTTTACACGCACGTAGCCGTCCTCATAATCGCACCACACGGGATGCGCCTGGGGCTTGCCGTCGGGCAGCACCGTGGCCAGGATGGGGTGCACGGGTTCATCAAGTAATCGCATGTGGCTTTCTGGAATCTGTTTCATCGGTGTTATCATAACCTCCAAAAGAGTTATTTGTCAGGCGGTTGCCAGACCGCTCTTACACCTATGTTGCCACATGATCGTAAATAACCTGTTAGCCTCCCTCTAGCTCGGCCATCGCCTGTTCAAATAGCTCGTAAGGCTGCGCGCCCATGATCAGATAGCGCTGGCCCAGCACGTAGGCGGGTACGCCGCTGATGCCAACACTGTGCGCCTCGCGGATGTGGCGGTCTACGACAGGGCCATACTTGCCGCTGTCCGTCTCGCGCTGCATCTCGTCGGGGTCCAGGCCCACCTCTTCGGCGGCGGCGCGCAGCACGGGCCACTGGCTCATGTCCTGGCCTTCGCCATAGAACTTACGGAAGACCACCTGGTGGAAGGCAGTGTGCTTGCCTTGCTCGCGGGCGTATTCCGACGCTTCCAGCGCCCGCCGCGAGCTGGGCATGTGGTCGAGGAACACAATATCGCGCCCGCCGGCCTGCGCCATCTGGCGCAATCGCTCGGCAGCGCCGCCGGAATGGGCCCGCTGCACGTATTCGGGGATAGGCTGGCCTTCAGGCGGAATACCCGGATGCAGCTCAAATGGCAGCCATTCTACTTCGACGTCATACTCTTTTTCCAACCGCTCGACCCGATCCTGGCCGACATAGCACCACGGTCAGAGATAGTCCGAATAAACCGTTACCTTTATGCTCATAACGTTCTCGCTATTGCCTGTTTTCCTGTTGTAACCAAATCATTTCCGCTCCGGCTCCCGAAGCGCCGCTTGCGATTCTAACCGGGGCCACGCCAGGCGACAAACAACAAGGCCAGGCGCCCGGCTGTCGCCGCGAGTCAGGTGGTGATCAACACGATTGCCGCCAGCGTGGCCCCAATGCCTAACCACTGCCGGCCCGACAGCCGCTCCTTCAGCACCAACCAGGCCAAAAAGACGGTGGTGGCCGGGTAGAGAGAAGCCAGCACGGCCGCAATGTCCAGGCGTCCGGAGGCGCTGGCCACGGCAAAGAAGACGTTGCCGCCCGCTTCCAGGATGCCGGTGAGGGCCAGCAGCGGCAGGTTCAGAGCAGCACCCGCCGCCTCTTGGCGCCCGCGGCGCTGCCAGATAATGAGCGAGAGCACGATAATCGACGCCAGGCGGGCGGCCACCAGCGGCCAGAAGACCGCGTCGGCGCTGACGCGGTCGATCAGGATAAAGAAAAGGCCAAAACCGGCACCCGCCAGCAGAGGCAAGGCCAGCGTACGCAGCGCGATGGCTCCGCCGTTGCCGCTGCGTGAAATGGTCCAGATTCCGGCAAAGGCGAAGGCGAACCCCAGCAGCTTCTGGGGCTGCGGCAGCCCGCTGCTGAGCAGGCTTACGGCCACGGGCAGCCCGGCCGCTACCACCGCCGTAAGCGGGGCCACGAGGCCCATGTTGTTTGCCGCCAGGCCACGATACAAGGCCACCAACCCCAGCGCGCCCGCCAGGCCGGCCAGCGCCCCGGTGAGCAGGTGGCTGGCCGGCGGCATGGCCTCCTGCCACAGCAGGGCCAGCGCCGCCAGCAGCACCACGCCGAATAGCTGCGAAATGACGATCACCACGAAGACGTCATTGCGCTTGGTGGCCAGGCCGCCGCTAAAATCGCCTGCGCCCCAGCTAGCGGCCGAAGCCAATCCAAAGATGATGGCTGCTGTTTCAGGGTTCAAGGCGCGAAGGTTAGCTCCACTGGGCTTTGTAAAAAGGCGCTATAGCGCGCGGCGGCGGCCTCGATTGCCCTGGCCTGGGCCTGGCTGAAGGCGGCGGCAAAGGGCCGTACAGCCACCTGCGTGGACGCCGGACCGAAATGTCGCTTCCAGGTGCCAATCACGCGCCCTTCGAACAGCAGCGGCTGGCTGATTTCGGTATCAATCCTGTATTTATGGGCCGGGCCGAGCGCCGCGCTGCGATCTTTGTAGCCGATTAAATATTCGTCGAAAGATGGCAGCAGCCAGGCCTGCTGCCGGGGGATGGGCGGCGGATCGAGCTCTGGGAACCAGGCGGTCTTAGGGCCGACGGGCGCGCTGACAAAGGCGCCATGCACCATCTGCAGCCCACGGCGGGCCTGGGCCAAGGTTAGCCCCGACCACCAGGAAAAGTCGTATTCGGTGGCCGGGCCGTGGCTGCTGAAGAAGCGCCGCGTCAGCTCTGCCAGCGCTTGATCTTCATCCAGCTGCTGCGCCAGCGGCGCGCGCTCCTCCAGCAACGCGTAAGTAAACTGCTTGCCGCGCCGCGCGCCGCTGCAAATCACGCCGTCCAGCTCGGCCAGCATCAGCAAGTGCGTGAATTTGAGGCGGTCGTCGCCGGCCTGCAAAATACCCGCCGTGCGCAACACATCTTCCATTTCCGGCCGGATCAACTGCTTGCCGCCTTGCAGCGCGTGCGCTAGCGCTTCGTTGCTGCGGCGCTCGACGGCGTCGTCGAGGCCAAACTTGCGGGTAAAGGTGCCGATGGCCACCTTTACCCGCGGCGCGGTTAGCTGCAGCAGCCAGCGAATGTCCTGCGGCGTTACAAAATGCCAGGTTGGGCGCATCACGTGCGTGCGCAGAATGCGGCCCTGAGCCAGGGCCTGCTCCACAGCGCGGTCCACATCCCCCGCCAGGCGCATGCCCAGTGACCATTTGGCCTCATAATACTCCTGCGCCTGCACCGCTCCCAGCCACGAGACCACGGCCTCAGGCGACGCAAACGGCTCGCCTGTCAGGCGCTGGTTATAGAGCCGGTGTTGTAACAGCCTGTCTCCGTGCAGTGCGCCTGCGCGTGCGGCGTGGCCGCGGCTTTGCTCAGGCATGGGGGCCTACGTCGATGGTTCCGATCGACAGCGTTGCGACGCCTTGCAGAATCTCGCCGATGCGCTGGGCGGCGGCTTGCAGTTGCGTTAGCTGCCGGCGGTTTAGCGGCTGCAGGGGCTCTACGGTGAGCTGCACTTTGCGCCCGGAGCGCCGTTGATGCCAGACGCCGGCGACGACGCCGTCTAGCAGCAGCACGGGGTAGTTACCTGCCTGGCCGCCTGCTAGGGCGCGCTCGGCGGCGCGGCCGGGGAATAGCCTGTCGCGCGGCTGGCAGCCAACCACGTAGGCGTCGAAGTAGGGCAGCAGATGTAGGCCTGTTTGCCTTTCGCGCGGTGTGACAGCATCTCCGGCAAGCAGCCACGCTTTCTGGCCTTCCAACTGCACCGGCTGCAGCTCGTCTTCCATTGCCGCAAAGAGCTCGGCTGTCAGCGTGCGCGGGGTGGCCAGCCATTGGGCAAATTGCTGCGACGTGGCCGGGCCATAAGCGTGCAGATAGCGCCGCAGCAGCTCGCGCAGGGCGCTCGGCCCGTCCCATTCGGCCATGCCTGCCAGCCAGCGCCGCGGATTGGTATAAGTCACTTTGCGCTGGCGCGGCGGGCCGTAGACCAATAGGCCGCGCCTCGCCGCGGTATAGAGCGCCGGCCGCCAGCGCGGCAGCATTTCGTACCACGCCGGAACCACCCTGTCTCCGGCCCATGCTCCGGCCAGGTCGGCCATGGCCTCATCCAGCTCGTCGACGGTTAGCTCGGCGCCGGCCAGCACAGCCGCCAGCGCGGCGACGACGGCCTCGCTCTGCTGCGGCGTCAATTGCGCCTCTTCGGGCACGCCGCCATCGGGCGCGGGCAGCGCCGAAAGGGCCGCGGTCCACATGGGCAAGTCGCGCGTAGGCAGCAGGTGTACGGTCGCTCGTGGGCCAAAGGTTTTTACCAGGCTATGCTCTTGCCACAACGCGACGCGCACTGCGGCGCGCGTGGCACCCGCTAGCCGCAGGGCCACCGAAATCTCGGCCGCCGACATCACCTGTGCGTGCGCGCCGCACATGGCGGCGACCACGTCCGCCGCGGCGACGTCTTCTTTCGGGGGCGAAATTCCATGGCGCGCCAGGCGCTGCGCCGATACGTCGCGCCAGGTGAAGTTCATCTGTTTGCTGTGTTTCACTCAGCCGGCTAGGGTTGGGGCGCAGCCCGTGTCTGGTGCTCGCGGCGCCATTCTTCGATGTAAGCGAGGCTTTGATGCCGGAAGTAGGTATTGTATAGGTCGGCGTAATGGCCGCCGTGGGCCATGAGCGACTCGTGGTCTCCTTCTTCGATGATCTGCCCTTCGCGGAGCACGATGATGCGGTCGGCGGAGCGGATGGTGGATAGGCGGTGGGCGATGACGATGGCCGTGCGCTCTTGCAGCACGACTTCCAGGCCCTCCTGAATCTGCGCCTCGGTGAGCGGGTCGACACTGGCGGTGGCTTCATCGAGAATGAGGATTGCGGGGTCTTGCAGCAGCACGCGCGCCAGGGCCACGAGCTGCCGCTGGCCCATGGAGATGCCGCGGCCCTCTTCGCCGACGGGGGTCTGTAGCCCCTGGGGCAGCGCCTCTAGCCAGTCACCGCTGCCTACGCGCGATGCCGCGGCGACCACTTCTTCGTCGGTGGCTTGCGGTTTGCCATAGCGGATGTTGTCGGCGACGGTGCCGGCGAAGAGGAAGGGCGACTGCGGCACGATGCCTAGCTGACGACGGTAGGAATGGAGGTTAAAGGAGCGGATGTCTTGCCCATCGATCAGAAGCTGCCCGCCCTGGAACTCGTAGAAGCGCGCTACCAGCTTGCCCAGGCTCGACTTGCCCGCCCCGGTGTGGCCCACCAGGGCCAGCACCTCGCCCGCGGCAATGGTCAGGTCAAAGTTTTCTAGCACCGGCTCGCCGTCGACGTAAGAAAAGGTCAGGTTGCGATAGGCTATCTCGCCCTGTAGCTCTGGCGCCTGGCGGTTAGCGACCTGCACCACGCGCGGCTCGGCGTCAACCAGCGCAAAGACGCGCTCGCTGGCGGCCAGGCCTAGTTGGAACTGGCTCCAGAACGAGGCAATGCTGGTCAGCGGGAACCAGAAGAGGGCCACGCCCTCCACGAAGAGGTAGAAGTTGCCCGGCGAAATGGCGCCGTCGAGCACGCGCAGGCCGCCAAAGTAGACGATCAGCGCGGTGCCCAGGCCGGAAATGACGCCAAGGATGGGGAAGATGCTGCTGAAGGTGAGCCCCTGGCGCAGGCTCCAGTAGTAGGTCTGCGCGTTGACCGGCTTGAACTCCTCGTAGATGCGCTGTTCCTGGCGGAAGTTCTTGGCGATGGAGATGCCGGTGATCGATTCCTGTACGTTGGCGTTTACTTCCGCCAGCACGCGCCGCGCCTGGGTGGTCATTTTGCGCGCAATGCGGCGGAAGGAGAGGGCCACGAGCACCACCAGCGGCGCGATCATCAGCGCCAGGAGCGCCAATTGCCAGTTGATGAACAGGAGCAGGGTCAGCACAAGCAGCACGATGAGCACCTGGCTCATCAGGTCCAGGGTGAGAGTTACTACGTTGGAAAAGTCTTGCGTGTCGGAGGTGACGCGGCTGACGATTTTGCCTGTGGAAAACTCGTCGTAGAAGGACATATCGCGCGCCAGCACGGCGTCGAAGGCATCTCTGCGCAGGTCCAGGACCACGTCGCCGACTGTACGGGTGATATAGCGGCGCCGCACGTAGTTGAAGGTCCAGGAGAGTATGCCGGAGAACAAAATGGCCACGATCAGCCATGCGGTCTGTTGCCAGATGGTCTCTTCCAGGTTGGAAGCGCCTTCCAGGCGATCCAGGCTGCTGGCGATGAGGAAGGGGAAGGCGGCGTCCATCAGCGAGTTTAGGCCAATCATCAGCGCTACAAGCAACATGACGCTGCGGTGACGGCGGAAGTAGGCCACAATGCGCCTGAGCAGCTCGCGATCTGAGTAATTGCGGTCGTACGCCTCGGCGTCCAGACCATCCATAATGAAGCCCATAAGGTTCCTCCTAGCGGCTAAGCGAAGCGCGCGAAGATGCGCTGGTAGAGCTCGCAGCGCGCCATCAGCTCTTCGTGCGTACCCTGGTCCAAAATCTCGCTGCGGTGCAGGACAATAATGCGGTCGGCGCGGCGAATTTGGGACAGCCGGTGTGTAATCAGCAGCGTGGTGCGCCCTTGCAGCACGCGGTCGATGGCGCGCTGGATGCGATCTTCCGTGGCGCTGTCGATAGCGCTGGTAGAGTCGTCGATCATCAGAATGCGGGGGTCGGTGAGCAGGGCGCGGGCGATGGCCAGCCGCTGCCGCTGGCCGCCGGAAAGGGTGACGCCGCGCTCGCCGATCACTGTCTTATATCCGTCGCGAAAGCCGCTGATGAATTCGTGAGCCTGCGCGGCCTGCGCCGCGGACACGATGGCCGTGTCATCGGCCTGCTGGCCCAGGCCAAAGGCAATATTCTCGTCGATGGGCCGCGAGAATAGAAAGATGTCCTGCTCGATGGTGGAGATCTGCGAGCGCAGGGAATCTAGGTTCCAGTCGCGGACGTCGACGCCGTCGATCAGGATGCGGCCTTCGTCGACGTCGTAGGTGCGGTTGACCAGGCGCGTCAGGGTGGTCTTGCCCGATCCCGTCTGGCCGACGATAGCAATGGTCTCGCCGGGCGCGGCGCGAAAGGAGATGTTTTTCAGTACCGGCAGGCCATCAGCCTTGTTGTTCAGGCGAAAGGTGACGTTCTCAAAGACGATTTCGCCGCGTATGGGCGCGGCGTAACCTTCGCGGTTCTCGTCCAGCTCGGTTTCTTCCAGAATGAGGCCCAGAATGCGCCGCGCGCCGGCCAGGCCCATCTGCACCAGGGAGAAGGTGAAGATGGAAATGAAGGCCGGGAAGCGCAGCACGCCCATGAGGCCCATGTAGGCCACCAGCTCGCCGAGTGAGAGCATATCGCGCGATACCAGCCAGACGCCGTGGGCGAATGCGCCGGCCAGGGCGATGCCCAGCAGCAGCATGGGCAGGTAGCGCGCTTCAATCTCGCCCTGCTTCACATACAGGTCGCGCACGGTCTGCGCATTTTCCATGAACTTGCGCCGTTCTTGCGCTTCCTGGGCCGCCGACTTGACCACTTCGATGCCCGTAATGGTCTCCGTGAGCCCGGCATTCAGCTCGCCGAAGCGAAAGCGCTGGGCGCCGGCCACGGGGTTTAGCTGCCGCACGTAGCGGCGCAGGGCCACCACGTAGGCCACCAGGAACAGCAGCGGCGCGATGAGCAGATCGGTGCGGATGAGGGCGATGAAGGTGAGCGGCGCCACAATGGCCATGATCGATTCGATGATTAACGCCACGCCGGGGTTCATCATGGGGTTGAGCTGGCGCACGTCGTTGGTCGCCCGCGCCATAATATCGCCGACGCGCTGGCGATTATGGAAGGTCTGGCTTTTGCTCAGCAGGCTGATATACAGTTCCTCGCGCGCGTCGCGCTCTAACCGCTGCCCCAGGGTCTCTACGGACCAGGAGTTGGTCAGGTCTATGAAGACGCGGATCAGGGCAATGGCCACAATGAGCAGGGCCAGCGAGGTCACGCGCTGCGCGCTGGGCTGCGGCTGCAAGAATTCGTCGAACACCAGGCCGATAATGCGCGGCACGGCGGAGTAGAGCACGTTGGTCAGCAGCGCCGCTACGAAAAAACTGACTATCAGGTGTGGGTAGCGCAGCAGGTGTGAAAATATCCAGCGCAGAGGGCCGGAGCGGCTGTAGACGTGCTCGTCTTCAACCGTAAACTCGCGGCGGGGCTGGGCGGGCGCAGGGGCTAGTTCGATCATAACTTTTTCTCCGGGAGGGCCGGGATTCTGCACTGGAAATAGAACTGATGTTCGCCACACATTGTAGCATACAATGGGTATGGATGCTATAGCTAAAGGTGTTATCGAAATGGTAAGGAATAACTATGGACAGGACATTCTACATTTGCGATAAATAACGTCAATGTAAGGCTTATCGAACCATTAGCTTCGGCCCCATAGCCCCCGCGCCTGCACCGAGCTGCCAACCCATCGCCAATCGGGGCGCGCCATAGGAGGGGGAAGCACCGTGCCTCGTTCATCATATGTCGTCGAGTTTAGCGCGCCGCGAGTGGTGCGCGTGGCAAGCTATGAACAACGCCAACCCGGCGCCGGCGAAGCGCTGCTGCGCACGCTGTACAGCGGCATCAGCGCCGGCACGGAGCTAACGGCCTACCGCGGCTCGAACCCCACGACACAAAAGCAGTGGGACGGCGAGCGCCGTCTGTTCACGGCTGCACGCCCGGCCGAGCTGCACTATCCGTTGAGTGGCTGGGGCTATGAAGAGGTTGGCGAAGTGGTGGCCCTGGGCAGCGAGGCGCATGGCCTTGAGCCGGGCATGCTGGTCTATGGCGCCTGGGGCCACCGCACGCACCACGTCGTGGACCAGGAATACGCGCGCACCCGCCTTCTGCCGGCCGGCGCGCCGCCGGTAATTGGCATTTTCTCGCACATTGGCGCGGTGGCGCTTAACGGCGTGCACGACGCTGCGCTGCGCATTGGCGAGACTGTAGCCGTGTTCGGCCTGGGCGTGCCAGGACAGATTGTGGCGCAGCTCTGCAAAGCGTCTGGGGTGCGGGTGATCGGCGTGGACCTGTACCCGCTGCGCCTAGAGACGGCGCAAGCGTTGGGCGCTGTCGACGTGGCACTCGACGCGGCTACCGGCGAGGTCGCCGAGCGCATTCGCGAGCTCACCAGCGGCCGCGGCGCCGACGTGGTCATCGAAGTTTCAGGCTCCAGCGCGGCGCTGCACGAGGCCATCCGCGCCGCCGCTTACTCCTCGCGCGTGGTGGCGTTAGGCTTCTTTCAAGGCGAAGCGCAGGGGCTTTATCTGGGCCAGGAGTTTCACCACAACCGCATCAACCTTATCTGCTCGCAGATCTCCGGCGTGGCGCCCGAGCTGAGCCACCGCTGGAACCGTCTGCGCCTGGCGCAGACGGCCATGCAGCTCGCGGCGGTAGGGCGGCTGAGGCTGCAGCCGCTTATCAGCCACTTGCTGCCCTACCACAAGGCCGCGGAGGCCTTTCAGCTCCTGGACGAGCAGCCACAGCAGGCGCTGCAAGTGGTGTTAGATTTCACAGGCGAGGCGGGAGACGAAAGCGCATGAAAGTGGCCATGATCGGCACGGGAGGCATGGCGCAGCGCCACCTCGGCGCGCTGTCTACGCTGGAAGACGTCGAGCTTGTGGCCCACATGTCGCCCACGCCAGGACATGCCGCCGCCGCGGCGGCCGCCTGGGGCGGCAAAGCTTACGACGATTATAAAGCGATGCTCAACGCCGAAAAAAGCATCGACGCCGCCTGGATTACGGTTCCACCGCATCAGCATGGGGCGCTGGAGCACGCGCTCATCGAGCGGGATATTCCCTTCTTCGTCGAAAAACCGCTGTCGGTGGATTTGCGCACGGCGGAGCAGATCGCCGCGCGCTTGCAGCAAAAGGGCCTGATTGCCGGCGTCGGATACCACTGGCGGGCCATCGACACCGTGCCCCATATGCAGCGCGCCCTGGCGCAGCACCTGCCGCAGCTTATTACGGCTGCCTGGCACGGCGCAACGCCTGCGCCCACTTGGTGGAGGCGGCGCGAGCAGGGCGGGGGGCAACTGTTGGAGCAAGCCACACACCTGTTCGACTTCATGCGCTACATTGTGGGCGAAGCGATCGTCGTGGGTGTGGCAACCAACCAAATTTCGCGAGCGGCTTTCCCCGATCTCGACGTGGACACCAGCAGCGCTGTGCTGCTGAGCTTTGACAACGGGGCAGTAGGCACGGTGACGGCGAGCTGCGTGCTGGACAAGACAAGGCAGGTGGCTGTGCACTTCATTGCCGACGGCCTCTCTATCACCTTCGAACGTGAGCGCGTGATGTTCGAGGAAGGGCAGGAGCGACGCGAGCTGCACGCCGCGGCCGACCCCGTGCTGGCCGAAGACCGCGCCTTTCTGCAGGCCCTGCGCCACAATGATCCATCCTTAATCTTTAGTGACTATGACGACGCATTGAAAACACACCGCCTCTGTTGGGCGGCGCAGCAAATGGAGTTTTGATTACATCATGAGAACACGGATCTCCCTCGACGGCCCCTGGTCCTTTCAGTATGATGAGGACGCGTCGCTGACCCCACTGAACCTTGCCGCGCAACGCGTGGTATCCGTGCCAATGCCCTGGCAGGCACAATTTCCTGACCTGCGTTATAAGAGCGGCGTGGCCTGGTATGTACGCCGCTTCTCAGCGCCTTCGGCGGAAGAGAGCGCAGCCATCCTGCACTTCGGCGCGGTCGATTACCACGCCACCGTCTGGTTGAACGGCGACTGCGCCGGGGCGCACGAAGGCGGCTACCTGCCGTTTGAGTTTGACGTCTCGCACCTGCTGCGTTCTGGCGAGAATGAGCTGATCGTGCGCGTCGCGGACGGCGGCGATGAATTCCACTTTTCCGAGATTCCTTACGGCAAGCAAAACTGGTATGGGCCTATCAGCGGCATCTGGCAGCCGGTGTGGCTGGAGCTGCGCGCCGATAGCCACGTGCGCTCACTGCGCCTGACGCCCGACTGCCACAGCGGCAAAATTGCCGTCGACTTGCAGCTTTCGCGGCCGGCGGCCGGCGCTCGTTTGCAGCTTCAGGCGCTGGACCCTGACGGCGCGCCGGTTGCAGCGCAAACGGTGGAGCTGGCGGCCAGGGACACACGGATCGAAAGCTGCCTGCAGCTAGAAGCGCCCGTGCAGCGATGGCATATCGGCCGGCCGGCGCTGTATACGGTGCACGCTGAGCTGTGGTGCGCAGAGCGTCTTGTCGATAGCTTTGAGGACCATTGTGGCTTTCGCACGGTCGAGGCGCGCGACGGGCGCATTTATCTCAACGACGAGCCCATCTACCTGCGCGGGGCCCTGGACCAAGGCTACTACCCGGAAACGATCTACACCGCGCCGGATCTGCACTTTCTGGAAGACCAGGCGCGCAAGGCGCAGTCGTTGGGGCTGAACTGCCTGCGCATGCACATCAAAATCGAGGATCCACGCTACTTCGATGTCGCCGACCGCCTGGGCCTGCTAGTATGGGCCGAGCTGCCTAGCTGGGGGCGCCTGACGCCCGCTTCCGAAAAGCGCGTCGAGCAGACGTTGCGCCAAATGGTAGCGCGGGATTGGAACCATCCTTCGATTATCGCCTGGACCCTGGTGAATGAAGATTGGGGCGCCGACCTGTGCTATGAGCCGGCGCATCGCCAATGGCTGGCGGACTTTTACAAACACGCTAAAGAGCTGGATCCTACGCGCCTGGTGATCGACAACTCGCCTTGCGAGCCCTCTTTCCACGTGGCCAGCGACCTGGAAGATTACCATTACTACCGGCTGAACCCCGACCATACGCCGCAATGGGAAGCGTGGCTGGACGACTTTTCCACAGGCGCGCCCTGGGCCTGGGCTGCGGATCACGCCGCCGGCCGGCGGCTCGATTTGCCGCGCATCGTCAGTGAGTTTGGCCAGTGGGGCCTGCCGCACCCAGACTGCATTCAGGAACAGGGCGCGGAGCCGTGGTGGTTTGAAAATGGCATGGAGTGGGACGATGGGACCGTGTACCCGCATGGCCTGCGGCAGCGCTTCGACGCCTGGAACCTGGACCGCGTCTTTGGCAGCTTCGACGCCTTCATCTTTGCCCACCAGCAGCATATGGCCCAGGGCCTGAAAACAGCCATTGCCGCCATCCGCGCGCGGCCGGCCCTTGGCGGCTATGTGATCACCGAATTCACTGACGTGCACTGGGAAGCCAACGGCTTGCTGGACATGCAGCGCCATGTCAAAGCGGATTTGCAGACGGTTCTGGCGCCCATGAACCAGGATCGCGTTGTGATCGCCCGGCCGCAAGCGTATAGTGGCGCTCCGGGCGCCGAAATTGAGGTCGAGGTGCGCTGTTTCGACGTCGACGGCCCAGGGCAGGGCGGCGTGCTGCGCTGGTCTTGCGCCGGGCAGCATGGGCAGCTTGCTGCGCCGGGCGGAGCTATCAGGGTCACGCTGCCGCCCACGGCTGGCGGCACGCAGCAACGCCTGACGGTTGCCTGGTGCGGCGCCGGCGGCGAGACGCTGGCGTGCGACGAGGCGCTGCTGGCCTGCCCGCGCCCGCCGGCCTGGCGGCCGGCCCTGCACATAGCCGGCGACGACGCGCAGGCGCAACAGACGCGGGCGGCGCTGCAAAGCGCCGGCTATCCGCTGCACGACGTTTGTCCCGACGTGCTATGGGTGACCCGCCGCCTGACGCCCAACTGCCGCGAGCACGTGGCCGGCGGCGGCCGCCTGCTGCTGCTCGCTTCGAGCGCCGAAGAGCAGGCGCTGCCTTACGGCCGCATCAGGGCGCGCTCCGGAAGTAGCTGGCAGGGCGACTGGGCTTCCTCGTTTAGCTGGCTGCGCCGCGATGAGCCCTTCGCCGGGTTGCCCGGTGGGCCGCTGTTGGACATGAGCTTTCTGCCCGTGACGCCCACGGCGGTGATCGCCGGGCTGCCGGCGTGGCTGGCGCGCGATTATAGCCGGGCCGGGCTGGCTGTGGGCTGGCTGCACAAGCACGTTTCGTTGTTGGCGACCATGCCATATGGTCAGGGCAGCATGACGGTAACTACCTTCGACTTTCCGCCTGCGGTGCTGGCCTCTGATGCCCTTGCACAGACGCTTTTTAACGCTATCGTATCCTTGTGAGTGCACTAACCAACACAGTGTAAAAGGATCGATATGCCGAAAATTACGTTTATCGGCGCGGGCAGCACGGTCTTCGCCATGACGCTCATGGGCGACATTCTCGGTTATCCTGAGCTGCGCGATTGCTCGCTGGCGCTGCACGACATCGACGCGGATCGCCTGCGCACGTCGCAGATCGTGGCCCACAAGGTGGCTGCGGCCCTAAATGCTGCGCCGGCGATCACGGCGACCACCGACCGCCGCGCCGCCCTAGACGGCGCTGATTACGTCATCTGCATGATCCAGGTGGGCGGCTATGAGCCGGCGACGGTGATTGACTTCGAGGTTCCCAAGAAATATGGCCTGCGCCAGACCATTGCCGACACGCTGGGTATTGGCGGCATCATGCGCGGCCTGCGCACCATCCCCGTGATGCTGGACATTTGCGCCGATATGCAGGAGCTGTGCCCGGACGCGCTGCTGCTCAATTACGTGAACCCCATGGGCATGCTCTGCTGGGCCATCGAGCGCGCCACGCCCATTCGCACCGTGGGCCTTTGCCACAGTGTGCAGAGCACGGCAGAGAAGCTGGCGCGCGATATTGGCGTGCCCGAAGATGAAATCAATTATCTGTGTGCGGGCATCAACCACATGGCCTTTTACCTGCGCTTTGAGCGCGATGGTGAAGACCTCTACCCCCTGATGCACCGCGTGATTGCCGAAGGCCGCGTGCCGCGCTGGAATCGCGTACGTTACGACATGCTGCAGCGGCTAGGTTACTTTGTCACCGAGTCGAGCGAGCATTTCAGCGAGTATGTGCCCTGGTATATCAAATCGGGCCGCGATGACCTGATCGAAGCGTACAACATCCCGCTCGACGAGTATATCACGCGCTGCGAGCTGCAGATCCAGGCCTGGGAGAAGATGCGCGATGTACTGGAGGACGAAGGGCAGGAGCTAAAGCCGCAGCGCAGCCACGAGTACGGCGCGCGCATTATCCACAGCATTGAAAGCGGCGCGCAGCGCGTAATCTACGGCAATGTGCGCAACCAGGGGCTGATCGACAACCTGCCGCAGGATTGCTGTGTGGAGGTGCCCTGCCTGGTGGACGGCAACGGCATCCAGCCCACGCGCATCGGCGCGCTACCGCCGCACCTGGCGGCGCTGATGCAGACCAACATCAACGTGCAGGCGCTCACCGTGGAGGCGGCGCTGACAGGCAAGCGCGAGCACATTTACCACGCGGCGATGCTCGACCCGCACACGGCCGCGGAGCTGGACCTGAAGCAGATCTGGAGTCTGGTGGACGATCTCATCGCCGCCCACGGCGACTGGCTGCCAACGTATCGCTAAGGGCGGCGCGCGGGTTTCTTAGCTCAGCCGGTGCTCCAGGTGGGCAAAGAACCAGCCAAGCACCTGCTGCGGCACGCCCTTGCGCGCGCCGAACTGCAGCTTGCGGCCAACGGGGTCGATGGGATAGATGGCCACGCGGATCTTGCTCGCGCCGCTGTCGCCCGGCTCAATAGCCAACTCCATCTGCGTGCGGTCGCCCAGCACCTTGCCGTGGATGGTCTTGCTGAACTGTGCCCCAATCGATCCTGACGCGGCGTCTTGTTTTAGAACTTTGCCTTGCAGGCCATCGACGGCGCCGATGGCGGCCTGGAAAAGGGCCTCTGGCTGCGCCTCATACTGCTTTTCCTGCTTCACCGTATAGTCCATGTCTCTTCTGTTCCCTCTCTTCGTTTCCTCTCTGCGCCTGGTTCTGTGTTCGGCTTACTGTGCGGCGAAGTCTGCGGCGCGCACCTGTACCTGGGGCAGCAGGCGCTGCACCAGCGACGCATCGCCCACGGCGGTACCGCTGAGGCTGGCGGTGGCCGCGCCGCAGGCCACGCCCCAGCGCGCCGCTTCACGCAGCGAAGCGCCCTGGGCCAGGGCATATACCACGCCGCCCACCAATGAATCGCCCGCGCCAATGGGATTGCGTTCTTCGATACGCGGCGCTGCCAGCAGCCAGCTTTGGCCCTCTTCGACGACCAGCGCGCCCTGTTTACCCATCGAAACAATGGCCCGCGATAGCCCCAGCGGCGCCAGCGCCTGGGCTGCGGCCACGGTTTGCGCCACGTTCTCTGTCGGCCGGCCCGTTAGCTGCGCCAGCTCTACGTCGTTGGGCTTCACCAGGTAGGGCCGGGCGGTGCATCCTTCCTGCAGCGCCGCGCCGCTGCTGTCTAATATCAGGCGGCCGCCGCCTTGCTGCACGATGCGCACGATCTGCGCCACATAGGGCGGCGCCACACCGGGCGGCAGACTGCCTGCCAGCACCCACCAATCGCCGTCGCGCGCCAGAGCGCGCAGCTTTTGCAGCAGGGCTTCTTGCGCCGCTGGGCCCACGGTAGGGCCCGGCTCGTTCACTTTGACGTAGCGATCGTGCGCCTCGGTGACAATGCTCACATTGGTGCGCGTCTCGCCCTCAACCCACACAAAATCGACCCCAATGTCCAGAGCGCGCAGCCCATCGTGCAGAATCTCGCCGCTCTTGCCTCCGGCAAAAGCCAGGGCCATGCTTTCGGCGCCCAGCGCTTGCAGCATGCGCGACACATTAAACCCTTTGCCCCCCAGATCCACCTGCCAGCGCGAGGCGCGCAAGACGCTGTCGAAGCCAATCTGCGGCACGGTCAGCTCGCGGTCGACGGCGGGATTGAGGGTCACGGTGTAAATCATGGCGCCTGCTCCCTGCTGCGCCGGCCATACAGGTAGCCGCCCAGCGCGCCCATGGCCGTTGTGAAGAGGGCCACACCCGGCTTACCTGCAACGTTAAACACCGGGTGCCGGCCTTCCAGCGCCAGCAGCGTGAGCGTCAGGGCCGCCCAGGCAGCGAAACCATAGCGCGCCGCCGCGCGCAGCGAACGGGCTTCTGGACGGCGCAGGCTCAGCAGCGTCATCAGCAGCGCGCCCACGATGCCCAGGACCAGCGGCAGCAGCAGGTTCGGCTCGCGCACCGGCTGAAAAAAGAGGCCAAAATAGAGGCCCAGGCCGGCGCCCGTGAGCACATAGCGGCGCATACCATATGGCTGCGACACGGCATTACGTCGCTGCGCCATTCTCATCCCAGTGGCGCTCAATCAAGGCCGCTTCGGCCTCTTTGGTCCAGACGTTGCCCGGGCCCAGGTGCGCGGCCACTTCTGGCAGCTCCTCTTGCAGCTCGTCCAGGCCCAGCAGCGGCAGATCTTCAATCTGCGGGAAGATCACAATTTTGCCCGGATAGCGCCCTTCCATCAGCGCTTCGAGCCCTTCACGCGCGGCGTTCATACCGCCGATGGCCGCCACGGAGCGGCCGGGCGACAGATCGCCGGCCAGCGCCCGTTCCATCACCTGTCGTTGGTCGTGCAGGGTGAGGCCCGAGGTGCCGGTGTATTGCGCGTTGCTCAGGTAGACGTTGCTCAGGTTCAGCGGCGCCAGCGTGCCATTAGGCACGCCGGCGAATAACACCAGCATACCGTCTGGCTTCATCAGCGTCGCGGCCTCGGCCATGAGCGCGGCTGAGGGCACCGAAACCACCACATCGTCCGCGCCTTGCCCGACGCTTAGCTCGCTCACCACGCCGGCCAGCGACCGGTCCCCAGCGGTGGGGTTGAACATGTGCAGGGCCACGCCATGCTCTTCGGCCAGCGGCCCAAAACTTTCCTGCAGCGCCGCCAGCCGTTCGTCGTTCACCTCTGTGGCTACCACCGTGCGCGGGCCGGTGGGCAGCTCGATGGCCCGCTGCACGTGCATCTGGCCCATGGGCCCGCCTGCGCCGATGAACACGGCCACGCCGTTTTTGCGCAGCTCGCAGCGGTTACGCGCCTCGCCATACGACGCCGCGATATCCGGCCCGCGGTTGCCCAGAAAGGCGATGTAATCGTAATGCAAGCGCCCCACGTCGGCATCGACCAGGCCGTCCAGGGGCGTTTCTCCGACCAGATTCAGCGTGCCGCGGCGGGCAATGTGCCGGGCGATGGCGCCCACCTGTGCGGCGCTGCGCGGGTCGAGCACCACGATGTCGTCGAAGCCTGTGCTGCCGGTCAGCTCGCCGGCCAGCGCGGCGTAATCGGCCATGTTTAGCCCGTCGCGCTGCACAACGTGTGTGCCACTTGCCTGCGCCAGCGCGCGCACGGCCGGCGGCGCGTCGCTCAAGACGATGGTCTGCGGCGCTTCCAGCCCCTGTGAAAAGGTATAGGCGCGCTCGTCGCCGGCACGCCCCACGATCCACATTACGCCGCCTTCTTTGGGCTTTAGCCGCCGCCGCTGCGTATAGGCAGCTATCACACAGCCCCACGGCTCCAGGAGGGACGACTCGCCATAGCCCATATCGCCTTCCAGCGGCAGCAGGCCGGCGCCTTCATCGGTCTCCAGCACCTCGCGCCCGATGAGATGATACTGCACCAGGCCGCCGGGCACGGTGTAGCCATATGCCGTGCTCTTACCCTGCTGGTAGAGGTCCGGCTGCACGGCCAGCCGCTGCCCGGGCCGGTAACGGTCGCGCAGCTCCTCGCCCACCTTAATAATCGTCAGCGACACCTCGTGGCCCAGGCGCGTTGGCTGCGCCGCCAGGTCGCGGTTATACAGCTTGGGATGGCTGCCGCCCTGCCTGATCAGCTTCACATCTGAAAAACACATACCTACGCTGTCGATACGCACCAACAACTGATCGGGCCCCGGCTGGGGCACGTCAAAAAGCTCTGGCTCCCCGTCGCGGCCGATGTTTTCCAGGCCAGGGCCATACATATTCCAGGCCCACGTCTTTTGCGGCACGCTGTCCACCGCGCGCCGGTACTTTTCATATCGTTTATCGCTCATCGTTGTTTACTCCTATACAAAGCTGCATATTGCAGCGTTGGCCTCCGGTCCCCGTTTATGACGATACAGCCCTGATTGCCAGATCGCGAACCTGCTGCGCATTTTCGCACTGTAGCGCTCTGGCTGCCAGTTCCTGGCAGGCTGCCAGGCTCAGCTCGCGGATCAATGCCTTGACTCCGGCGATGGCGGGCACGCTGACGCTCAGCTCGTCCACGCCCAGGCCCACCAGAATGGGTACGGCCTGGGGGTCTGCGCCCAGCTCGCCGCAAACGCCCAGCCACTTGCCGTTGGCATGCGCCGCATCTGCGGTCATCTTTATCAGGCGCAGGACGGCCGGGTGCAGGCCGTCTGCCTGGCCCGCGAGCGTGGGGTGCATGCGGTCCATGGCCAGCGTATATTGCGTCAGGTCATTGGTGCCCACGGAAAAGAAATCCACTTCGCAGGCGAAAGCGTCGGCCATCAGCGCCGCCGAAGGAATCTCGATCATAATGCCCATCTCCACCGGATCGACGCCCAGGGCTGCTTGTTCTTCTTGCACAATGGCCCGCGCCCGCCGCCACTCGCCCACGTCGGCAATCATGGGGAACATAATGCGCACGGGCCCTGTTACGGACGCACGCAAGATGGCGCGCACCTGCGAGCGCAGCAGCTCAGGCCGCGCCAGGCAAAGCCGGATGCCGCGCTCGCCCAGGAAAGGGTTTTCCTCCCGCGCTACCTGGATATAAGGCAGCGGCTTGTCGCCGCCGATGTCCAGGGTGCGCACGATCACCGGCCGCTGCTGCAGGGCCTGTACAATGCTGTGATACACGTCAAACTGCTCATCGGTGGTGGGCGCCTGTTCGCGGCGTAAGAACAGAAACTCAGTGCGCAGCAGGCCCACGCCCTCTGCGCCACTGGCCGCTGCTTCGCGCGCGTCTCCCAGGCCGCCGATATTGGCTACGACCTCGACATAATGGCCGTCGACGGTGCGCGCCTGCTCTGCGGCGCGCTGCGCGGCCTCGGCCTGCCTGGCCTGCCACGCGGCCTGCGCTTCTCTGGCGGCGACCAGAGTGGCCTCGTCGGGCTCCACGATCAGCGTGCCCTTGCTGCCGTCCAGCACGGCCATCAGGCCATCCTCCAGGCCCAACAGGCCATGCCCAGCGCCCACGACAGAGGGCAGGCGCAGGGCGCGGGCGATGATCGCTGCGTGCGCCGTGGGGCCGCCGCCCGCGGTGCAAAAGCCCAGCACGGGCGTGCTGCGCAGCGCGGCCGTGTCGGAAGGCGACAGGTCGTGCGCCGTTACGATCACGGCCTCTTGCGGCAGGCGCGCCGAGCCGTTTTCGCCAAGCAGCAGGCGCAAGACGCGCCGGCCCACGTCGCGCAGATCTGCGGCGCGCTGCGCCAGCAGCACGTCGCTCAGGCCCGCCACGGCGTCGGCGCGCGCCTTGATGGTCTGATCCCAGGCCCACGCGGCGTTCTCACGCATCTGGATGCGCGCGTCGATGGCCTCGTGCAGCTCTGGGTCGTTGAGCAGCTCCTCGTGCACTTCGAAGATGGCTGCTTCCGCCGGCGTGTCCTGCACCATTTGGGCATGGAGCTGTTTTAAATCGGCAAGCGCGCGCTTTACGGCGGCTTGCAACCGCGCCGTTTCCTGCGCCACGCCCTCAAAGGGCTCTGGCTGCACGGCGATGGTTTCATGTCGCAACTGGAAGATAGGGCCAATCACGATGCCCGGCGCGGCGGCCACGCCGCGGATCAGCCCTTTCTGCTGCGGCGCTGTCTCTACCTGTGATGGGGCAGGAGCCTGTGGAGCCGGCCCTTGCACAGCCGGCCCTTGCGCAGCCGGCGCTTGGGCAGCCGGCGCTTGTGCCGGCCCTTCGCCCAAGCCCTCTTCCATAGCGGCCTGCAGGGCCTTCAGGGCCGCCGTTTCGTCCGCGCCATCAGCGATGATGCGGATCTCAGCGCCGCGTTCTGCGCCGAGCGTGAGCATTGAGATCAGGCTCTTGGCATTGACTCGTTTCTCACCATGCTGCACGCGAATGTCACTGGCAAACTGCTTAGCGATGTTGACGAAAACTTTTGCCGGCCGCGCGTGGAGCCCGGTTTCATTCTCCACCACCAGCGTCACTTCCTTCATCGGCCTGTCCTTTCTTCAACTCAGCCGGATGCGGCTCATTGCATTGCCGTTTCTGTCTCCAACGTGTTCAAAATGAACTTGGCATCCGTCGTTGTAATCATCTGTTGCGCCACCTCTTCGTCTTCGATGGCTTCTGCTAGGTTGGCCAGCACGCCCACGTGCTCGTCTGCGGCGGCGGCGATGGCAATTACCAGGTGCGCCTTCTCGCCGTCTTCCCAGGCCACGCCATCGGGCAATTGCAGCACGGCAATGCCTGTCTTCAGAATCTGGCTGCGGTTGTCGTATTGGCCGTGGGGAATGGCCACGCCGTTGCCCAGGTAGGTGGACATGGTTTCTTCGCGCGCCAGCATGCCGTCGACATAAGCGGGCTGCACACAGCCGCTTTGCACCAGCAGCTCGCCGCTCTGGCGGATAGCGTCGGCTTTGTTTACGGCCGTTGCCCCCAGCCGGATACGCTCCTCAGAAAGTATGGCCATCAGCTTACTCCGAAGCGGTGATCTCGCCGCCTGCGGCAAGAGTATTGACGATGTAATCAAAAGCAGGGTCATTGAGGAAGTGACTAAAGGTGACTACCACGGCATCGGGCGCTTTACTGCGCGCCACGTTGGCCAGCCCCTTGTGCACGACCACGACCTGTGCGTCTGGCGGAATGGCCCGCGCCGGTTTGTGCACCACGTTCACGTTTACATCGGCTTTCTTCAGCTTCTTTTTCAAGGCGTTCACGCTCATCAGGCTGGAACCCATACCTGCTTCACACGCCAGCACAATGGTGCTCACATCGCTTGCTGCGACAGATTGAGCCATTTTTGCACGCTCCTTGGTCTAGAAAATTCAATGAGTATCAGGGCTACAGTGGGGCGCTGGCGAAAGGACGCCAGGCGCCCCACGTGGTGACGGTCGTTAGAAATCAGGCCAGTCCCGGCACGCCTTCGACGTCCATTGCCGCCTCAGGGGCAGCTTCTTCTGCTTCATCGCGCACGGGGCGCACGCGCAGCACAAAAGCGCCTACCACGAAAGAGACCACCGCGCCGATGGCCACTCCGGTGAGCACGGCGAAATGTTGTCCGCGCGGAATAACCGCCAGGTAGGCGAAGATGGAGCCCGGCGAAGGTGTGGCCACCAGGCCGGCGTTCATGATCGTGAACCAGAGGTCTGCGGCGAAACCGCCGGCAATCACGGACAGGATCATGATGGGGTGCGCCAGCACGTAGGGGAAGTAGATCTCATGAATGCCGCCCAGGAAGTGAATGATCATGGCTCCCGGCGCTGATTCTTTCAGCAGGCCCTTGCCCGCTACGAAGTAAGCCACCAGCAGTCCCAAGCCTGGCCCCGGATTGGTCTCCAACAAGAAATGGATGGCCCGGCCCGTCGACTCCACCTGCGCCACGCCCAGCGGGCCCAGCACGCCGTGGTTCAGGGCGTTGTTCAAGAACAAGACTTTCGCCGGCTCGATGATGATGGCTGCCAGCGGCAGCAGGCGCGCGGCCACCAGGCCGTCGACGATGCTGCCAAAGAAGTTGCTGATGCCTTCGACGATAGGCCCGATGATGATGTTGCCCAGAAGCACCAGAATGACCGCCAGAATACCGGCCGAGAAGTTGTTGATCAGCATCTCGAAGCCAACCGGAATCTTGTCCTCGATGGCTTCGTCCACCTTCTTGATCAGCCAGCCGCCAAGCGGGCCCATGACCATGGCGCCTAGAAACATGGGGATGCCAGCGCCCACGACGACGCCCATGGTGGCCGCTGCGCCGACCACACCGCCGCGAATGCCATAGATCAGGTGGCCGCCGGTGTAGCCGATGAGGATGGGCAGCAGGTAGGTGATCATTGGCCCCACCAGCTCGGCAAATGTTTCGTTTGGCGTCCACCCCGTGGGGATAAAGAGCGCCGTGATCAAACCCCAGGCGATGAAAGCGCCGATGTTGGGGATGATCATGCCGGCTAAAAAGCCGCCAAATTGTTGTACTCGTTCTCGCATTTTTTCCTCCTTAAACTGAATAAAAAGTTTGACCTCTTCTGCCGGGCGAATTTGCCCTGGGCATTCGACTTCAATGCCTACCACATGTGGTAGGCAGGGCGGCGCGCAAGCCGTGCGCGCCGCCTCAGTGGGAAGATAACCAGTCGGTAATCGCCTCGACATCTTCAGGCAACAACAAGGGGTGTACCTGAATGACGGTGGCGAATTTTGTTAAGTTATCCGGCAGCGTCGTGGTGCTGATCACCAGATTGGCCGACGCCAGCCGCGCGGAATTTAGCTCGCGCAGCGAAAGGACGCGTGGGTCGTTTAAGCGCGGGAAACGTGTTTTTAAGCGCGCCACAAGTAGCTGCGCCGTGGCCATGCCGCTGGGGCAGACCACGATCACTTCGCGCACGCGGTTGGGCCGCTCGCGAATGTAGGCGGCGCGCAATAACAGGGCAATGTTGTTCACTTCGCCCTCGGGAAGGTGTGCGCCGAGCTGGTTGGCCATCAGCTGGGCCAGCTCCCGTGCCAGGTGGTGTTCAAAGGCATATTTTGGCGACAACGTTGTGGTCGCCGGCGGCGCCGGCAGCCACAAACCGAAGCGCCAGCGCAAATAAGCGGGCACGGCGTGTACCACAATGCCGTCTTGCAGCGTGCGGTCGTGCTCCAGGGCGGCAATCTCGTAGCGCGCGGCTATCAGATGCATCATGCGGTCGAGCAGATCGGCAAATGAGGCGTCAATCTCCAGGTCGCCGGGCCAGCGCTCGTTGCGCGTGGCCGCCAGCAGGTGCATGGCAATCCAGGCCACTTCATTTTCGGGCCACGGCTGGCCCACGCCCCAACAGGCGCGCTTGGCCATCTCGGCGGCTACAAACCAGACGGCGCGCTCTTGCAGCCACTGTACGTCGGCGGGGGCCACGCTTACCAGGCGGCCATCCTGCACGCGCGCGGCCTGGATGGCAAAACAGAGCGCCAGGGTCAGCACAGCGTCGTCGCTAAAGCGGCCGCCAAGCTGCTTCTCGGCATAGGCCACCTGGCTGAATATGCGCTGCATATCCCAGCGGGCCACAATGCGCGCCGCACGCTGCGCGATGGGCAGCAGGCGCGCATCGTCTTCGAGCATAAATTCCAGGCTCTCGCCGTGCGCCAGGCGGATCAGGGCGGGGCCAAAGGATGTTTCGCCCCAGGCCAGTGCGCCTAACGCCTGGCGCCGCTGCTGTTCGGCGCCTCTTATTTCAAAGCCATAATTGGGCCTGCGCTTCAGCGTGAGGTCGTGCTGCGCCAGCCACAGCTCTAGGGCTCCCAGGTCGGCCAGCACAGTGTTGCGCGAGACATCTAGCAACCCCTGCAACTGGTGCAGGATATAGGGCTCGCCGGCTTCTAAAAGCAGCAGAGCCAGCAATTGCTGGCGCTGTTCTGGGGTGAGAATGAGTTGAAACTGCTTGCCGCCGTTGAGCTCCGCGCGTAGGCCGGCGGCTTGCTCGCCGGAACAGGTGAGCGCCACGCCCACACCGGGGGTCATGGTGACCTGCACCTCGCGCCGCGCCAGCCATTGCGCCAGACCTTTGAGGCCATAATTCACCTGCCGTGGCGTCAGATCCATCTGCTGTGCCAGGGCGGCCGCTGCCATTGGACCCTCGGCGTCTAATAGACGACGCAATAAATCACGCTGGCGTGTGGTAAGCGTAGACATACAAGCCTTACGAATCGGTCTTGCTTTGGCCGGTGACGAGTGTGATGAAGATTTTTTAACGTATCAGCATTGTTATTATAGGCCGCTTCGCACCAAGATAAGCGCCCGATTATTGTAACTTTTTGCGGGGGCGATGTGACAAAAGTGGATGAATACCGGGTCTTAACCGTGCCGGCGGCGATTGCCTGAGGACAACCATACCCATGTTTCTTACCCCATACCCGGATCTTGCCGACACTGTGAACATGCTGCAACAAGAAGTGCAGGCTATCCTGGGGCGGCAATTCTTAGGCCTCTATTTGGGCGGTTCTCTGGCGCTGGGCGACTTTAACGCTCACACGAGCGACGTGGACTTCTTTGTCATCAGCCACATGCCCCTTGGCTCGGAGACAATCCGTGCACTTGCGGCCATGCACGCGCGGCTGGCGGCCGGAGCTTCAAGGTGGGGTTATGAATTAGAAGGGGGCTATTTGCCGCGCACCGCCCTGGGCCGCCAACAACTGGCTGCACGCCATCCCTATGTCGAGCGCGGCGGCGCGCTGCGGCTGGAGGCGTTCGGAGGCGGCTGGGTGATTCAACGCCATATCTTGCACGAGCACGGCGTGACGCTGGCCGGGCCGCCGGCGCAAACGCTGTTCACCCGCGTCTCGGCCAACGATCTGCGCCGCGCCGTGATCGACCTGCTCGGCTGGTGGGAGCAACAGTTAGAAGATCCCTCGCTGATCGTACAGGACGCCTACCAGGCTTATGCCATCCTCACTATGTGCCGTATTCTTTACACCATGCAGCACGGCGCAATTGTGTCTAAACCTACGGCCGCGCGCTGGGCGCTGCAAGAGGTCGATGTACGCTGGCATGGGCTCATCGCTGACGCCTTGCGCTGGCGGCCGGGCGAATCGCTGGCGTTGCTGCCCGACACGATGGCTTTTATCCGTGACACAGTTGCCGCCGTAGGCTAAAAACTAGCTGCCTCAATCTTCGGTCGCTGCGACCTCTTCTACCTGCTCCACCTCTTCATTACGTCCATAGAGCGTTGCCATTTCTGCCAGGCGTTGGGCGATCATGTCGCTGATCATGCCTTCAGTAAAGCGCCACTGCCAGTTGCCGCTTTCTGTACTGGGGTAGTTCATGCGCGCTTCGTTGCCCAGATCCAGTATGTCCTGCATGGGCGCCACGGCCATATCGGCCACTGAGGCGAAGGCCAGACGGATCATGTCCCAGGCGATGTCGTCGCCGCTGCGCGCCACATAGCGGCGCACATGGTCTTGCTCTTCGGCGCTGGCGTTATTGTACCAGCCACGCGTCGTCTCGTTGTCATGCGTGCCGGTATATACCACGCAGTTGGGCACAAAATTGTGCGGCAGAAAGGAGCTGTTGCGCTCGCCGCCAAAGGCAAACTGCAAAATCTTCATGCCCGGAAAGTCGAACTGGTCGCGCAGGGCCTCGACCTCCGGCGTGATGACGCCCAGGTCCTCGGCGATGATCGGTAGCTCGCCCAGCGCATGGTGGATGGCCTGGAACACGGCCGCGCCCGGCCCCTTGACCCAGCGCCCCTGCACGGCCGTGGGCTCCGACGCCGGAATCTCCCAATAAGCCTCAAAGCCGCGGAAATGGTCGATGCGGATGATGTCTACCGTTTCCAGGGTCATGGCCATGCGCCGCGTCCACCAAGCGTAGCCGTCTCGCGCCATGCGCTGCCAGCGATACAGCGGGTTACCCCAGCGCTGACCAGTCTCGCTGAAATAGTCCGGCGGCACGCCGGCCACGACTGAAGGCGAGCCGTCTTCATCCAGGTGAAACAGCTCAGGGTTGGCCCATACGTCGGCGCTGTCGAAGGCCACGAAGATGGGCACGTCGCCGATGATGCGCACGCCGCGTTCGTTGGCATACGCCTTTAAATCCTGCCACTGCTGGAAGAAGAAAAATTGTGAAACTTTGTAAAACTGCACCTCTTCACGGAGCTGTTCGCGCCACTTTTGCAGGCCCGCGGATGTACGGCGCGCGATCTCTGCGGGCCATGTGTGCCATACGCCGCCTTGCTGCGCCACGTGGTGCGCCTTCACGGCCATAAACAGGGCGAAGTCGTCTAGCCAGTGGGCATGCTGGCGGCAGAAGTGCTCGTAAGCCTCACGCTGCCCGGCGCCGCTGTTCTGCTGGAAGGCGGCGAAGGCCTGGCGCAGCAGGTCTGTTTTGTAATCGATCACGCGGCCAAAAGCGACGGCCGTGGCCGGAAAATGGGGCGTCGTTTCGATGGCGCTGGCAGGTAAGAACCCGTCTTCGACCAGGTGGGCGGGGCTGATCAGCAGCGGATTGCCGGCAAAGGCCGAGAAGTTCTGGTAGGGCGAGTCAGCGTAGCCTGTTGGCCCCAGCGGCAGAACCTGCCACAGGGACTGCTTGCTTTCGGCCAGGAAGTCCACAAAGCGGTAGGCCTGGCTGCCCAGATCGCCGATGCCGAAGCGGCCCGGCAGCGAGGTGGGGTGCAACAAGATGCCAGAAGAGCGTGGAAATCGCATGATCCATCCTTTATAAGAGGCAAATTGGCGCGCTGCCGCCCATTTTACATCTGCCCTGCCGATACGCCATAACGGCGATATTTGCGGTTGAAAGTTTGAGAAAGAATGTGATTTGGTCTGTAGGCGTATTACTTTCGTCGCAGAAAAGATATGACGTAGCGAGTATGAAGTGGGGTGCGCTACTGTTATGCTTATTGCATGCGCTCTGTGGCTGAAGCGCCTATGGTCGCCGGCCGTCTAGTGGCCGCGAGGGGTTGTTCCGATTATTGGGGGCGCATGCTCCGGGTGACAACAAATAAAATTGACTAGCGCCGACTGTTACCATATGAAGAGGGTTCATTCATGTTTCGTCGCTCCTATGGCAGGCTCATTGTCTCCGTCTTCTTCGTTGCGTTGTTGGCGACGGCCGCGGGCCAGGCAGTAAGCGGGCAGGGCAGCCCGCCGACGCCGCACCAGCGCTGGGCGCAGGCGGCGCTCGAAAATGTTGATCATTATCAGATGGCGCCGGAGATGATCTTTGCGCCGGCAGCCGGCGGTGAGACCATCGCCATCCCTCAAGCGCCGCTGTACTATGTCCCGGACCATTATGCCGTGATTCTGCAGGCTTTTGGCAATCGAGACTGGGATATCAAGCACCATGATGCCGGGGAGCATCGGCCGACCCGAACGCTAGCTCAATCATCGCACAATGAGATACACCCGCGCCTAAGTTATGGCGCAAAGCGCGTGGTCTTTAGCAGCGACCGCAGCCGCAGCTATGAGCTTTATGCCGTCAATGTGGACGATTCTAACCTATCACGGTTGACCCAAGACGATACGGACGACGTTAACCCCGCCTGGTCGCCGGATGGTCAGCGCATTGCCTTCGAGAGTTATCGCGATGGTCAGCCCGAAATTTATGTGATGAATGCCAACGGAAGCGGCTTGCAGCGGCTTACCAACCACGGCAGCTATGACGGCACGCCAGCGTGGTCGCCTGATGGGCGCAAGATCGTCTTCGCCTCGTACCGCGATGGGTATTACCAGCTCTATACGATGAATGCGGACGGAGGCGGCTTGCAGCGGCTCACCACGGGAATGAACAGCCTCTACCCGGCGTGGTCTCCGGACGGCGAGCGGATTGCCTTCAGTGCAGACAGCAATGGCAATGGCTGGTTGGAATTATGGACGATGAAAAAGGACGGGAGTGACCTGCGGAAGTTGGCCGATGCCGGCGCACCGAAGGATATATGGGTGCGTGACTGGATAGAGCCGACGCCGGGCGACCAGCGGGTTATCGGTACGATCGTGGAATTCGTTTTCTTTCACGGAAACTGGTATTGGAAAGTCGCCCAGACGCATCAATGGCAGTTGAACGGCCTCGCTGACTATTTCACGCACGATAAGTTCGGCCGGAGCTGGAATCCCGACGGCGTTTCCGTCGATACGACGCCTCCGATTATGGTTCCATTCGAGATGCCCCGCTTTGCCCGGCGCTCGCTGCATCAAACTTACCCGTTGCCGGTCGAAACAGGAGGTTCCGGCCTGGCCTTTGTTGAAGTCGAGCGACGCCCGTATCCCGGCGGCTCCTGGACGCCAATTGGTCATGCCTATTACCTGGACGCGTTTGGGGACCAGCCTCCTACGTCAAAAACGTACGTTTATCGCCTGCGCGCGTGGGACCGTGCCTCTAATACATCAGAATGGATCACGACGACGCCAGTGATGTTTTACCAGTGGAAGCTCACGAGCTCGGTCACTGACAACCGGGGAAACACATTGCAGGGCGTCACGGTGCTCACCACGCCGGCAACTTTTCTCACGGTTATGGAAGACGGAAATTACGTGAATTATGGAACCGGCGCTGAACTTGATGGGAGCAATGGTAACGCACAATGGATCATGCCCGGCTATCAGGACGCGCAAGTGACTCTGTTTGGTATCGACCATAGGGACCAACAAGAAGCAGTTAGATTGCACCCCGCCAATGATATCGTTACCAACGGCGACTTTGAGGGGGGCACGCTAAGCGGCTGGCATACGAATGGGCCGGAATCGGTGGCCGTGACACAAAACATGTTTGGTTATAAAAGCCTATATTACCTGGCCTTGCTTCCCGATGGGCCGCCGGCCTTGACCGTGAGCCAGACAATGAGCATCCCAATCACGTTGCCTTACCCTACGCTTTCCTTCAGCTACAGGACTAATTCCGAAGATTCTACAGCGCCATTCGAAGTATCCATTACAGACGGCGTGCAGACAGAAACGCTATTCTCACAAAACGTCGAGGTGGGCGACTGGCGGCACGTGTGGCGAGATCTGTCCTCCTGGCAGGGCAAACAGGTGACCATTTCTTTCACGCGCCGGCTAAACGCCGGCGATACGCCCTGGCTACTGCTGGATGACATTTCACTCGGTTCGACGTGGCCAGACTTGTGGCTGTCGCTTAACGGGGCGCTGGCGGCCTTGCCGGGTGAGACGGTGACGCACACGTTGAGCTTTGGTAATCGTGGCGGGGTAACGGCGCCGGCGGTTGTGACGCTGGCGCTGCCTGCAGAGGTGACGCTGGTGAGCGCCGCGCCGGCGCCTTCGGGAGACGGCCCGTACACATGGGATGTGGGTGATGTCGCGGCAGGAGGATCGGGAACGATTACATTGGCGCTGGCCATGGATGCGGGCGCCACGAAGGGCCAGGCGCTGACCGTGCAGGCCAGTGTGGCGACGCCGCATGAAGCTTACCTGTCTAACAACGGCATCGACGCGCCATTTTTGGTGGGCAAGAGGATCTTGCTGCCGTTCTTTATGCGCTAGGGGCCGGGGCCCTGCCCGGCCTATTTGCGCGTCTGTGCTGACAGGGTAATCTATGGCGCGATGAGAGCGCTGAATATTTTGCTGCCCACCGTCGGAAGCGCCGGAGATATCCACCCGTTGATGGCCATTGGCTGCACGCTGCGCGAGAGGGGGCACCGGGTGGCCATCGCCACCAACCCGCTACATGAAGCGACGATACGCGGCGCCGGCCTTGGCTTCCATGCTTTGGGCACAGCCGCCGAAGCGCAGGCCCTGCTCGATAACCCCGACCTGTGGCACCCCCGGCGCGGCTTCGCCACCATTGCCCGCGGCGCGGTGCTGCCTGCCGTGCGGCCGCTTTACCGGCTAATTGCCGCGCAAGATCCGGCGAACACGGTGGTCGCGGCGCAATCGCTGGCCCTCGGCGCGCGCCTGGCGCACGAAAAGCTGGGCGTGCCGCTGGCAACCATCCACCTGCAGCCGTCGCTGATTCGCAGCATCATCGATCCGTCGATCAACCGCTTTCCGATGCCCGACTGGTTCCCGCCGCCGCTTCGGCGCGCCTGGTGGCGCCTGGCCGATGCGTTGGTGATCGACCGCGCCCTGGGCTTTGACCTCAACGCTTTTCGCGCGGAGCTGGGCCTGCCGCCGCTGATGCGCATTTTCGACCAGTGGCTGCACGCGCCGCAGCGCGTTCTTGGCCTATTTCCCGACTGGTTTGCGCCGCCCCAGGCCGACTGGCCGCCACAGGTGCGGCTGACCGGCTTCCCCGTTTATGACGGCGGCGACGGCGGCGGCCTGCCGGACGATCTGCAGCGCTTCCTGGACGGCGGCGACGCGCCCCTGATCTTTACCTATGGCTCGGCCATGCAGCACGGCGCCCAGCTTTTTGCGGCGTCGATTGCGGCCACGCAGCTCTTAGGTCGCCGCGCCGTGCTGCTGACGCGCGATCGCAGCCAGCTACCGGCCGCCCTGCCACCGGAGATTCACCACCAGCCGTACGTGCCGCTGGGCGCCCTGCTGCCGCACGCCGCGCTTCTGGGCCATCATGGCGGCATCGGCACCATGAGCCAGGGCCTGGCTGCGGGCACGCCGCAGCTTGTGCTGCCGCTGACCCATGACCAGCCGGACAACGCGCGGCGCTTGGAGCGGCTGGGCGCGGGGATGTCGCTATCGCCGGCGCGCCTGCAACCGCGCGCCGTGGCGCGCGCACTTGAAGCGCTCACTGGCAACCACGCCCTGCGTGCGCGCTGTCGCGAGCTGGCGCAGCGCATCGACGCCCAGAGCGCCCGCGCCGCTGCCGCCGATTGCATCGAGCAGCTTGTCGAAGCCTGAGTGCGCTTGCGGTTATTGCAAATCGACCACGGCGGTCATGCCCCAGCGCAGGGCCAGGCTCATGTCCTCCGGCAGCATAATTGTGGTCTCATAGACCACGTCGCCGCGGTCCATGCCTGCGCTCAGCGCAATGGTTTCAATCACGCCCTGCAGGCGCGCCTGTGGCAGCGCGTCGAAGGTGATGGTTACTTCGTCGCCTTCGGCAATGCGCGCCAAGTCTAGCTCTGTGAGGTTGCGTGTTGCCACCTGCCAGCGGCTGAAGCCGGCCAGCGTGAGCAGGGGCATTTGCGGCGCAGCCAGCTCGCCTTCATTCACGTTCACCTGTACGACCACGCCGCTGAAGGGCGCCGTCAACCGCGTGCGCTCCAGGGCCAACTGCGCGGCCTGCACGCCGGCCTGCGCCGCCTGCACGCCTGCTTCGGCCTGGGCCACGGCTGCTTGCGCCTGGGCCACGCCTGCCTGGGCCACGGCTATCTGTGCCTGAGCAATGGCCAGGCCGGCTTGCGCCTGCCGCACGGCTTCTGGCGTAGCGCCGGCCTGCAGCAGGGCGAGCTGCGCCGCGGCTTGCTGCCGGCGCGCCACGGCCAGGCTCACGCCGGCATTGGCCGCCTGCTGCTGGGCCGCCGTGGGGCCGCTTTGCAGGCGCTGCAGGGCCGTCTGCGCCGCGCCGGCGCGCGCCTGAGCGGCCTCTAGCTGCGCCCGCGTGGCCTCTTCCACCGAGCCGTATAAGGGGCATACGGTTCCTTCAGGGGTCTCGAAACAGCTATCGAGGATCGCCTCGTAGCCGTCTTGCAGGGTCCGTAGGTCGGCTGCTGCTGCGGCGGCCTCGGCGCGCGCGGCTTCAATTTGCGCCGCCGTGCCCACGCTTTGCAGCAGAGCATCGCGCGCCGCTGCCGCCTGGGCCACGCCGCTTTGTGCCGCCGCCAGCCGGCTTTCGGCCGCCGCCAGCTCTTCTGGCAGCGGCCCAGATTGCGCCAGCGCCAGACGAGCCTGGGCCACGTCTGCCTGCGCCTGCGCCGTCTGCACCGCGCTTTGCGCCGCCGCCAATTGCGAGCGCGCGGCCTGCAGGCCGGCCTGCGCCGCCGCCAGTTGCCCCTGCGCCTGGGCCAGGGCGATTTCCTGCTGCGCGCCATCCAGGGTGAGCAGCGTCTCGCCCGCTTCTACCTGCTGACCTTCCTGGGCCATTAGCGCCGCCACCATGCCGCCATCTTGCAGCGCCAGCTCTAGAAAGGCCGCCGGCTCCACGGCGCCTTCAATGGTTACCGCGCCGGCCGGGGCCATCGTATCCGGCGGCGTGGCTTCCTGGCTGCGGGCTCCAGGTGCGCCGGCCACTAAAAAGGCCGTCATGCCCCAGCGCAGGGTGACATCGGGCGTAGCTGGCAGCAGGGCGGTCACCTCGTAGGTCACGTCGTCGCCCGAGGCGGCGGGCGCACCGGCAATGTGCGCTACTTCGGCGCTGAATGATTCGTGGGGGAAGGCATCCACGCGCACCTGCACTGCCTGGCCTTCACGCAGGCGCACCACGTCTAGCTCCGTCAGGTCACTGGTATTCACGCGCCAGCCGCTGAGATCCGCCAGCATGACTACCGGGGAGCCCAGGGCCACGCTTTGCCCGGCCTTCACCATCACCTGTACGACCACGCCGTCGAAGGGCGCGCGCACCGTGTGGCGCTCCAGGGCCGTTTGCGCCGCCTGCACGTTTGCCTCGGCCACTTCTAGCTGGGCCTGCGCCTGGCCGACGGCTGCTTGCGCCGCGCCCACCTGGGCTTCGACTTCCGCAGCCGTTTGCCGCGCCTGCGCCGCTTCTGCTTCGGCAATCTGCACGACTTCCGGGCGCGGGCCCGCCTGCAGCAGGGCCACTTCTGCCTGCGCTGCGGCCCGCTGTTGTGCGGCGGCGGCTACGGCGCTGCCTGCTGCCTGCGCCTGCGCCTCTGTGGCGCCGCTCTGCAGCGCCTCCAACTCGGCGCGCGCGGCGTCGAAGGCCGCAAGCGCCGCATCGAGCCGAAGCTGCGCCTGCGCCCGCGCATCTTCGCCCGCATCGGGGTTTTGCGCCAGCGGCTCGCTTTCGCGCCGCACGGCAAACAGGTTTGCTTCGGCAGCTTCCAGACGCGCCTGGGCGGCGGCAATGGCTGTGACATCGGTCTCTAGGGTCAGCTCGCGCTCGCCGGCTGCCTGCGCTACGCCGGCATTGGCCAGGGCTACACCGCTCTCGGCCAGGGCTATCGCCTCTTCTTGCGGCGCGGCCACGAGCGCGGCCAAGCCGGCGTCTGCGGCCTCAATGCCCAGTTGCGCCACGCGTGCGCCTTCCTCGGCGATCTGCAGCCGCGCCTGGGCGGCAGCCACGTTGGCCTGCGCCAGCGCCAGCGCGGCCTGGGTCTGCTGCAGGGCACTCTGCGCCTCACGCTCGTCGATGCGCAGCAGGGCGTCGCCGCCGGCCACGCTGGCGCCCTCCTGGGCCACGATTTCGGCCACCAGGCCGGCTGCTTCGGTGGATAGCAACGCCTCGCGTAAGGGGCTGATGCGCCCTTCGGCGAATACGGCGTCGCTTTCGACGGCGTCCGGCAGCGCCGCACTGGTTGGCGCGCCCGGCTCTTGGGCCGTTTGCTGCGGAGCCCAGGGCTGCCACACGACGAGCGCCGCAATTGCCGCCAACCCTATCAGCAGCGCTGCGATACCTTTTCTATTTATCATTCAATAACCTTTGCTATCTGTCTTAAGCCTGCGCCGTGGCGCGTTTCGTGCACCATGAGGCCGTCGGCTATGGTCACCACGCGCGGCGCGCGCGCCGCCAGCTCGTCGTCGTGGGTCACCATGAGAATCGTCTTGCCCTCGTCTACAAGGGCGCTGAATAGCTCGAATACGGTCTCGGCGGCGCGTGAATCGAGGTTGCCTGTCGGTTCGTCCGCTACCAGAATGGGCGGATCGTTGGCCAGCGCCCGCGCAATGGCCGCCCGCTGCTGCGCGCCGCCGGAGACGGCGGAAGGGAAGTTGTGCGCGTGGTGCTGCATGTCCACCAGCTCCAGCAAGTGGAGCGCCCGCTGCTGCCGCTCGCCCTTTTGGTATACCTGGCAGAGGTCCATGGGCAGCATCACGTTTTCTAGAATGGTGAGCGTGGGCAGCAGTTGGAAGAATTGAAAGATGATGCCCAGGGTGCGGCCACGCCAGGCGGCCATTTGCCCTTCGTCTAGCTGGCGCAGCACGGCGCCCGCCACCAGCACCTCGCCAGCTGTGGGGTGGTCGATGCCTGTGAACATATTAATCAGCGTCGACTTGCCGCTGCCCGACTTGCCCACAACGGCCACGAACTCGCCTTCGTTTAGCTGCAGGTCTACGCCGCGCAAGGCCCAGAAGGGGCCCGCGGCCGTTTCATAGGCTTTGGTGACGCCGCGCAGGTCGATGATCGGCTGCGATTGGCGGCTGCCGTTGCCGGAGTTGGCCGCCGGGGGTCGTGTGCGGCGCTTCCGGCTCATGGCGCGAGCTCCCCATCCGCCAGGCGCACGATACGCTGCGCGCGCGCCGCCAGCTCGCGGTCGTGGGTGACCATCAGAATGGTCTTGCCCTGCTGCGCCAACGCTTCAAAGACGCCAAACACGGCCGCCGCCGTCTTCGAATCGAGGTTGCCCGTGGGCTCGTCTGCGGCCAGAAAGGCCGGATCGTTGGCCAGCGCGCGGGCAATGGCCACACGCTGGCGCTGCCCACCGGACACGGCGGACGGCAGCTTGTCGGCGTGCTCGGCAATGCCCACCTGCTCCAGCAAATCGAGCGCGCGCAGGCGCTGTTCCTGGGTGTTGCGGTAGAGGCCGGCGAAGTCCATGGGCAGCATCACATTCTGCACACAGGTGAGCATGGGCAGAAGCTGGAAGAATTGGAAGATGACGCCCACGTTCTGCCCGCGCCAGGCGGCTCGCGCATCCTCGCCCATTTCCTGCAAATAGTGGCGCCCCACGCGCACGCCGCCGTCGCTAGGATGGTCGATGCCCGCCAGCATATTAATCAAGGTCGACTTGCCCGCTCCCGACTTGCCGGAGACGGCCACAAACTCGCCGGCCTTAATGCGCAGGTCGATGCCTTTCAGCGCATAGAAATCGCCGGCCGGCGTGCGGTACGCTTTTTTCAGGTTCCACGCTTCAATTAAATGGTCATCCATTAGAGCGCCGGGCGCGCCGTTTTGCGAAGCGCCAGGCTGCGCTCGTCTGGATCTATCAAATACCATGTGATGTCTGTTCATTCATAAGCCAATACTTCGCGCACGGTCAGGCGCACAGCGTTGCGCGCCGGGCCCAGGCTGGCGGCGACGGCAATCGCCAGCAAGGCAAAGAACCAGATTGCCGCCGCGGTTACCGAATAACGGTAGCTCAAAGGGATGCCCAGTAAGGCCATGCCCACCTGCTCGCTCATCACCTTGCCCACGGGCAACGACAGCAAGATGCCCAGGCCCCAGCTCAGCACGCCGATGACAATGCCTTCGGTCAGCACCACGCGCCGCACGGCCATATTGGAAGCGCCAATGGCGCGCAATACGCCGATTTCGCGGATGCGTTCCAGCACGTTAATGCTCATCGTGGTGGTCAGCCCCAACCCGCCCACGGCTGCCAGCAGCAGGGCCATAATTATTAAGAAGATCACGACCAGGTCGAACATGAGCTCATACTGGCTGCGGATGTGTTGCGACGTGGTGGCGCTGGCCACGCCAAAGCCGGCCGCCTCAAACGCGGCGAAGAGCTGCTGCTCTATGCGCGCCTGGCTTGCAGCGTCGTGGCCCTCTGCAACGACCTGCACGTGTGTGACCGACCCGGGCGTGCGCGTGACGTAGGCATAGCTGTCGTAGGGCAGGTAGAGCGCGCTGCCGAAAGCCAGCGTGGAGGCCACGCCCACCAGCCGCCAGCGGCTCTCTTGCCCGTTAATCTCCAGAAGCAGCTCGTCGCCCAAGGCCAGGTCGGGCTCGTCTTCCATCACGTCTGAATTAACCACCAGGACGTTGCCGTCGCCGGTCTGCAGCCAGCGCCCGGCCTCCATGGGCGGCGACATCAGCGCCGTATCGGCCGGCACGGCGTAGACCGGCATGCGGCTGCCCTTGCTGTCGTCTGGGCGCACGAGCGCCGCGCTGCCCTGCGACCAGCCTTCGACCTGCAGCACGCCGGGCAGCGACAAAGCCACCTGTTGCACGCGGGCCGTGCGCGTCGGCTGCTTCAGGCCAATGGAAACGTCGTACTGATGGAAGCGCAGGAAGCCGCCGATGGTCTCATTGACGGAGGAGCGCACAGTGAGCACGCCGACAAATAGCGCTGTGCCGAAGGTCAGCACAAACAGCGTCTGTGCCAGGCGGCCTTTGTGGCGCAGGGTATTGCGCATAGCCAATACTAGGGGGCGGCGCGCCAGGCCCAGGCGTTGCAGCCAGCGCAGCAAGTATTCCAGCGGGCCATGATCGGGCGAGCGATTTTCGACGCCCACCTCGTTGAGCGCCTGGAAGGTGCTGATGCGCGTGCCGCGCCATGCCGGCAGCATGCCCGCCGCCACCGGCAGCAAGATGCCAACCAGCGTCTGCAGCGCCAGCAGGTGTGTGGGAATGGCGTAGCTTTCGGGCGCCAGATTCAGCAAGTATTCAATGCGCCAGCGCATGAAGAAGCCTGCGGACCACGCGGAAAGTGGAACGCCCACGGCTACGGCGATAAGGCCATACACCAGCACGGTCACCAGGTACAGGCTCATAATCTGGCTGCGCCGCGCGCCAATCAGCTTCATCACGCCGATCTGCTGTATCTGCTGCGTGATCAGCGCCGAGATGGCGTTCACCACCAGGAAGCCCGACAGCAGCAGAATAGTTACGCCGAAGGTAGAGATGATGATGACCAACGTATCGATGATTGAACGGATGAAGGGCGTGGGAATGGAGCTATCCAGCACGGGCCGCCCGCTGTTCTCAACCTGTTTTTCGACCTGCTCCAGGATGGCGCGCACCTGTTGGCGGTCATCGCCGTCGCCCTCAATGCGCAGGCGGATCTCGCTGAAGCTCTCAATCTCGCCCAGGTAGCCCATGGTGCGCGGCGTGACATAGCCAAAGGTCACGCCCACAATTTCGGGCACCATCTGCTGCGGGTCGTGCACGCCGCCGGCAACGATCAGGCGCTTCATGGCGCCGCTGTCCATCTCCAGCAACAGCTCGTCGCCCACCTGCAGGCCCAGCTCTTGCAGCGCCAGGCGCTCCAGCACAATCTGGCGATCGCCCGGCGGAAAGGCGCCCTGCATGGGGGTCACGGCGTCCACGTCCATCTGATGGAAATTGGGCACTGAAACGACGACGACATCGTCGCCCTGCTCGCCGGGCTGCACCGTACGCGCCTGGGCCATGTGCCGGCCTTCGGCGGCGGCCACGCCCGGAATGGCAGCGATGCGTTCGGCGAAGCCGGCCTCGAAGGGCAGGGTGCGCACGATGGCGTGTGCCGGGCGCGCCCGTTCTTGGCCGCGGTCGAATTCGCGAATCAAGATTTCGCGCGTGTTGATCACGCCGCCCACGGCATAGACGCCCACGGCGATGGCCAGGGCTACGACGAGGGTGCGGGCGCGGTTGCGCCACAGGTCGGTGAAGACTTTTTGCCAGCGCGTTCTAAGCATTCAACTAGATTAATGCAGAAATTCCAAAAAAACCAATAAATGGGCCAATAATTAAGTCGTGCTTAAAGGAGCAAACAGCTCGCGCAGCCGTTCCAGCAGGCGGGTGCAAGCCGCTGCATCCATGCTGATGACGAGCGTCTCGTACTGCCAGAGGTGGGCTTGCAGCTCCTCGCGCCAATGGGCGTCGTCGTTTTCGTCGACTCCCAGGACGCCCAGAGCGAAGCCCCCCAGCAGGGCAAGCGCCGTGCGGCAGTTGTGCTCGCCAGAGGCCAACAGGCTGTGCGCCTGCTGCAGCAGGTGCTGCCGCGCTGCCTGCCGCTGCAGGCGCAGGGCGGCCACGGTCATGACTTCGATACAGTAGCGCAGGGCGGGGGGTTCATCTGGCGGGGTACGCGCCAGCATCTCCCGAGCCAGGTCCGCGTCGCCCAGCTCGCCGCGCTGCACCTGATCTAGCAAACGCGCCGCTAAGGCCTGCCAGTCGCCGCGGCCGCGTTCACCGAAAATGTGCGCCAGCATGCGGCGCGCCCGCGGCGTGGGCTCATAGACCACGACGGAGCGGCCGGGCCCGCTGCGCTCTTCGTCGAGCTGGTAGCGCGAGGCCACGATGCCCTTTTCTTCCAGCACGCGCAGCATGTCGTAGGCCGTGAAGCGGCTCACGCCCAGGCGTTCGGCCAGCTCGGAATAATGGAACGGCTCTTGCAGCTCGCCATAGAGGTCCAGCAGCGATTGCACGAATTCTTCCTGTCGTTTGGTCAGTTTCATCAGCTTCTTGCGGCGCCCGTTTGTCTACGCAGGCGCCTTCCGCGCGCTCATTGTACTGCATCTGACGCGCTTTGGGAGTAATTGGAGCGCGGCCACTCTGGCCGCGGGTGGCGGGCAAGATGCCCGCGCTCCGTGTTGTGTCAGGTTGTGGGTAGTTGCTCTTGCAGCAGTTTCAGCAGCCCTGCCCACCAGCCGGCTACCGGCTGTACGGCAAAGAGGTGCGTTGCGCCGGGCGCATCGCTGGCGCCCAGGCCCGGCGCCGCCGGCGTCGTGTAAGGCAGGGCGGCCAGCAGCACGGCCAACTGCGTTTCCAGGCGCGCTGCGCTGCGGATGGCCAGCACGTGTGTCAGGTGTACGGCCGCCGGTTCCAGGAAGTGATCTACGTGCCAGAAGAGCCGCTTCTGGCCGCGCGGCCGGAGATCGCCGTTTCCCAACTCCAGGCGTGCCAGCTCCGCCAGCAGCTCCTGGCGGATGGCGTGTGGCGGGCCGTTGCGCCGCGTCGCGTGGCGCACCAGGCGCCGCGCCAGGCTGGATGCGCCCTTCTGGGCCATGGCTGAGCCCACATACAGATACTCCCCGCTATCCAGGGCCAGCGCTCGTCCGCCGTGGAAGCGCCCGAAGCGCATAGACAACGGCTGCGATTGACGTAAGCGTAGGATGTAAGCGCCGCTTTGTGCCTCCCCCCCCAGCACCCTCACCGTCTGCAGCGTTTTCTCGCCGGCGCGCAACAGTTGGTCAGATGATTGCAGCTCGTGGATCACTTTTCTAACCCTCTCGACAACGAGATACTACTAGATTCCATATTTATTGCACACCATTGCTTTCCTTCTATGTTATACTCGACACCTGTTGCTTGCCGGATTAGCGAGTGAGGAGGGTTTGTGCGCGATTCTGGCCGGGGTGTGGTGGAACAAGAGCGTTTGTCGAAAGCACTCGAGGATTTCAATCGGGCGCGGGCGCAGGCTTCGCTGCAAGAAATTACATCGCGCCTGCGCGGCAAATCGGCGGATTTGCTTTCCTTTGAAGAGGTCGCCAGGAAGCTGCAGGTCACGGGCGAAACAGCCGCCGGCCGCCGCTCGATTCCCCTGGAGGCCATTGTGGGCAGCGTGGGCCGCTACAGCGACTTCACGCGCACTTTCCTGCCGCGCCGCAGCTCCGATGCACAGCGCTGGGCCCGCGTGCGCGCTGTTCGCGACCTTAAGGCTCTGCCGCCCATCGACGTCTACCAGATTGGCGATGCCTATTTCGTGCTCGACGGTAACCACCGCGTATCTATCGCCCGCCAGCTAGGGGCGACACACATCGACGCCATCGTCACCGTGGTGCAGACGCGCGTGGCTTTTTCGCCACAGGACGATCCAGATACGCTCATCGTGAAGGCCGAGCATGCCGGCTTCCTGGCTGCTACGCAGCTCGACGAGCTACGGCCCGGCGCCGATGTGCACGTGAGCGCCGCCGGCCAATATGCACAGCTCGAGAAGCTCATCGGCGTGCACCGTTACTTCGCCGAAGAGGCCGAGCAGCGCCAGATAGACGATGGCGAGGCCGTCACGCGTTGGTACGACGAAGCCTACCTGCCGGTGATCAAGACCATTCGCGAACAGGGCATTCTGCGCTACTTCCCCAACCGTACAGAGACTGACCTGTACGTGTTCATCACCACGCATCAGGCGCAGCTTCAGGAGCAAATGGGCTGGAGTGTGACGGCGCAAGTGGCCGCGGCAAACCTGCTGCAGAGCAGCGACGCCGCTCGCGAACCGTGGCATGTGCGCGCCCGTGCGCGCATCGCCCGCTTGCTGCGCCGTGCTGAGCCGACGATGGCGCCACACGGTTCGTGGTCTGGCGAGCGCGTTGCGGCGCGTTACGCCGGGCAGCTTTTCGCCGACATCCTCTTTGCCTTTGCCGCTGATCCCACCGACGACCAGGCCCTGGCTCAGGTGTTGCTGATTGCGCAGCGAGAAAAGTCGCGGCTCTACGGCCTGGGTATGGCAAAGGGCGAGCGCTCCGACCACGACGCGTGGCGCGCCGCGTTCGAGCAGAAGTGTCGCGCCGCGGCCATCGAAGGCCAACTGGTCATAGAAGACGGGTCGTGGATAGAAGCTATGACCGCGCGCGCCGCGCTTGCGGACCTGGTCGTTGCAGCGGCGGGTCCCTTTGTGGAGCAAGGCGGCCTCGAAATGCTGCTAACGCAGAGCCCGCGCCCCATCTTCTTTGTCCCTGGGCAGGCGCGGCCCGTGCAGCGCGCCCTGCTTTATTACCAGGACGATGAAGCGTCGCGCCAGGCGCTCTTTGCCGCGGTCTATATGGCCGAACAGTGGCAGACGAGCCTGCACATTTTGCTTGCCGGAGACAGCGCAGGCCAACGCCAAGTGGTAGAAGGATACCTGGCCATGCACGACGTCAGCGCTTCCTTCGAAGACGTGGATAAGGGCTGGCAAACGCTGGCGGGCGCGGCTGAACGCTATGATGCTGATTGTCTTCTCCTGGGCTTTGCCGTCCGCAGCGCCCGCGACCGGCAGCAAATGGCAGCCTTTCGCCAGTTGCTTCGCGCCTGTGATCGGCCCCTCTTTGTTTGCACATAAGTAGCTCAGCGGCTCCAGTCCTCTAAGATGGGAGAGTGAGACCATGTACGATGTCATCGTTGTTGGCGGCGGACCGGCGGGCGTGACCGCAGCCTTGCGCGCCCGCGAGTTGGGCGCTTCTGTGGCCCTAATTGAAAAAGAGCGTATGGGCGGCACCTGCACCAACGATGGCTGCGTGCCCACGCGCGCCCTGGCTAAGGCAGCACGCCTGGTGCGCGACGCGCAGCAGTTCGGCGAATTTGCCGTCGACGGCGAGATTCGCGCCGTCGATCTGGAAGGCCTGCTGGCGCGCACGCAGCAAATCGTCTACCGTGTGCACGAAAAAAAGCAGCTCATCGACCATTTGCGCAATGCCGGTGCGGATGTATTCGCCGAGGTGGGCCCCGCCCGCTTCCAGGATGCGCACACCCTCGTGCTGCCCGATGGACGCACACTGCAGGCCCAGAAATTCATCCTGTGCGCCGGCGGCTTCGCGCGCCAGCTCTCGTTTCCCGGCAGCGAGTACGCGCTGACGCACCACGACATCTGGTCGATGACGCGCCTGCCGCGGCGCATGGCCATCGTGGGCGGCGCGGCGACCGGCTGCCAGGTTGCTTCCATCTTCTCCGCCTTTGGCGCTGAAGTGTCGCTGCTGGAGGTTTCGCCGCGCATCCTGGCCGCAGAGGACGAAATCGTTTCCACGACCATCGACCAGGTCTTCCGCCGCCGCGGCATCGACGTCACCTGCGGCATTCAGGGCATCGACACCATTGAGAAGACCGCCGGCGGCCTGCGGCTCAACTACCGGCATGATGACCAGGCACAGGCTCTCGACGTGGACGCCGTGCTGCTGGCGGTCGGTTGGGTGGGTCATGGCGACACGCTTAACGTCGCCGCTGCGGGCATCGAAACGCATCGCGGCTATGTGCCCGTGGACGATTATCTGCAAAGCTCGGCGCCGCACATCTTCGTGGCCGGAGACCTGAACGGGCGTATGATGCTGGTGCAAAGCGCCGGCTACGAAGCGCGTATCGCCGCCGAGAACGCTCTGCTTAATGCGCGCCTGCGCAACGAACACACCATTGTGCCGCACGGCGGCTTCACCGACCCCGAATATGGCAGCGTGGGGCTCACCGAAGCCCAGGCGCGCGCAGCTCACGACTGCTTGGTGGCCACGGTGCCTTATAGCGACATCGACCGTGCGGTGATCGACGGCTACACCGATGGCTATTGCAAGCTCATCGTCTCCGTCGAGACGCACCGCATTCTGGGGGCCCACGTCGTCGGCGAGCAGGCTGTGGAGGTGGTGCAAATTGTGGCCGCCGGTATGGCCGCCGATATGTGGGTTGAGCAGCTTGCCGAACTGGAGCTGGCCTATCCCACCTACACGGCGATCGTAGGGCTCGCCGCGCGCCAGCTCGTGCGCGAGCTGGGCGTGGTGCCACTCGTCCCTGAATGGCGCACGCTGCAGCGTCTACAGCAGCGCGGCTCCGAATGGGAACGCAGCACGGGCGCGATAACCTGAGAAGTCAAACAGGCGCCTGGTTTTGCGTTGACAGCCTGGAGCGCAGTTGATAAACTGACGCTATCCGGTAATGTCTGGCCATCGACGACATTGCAGCATCGCTGACGAGCATCCTGACGCCAACTCCATAACACCATATCTTCACAGCCGGAGCACACTGTTTTGCCACAGGGACCATTGCCGGCCAGTATCACGGTTCACTTCAGTTTCCACTACCCAGAAAAGGAGGGAAGGTCAATGAAACGAATGCGTGTATTGTTGGGGGTATTTGTGCCATTGCTGTTGTTAATCGTCGCCTGTCAATCCACGCCCGTAGAAGTGACGCGCATCATTCCGGAGACGGTGACGGAGCAGGTTGAGGTGACTAGGATAGTTACCGATACCATTGAGGTGGAAGGGGAGACGGTGGAGGTGACGCGCATCGTCGAGGTGGCGGCTGAGCCTCAGGAGCAGTACCCTGAAGGCACCGAGCTGCGTATGCTGCTGTGGAGCCATTTTGTGCCGAACTATGATCTGTGGTTCGATCAGTTTGCGCGCGAATGGGGCCAGGCTGCCGGCGTGGGCGTGAGCGTCGATCACGTCAACATCGCCGATGTCGCGCCGTCGCTTTCGGCGGCTATCGACGCCGGAGAAGGGCCTACGATTGTGGAGCTGTCATTAGCGGCCTCGCTGTTCATCGAGGGCGTCCACGATCTCACCGACCTGAATATGCGCGCGCAAGAGCTGTTCGGCGAGCCGGCGGAAACGTGCGTGGCCAATGCCTATCTGCCTACCACAGATACTTGGTACGGCTACTGCCACGGTTGGACGCCTGACCCCGGCGACTACGACATTAACTTGTGGAGCCAGGTGGGCATGCCCGACGGCCCCGTCACCTGGGACGACCTGCTGGTAGGCGGAACACAGATCTACGAGCAGTTTGGCGTACCCATGGGCCTGGGTCTTTCGCCGGAGATCGACTCCAACATGGCCATGCGTGCGATCATGTGGTCATTTGGCGGCTCAGTGCAGGATGAAAACGAGTGTGTGGTCATCAACTCGCCGGAGGTCATGGAATCCGTCGAATACCTGGTGGAGCTGTACAATAACACGATGACGGAAGAAGTCTTTAGCTGGGACGCGGCCTCCAATAATCAGGGTCTTATTGCCGGCGAGCTCTCCTACATCTTGAATTCCATCTCCGCGTACCGCAGCCTGCAGAAGATCGATCCGGAGGCGGCCGATAATATCGGCTTTACGCCGGCGCTCATCGGCCCGCGCGGCGACCAGCATGCGTCTGCGCACCTCTGGTACATCTACGTGATCCCCAGTTATGTGGAGAGAGACAGCCCTGAATACCGTGCCGCCGAAGAGTTCATCCTTTACCACACGGCGAACTACAACCAGGCCGTCTACAACAGCGAGCTGTACAACTTCCCCACATTTGACAGCACGGTGCCGCAGCTAGAAGGGTGGCTGACCGTCGATCCCTTTGGCTCGCGCCCTGTCAACAAGCTTGAGCTGCTGCTGACCGCCGAAGACTGGGTTACCTATCTTGGTTACCCCGGTCCCTCGAACCCGGCCGTCGCCGAGGTTTACGCGACCAACATCATCCCCACGATGATGGGCCGTGCTGCACGGGGCGACGTGTCGCCCCAAGAGGCCGTGGCCGAAGCGGAAGCACAGATCAACGCAATCTTCGATAACTGGCGTTCTCGCGGCTTTGTGGGCTGCGCCGAGTAACTGAGTGCGTCTTGCTTGATCCTGGCCCCGGCCCGGTTCGCCGGGCCGGGGCCAGAGACGCTGACCTAACTGGATAACGATATGGGTGTCGTCGAACTAAGAGGATTACATAAAGAGTTTGGCGAGGTCAAGGCGGTTAATGGCGTTGACCTCTCCATTCAAAAAGGGGAGCTGGTCGTCATTTTAGGACCCTCGGGTTGCGGCAAAACGACCCTGATGCGCATGATCGCAGGCCTGGAGCGCCCCACGGGCGGCGATGTGTATATTGGCGACCGCAATGTTACGCCCCTTCCTCCCCGTGCGCGTGACATCGCCATGGTCTTCCAGAGCTACGCACTCTACCCACACCTCACTATCTTTGAGAATATCGCCTTTCCCTTGAAAGCCCGTGCGACATCGAGGCAAGAAACGGAGCGCAAAGTGGAGTGGGCTGCCGGCATCCTGGGCATCGAGCGCTTGCTGAGCCGCAAGCCGCGCCAGCTTTCTGGCGGCGAGCGCCAGCGCGTGGCCCTGGCCCGCGCCCTGGTTAAAGAGCCCGCGGTGCTGCTGCTAGACGAGCCGCTGTCCAATCTGGACGCCAAGCTGCGCGTCTCGGCTCGCGATGAGCTGCAGCAGTTCCAGCGCAACCTGGGCATCACCACCATATTTGTAACTCACGACCAGATCGAAGCGATGGGCCTCGGCGACCGCATCGCCGTGATGAACGAAGGCAAGGTGTGCCAGGTAGGCGCGCCGCAGGAGATCTATAACGATCCCGCCGACGTCTTCGTGGCCACCTTCCTTGGCTCGCCGCCCATGAATTTGTTAGAAAAGAACGGAGGCCTGCTTGGCTTTCGACCTGAGAACTTCCTGCCCGGCCATATTGCCCGCGGCGACGGCGAAATGGTGACCTTCCCCTTTCATCTGGGGCGTATCGAGAATCTGGGATCCGACCGCCTGCTTTATGGCACGGTCGAAGGAGCCGAGCAGAACCGCACCATTGCCAAACTACCCTCGACCGTAGACGTGGCGCTGCAGCCAGACATGACCTACGACTTTGCCGTGCGCCAGGCAGACCTGCGCTTTTTCGACAAGAACACGGGTCTACGCAGCGAGCGCTAGCGCTATTGGGAGGAATGAGCCATGGCTCAGACAGCAGAACAGATGACCCCTCGAAAGGGAAGTGGTGCCCTTGCCACGCCGCGCCAGGTGAGCGCCGGGCTTGCGGATCGGGAAGGCCTGCTCGCCTTCCTGTTCCTGGCGCCGGCGGTTTTCTATATTATCGGCCTCGTGGGCATCCCCTTCTTTCTGGCTATCGCCTTTAGCCTGTCCGACGTGACCATTGGTAATACCTCCCTGGACTTAGTCGGCTTTCGCAACTTTGGGCGCGTGATTCAGCAGCCCCAGTTCCGGCGCGCCTTGCTCAACAGCTTCGTCTTCACCATCGTCGCCCAGGTCATCATCATCGTGCTGGCCAATTTGCTGGCCGTGGTGCTCTCGCGCGACTTCCGCGGCAAATGGCTCGCGCGCATGCTGATCATCCTGCCGTGGGCCACGCCCATTTCCCTGGGCACCATTGGCTGGAAGTGGATCCTCGATTCAAAGTTCAGTCCCATCGACTGGGTCTTGCAGCGCATGGGCCTGCTGGGCTCGCCCGATGCCCTGTTGGGCTCCGGATTACACCTCACCTACCTGGGCGTTGAAGGCTTGGCCATGTCTTCGGTCATTCTGGTTCACGTCTGGCGCATCTTGCCGCTGGCCACGGTCATCCTCATGGCAGGCCTCACCTCTATCCCCAGGGACATTCTGGAGCAGGCGGAAGTGGACGGCGCGCGCTTCTGGCGCATCCATTTTCGCATCGCCATCCCAATGATTTTACCTATTATGAGCATTGCCCTGCTCTTTGGCCTCATCTTTACCTTCACCGATATGGTCGTCGCCTTCGTGCTCACGCGCGGCGGCCCGGTCTATTACACACAGGTGCTGCCGCTGTGGGCCTGGTTTAAAGGCATCGACGGCGGCAACCTGGCCGAAGGCGCGGCCATCGCCCTGTTCATGTTCCCCGTGCTGCTGGCCACTGCAATCCTCATCCTGCGCACTGCGCGCCGCATGGAGGTAACATGAGCGCCATCCGTTCGCCGCTCAGGCGTCTCGGCTTCTTCCTGGTCGTCGCCGGCTTCTGTTTCTTTGCCGCCGGCCCCTTCCTCATCATGATCATCAATACCTTCAAGCAGGACGCCGACCTTTACCGCCCTCAAAACAACCCTTTCATCTATAACATTCCGCCCACGCTGGAGAACCTCACGCTTCTTTTCCAGCGGACCAACTACCTCACCTTTGTGCGCAACTCGCTGGTCATCGGCGTGCTTGTGGTGATCATCACGCTCGTCATCGCCATTCCTGCGGCCTATGCCCTGGCGCGTATGGCGGGGCGCTGGGGCGAGCGCGCGGGTATTGCCATCTTCCTTGTGTACTTGGTGCCGCCTACGCTGCTCTTTATTCCTCTGTTCCGAATGGTCGCTACGCTGGGGCTGAACGACAGCATCTGGGCGCTGGTGCTGGTCTATCCCACTATTTCTATCCCCTTTTCCACCTGGCTGCTGATGGGCTTCTTCAAATCGATTCCGCGGGACCTAGAAGAAGCGGCCATGGTGGACGGCTACAGCCGGCTGATGGCTTTTATTAAAGTGGTGCTACCCCTCTCGCTGTCTGGCGTCATCGCCGTAACCGTGTTCACCTTTACGCTCACGCTACATGAATTCGTCTACGCAATGACCTTTATTTCCTCGTCGAACAGCCGCCCGATTAGCGTGGGCGTGCCCGTGGAGCTGGTGCGCGGGGATGTCTTCTTCTGGCAATCGCTGCTGGCCGCCTCGGTGATCGTAGCCATCCCCGTAGGCATTGTGTACAACATGTTCCTGGACCGGCTGGTGGCCGGCTTCACCATGGGTGCGGTGAAAGGCTAGGGTCGGGAGCCGCAGCCTGCTCATTGTCAAACGAGATACGGTGCGCTCGCATTGTGTCCCGAATTGCTTCGCATAGCGACTTAGTATTAGGGCAGCCTTAGGACGCAAGCGCAATCTGTGACCCGATTTGTGACCTCATTCTGTATCCCGATACTAGAAGGTCAAGCTGATTACCATTACAGTAAAAGGTAGATTTGCCGTGCGCCCTGGCGACGCAAGGGCGCTCGACGCCTCCGGGCGGGCAAATCGGAGCGCCGATGAGCGCTTGATCGGGTAATGTAAATCAGTGACGAGAGTAAAGGGAGAAAGACGAATGGAAACGATTGCTGCAGTTTATGACGATATGTCCGAAGCCCGCGCCGCCATCGACGAGCTGTTAGACGCCGGATTCAACCGGGATGATATTAGCCTGGTTGCTTCTGACCGTGAGGGCCGTTACAGCGTGCGTGAGGGGGAGCCTGGTTACGACGCCGAATATGCTGAAGACGGCGCCGCCGAAGGCGCGGTCACCGGCGGCGTTTTGGGTGGCCTAACGGGCGCTGCCGTTGGCCTGGCGGCGCTGGCCATTCCGGGCCTGGGCCCGGTGTTGGCCGTTGGCCCGCTGGCAGCCGCGTTGGCCGGGGCCGGCATTGGCGCCGCCAGCGGCACCGTGCTTGGTGCACTGGTAGGCTATGGCTTTAGTGAAGATAGGGCGGAGTATTACGCCGAGGCGGTCCGTCGCGGTGGCGCGCTGCTGACCCTGCGCACGGACGGTGGGCGCACTCACGAGGCCCGCGACATCTTGTATGACAATGGCGCTGTGGATATCGACTCGCGCGTCGAAAGCTGGCGTGACGAGGGTTGGAGCGGCTACGACTATAACGAGTACGACGCCTATGAGCCGTTCTTCCGCACGCATTACAACCGCAATCTGGCTGCCCACGGTTACACCTACAACCGCTATCAGCCGGCCTACCGTTACGGCTACGGCCTGGCAACCGACGATCGCTATTCCCGTTATGACAACTGGGACGAGCTGCGCGGCGTGGCGGAGCGCGACTGGGCGCACGACGCCGACACCACCTGGGACGAGATTGAGGATTCGGTGCATTACGCCTGGCACAGGACCAAAGAAACGGCGCGCGATGCCTGGAATGAGGTGACGGACCCCCTCGATGGCCGCGACGACTACTAAACCCTGCCCTGATGCATAGGGGTCGCCTGGCGACCTGAAATAAAGAAGGCCGGGCTCCGAAGCGAGCCCGGCCTTTTTCTTGAGCTCAGTCGGTGGCCGAAAAGCCGTGCTGCAGCGCCTGGCGCTGCAACCTGAGCTGGCGCGGCAGCAGCAAGGCAGGGATCAGCGCCAGCAGCGAGATTGCGGTGCCGCTCCAGTAGGGTAGGGTGGGGCTAAGCGCAAAGATGGCTCCGGCAATGGCTGTGGCCACAATGGTCGCCAGGCTGACCACTGACTGAAAAACGCCGAGCGCCCCGCCGCGCAGGGTGTCGGGAACGGTGTACGTCGTCAGCGATTGCAGCGGCGGCATCAGCAGGCCCATCCCCACGGCAAAGAACAGCGAGCCAGCCACGCCCAGCAGGGGCGTGGTTACCGTCGCGAAGATCAGCAGCCCGGTGGCCCGTATCAGGCTGCCGGCAAAGACCAGCCACAGGTCACCATAGCGCGCCAATAGGCGCTTCAGCAACACGGTTTGCGTAAAGAGCTGGCCCACGCCCACCGCACCAAGCAGCAGGCCTACGCCCAGGTTCACCGTTTCTTCGCTCTCGCCAACAAAGAGCACCGCCTCGCTATACAGGGCAAAGGTCCCTTGCAGCAAGCCCAGGGCAAACTGCCCCACAAAGGCAATGAGCAATACGATGGTCAGCGGCGTATTGCCCAGAATTTGCCTCACTGCCAGGCTGCCGCGCTGCGTGCGGCTGCTCTGCTTGTGCTGTTCTGTGACCGTCTCTTCAAGCACCAGCCAGGTGATGAAGACGGCTACCAGCGCTGCACCGGCGGCGATAAAGAAAGGGATGCGCGGGCCCAAGGCCGCGGAGAGCACGCCGCCCAGCGCCGGACCAAAGATGAAGCCAAGGCCGAAGACCGCGAAAATGTAGCCTAATGCCGTGGTACGCTGTTCTTTGGGTGTAATATCGGTGATATACGCCTGGGCCACGATGACATTGCCGCCGGTGATGCCGTCGAGAATGCGCGCGAAAAAGAGCAGCCACACGCTATCGGCCAAGCCCAGCAGGGCGAAGCTCAACACGGTGCCAAGCTGGCTAATGATTAGCACAGGCAACCGGCCATACTGGTCTGACAGCCGACCCAGGAGGGGCCCGCCGACGAACTGCCCTGCAAAGAAGACAGAGATGAGCAGGGCGATGACCGCCGGCGACATGTCGAACTCGCGCTGTGCGAAGAGCGGTAAAATGGGTAAGACCATCGCCGCGCCCACCATCTGCACGAAGACGATGAGCAAAATGGTAAGCAGGCGACGGTCGGTAAGTCGTAGTGTAGACATGTCATTGTTTCCTGAAAAGGAGTGCACCCTATATTGTACCTACATCGGTACGCCTTTTCACCAATGACCTGTGGCCTATGCTTGCCGAAATCGTGTGGATCTGCGGCAGCGCCCGCCGCAGCTAAGCTAAGGCTGCATGACCACCTTTACACAATTGTCCTGTTTCAGCCTGAAGATCTCGTAAGCCTGCGGCGCATCCTGCAGGCTTACGCGGTGGGTTACAATCTCCGTCGGGTCAATCTTGCCCTCACGGATGATCTCCAGCAGCGGCTGCAAATAGCGGTGTACGTGGGTCTGGCCCATCTTCAATGTCAGGCCCTTATTGAATGCCGCGCCTATTGGCGCCTTGTCGATGAAGCCGCCGTAGACGCCGGGGATGGACACCGTGCCGCCTTTGCGGCAGGCAATGATCGCCTGGCGCAGTGCCGTGGGCCGGTCTGTCTGCAGGCGCACCATCTGTTTGGCGCGGTCGTACAGGGCCGGTATACCCGTGCCATGCGCTTCCATGCCTACGGCGTCGATGGCGGCGTCGGGCCCGCGCCCGCCGGTCAGCTCGCGCAGTTCGCCCATAGCGTCGGTCTCTTCGTAGTTCAGGGTAATCACCTCGCCGGCTTGCCTGGCCATACGTAGCCGCTCCTCGAAGCGGTCGATGGCAATCACCCGCTCCGCGCCCAGCAGCAGCGCGCTGCGAATGGCAAACTGGCCTACCGGCCCGCAGCCAAACACGGCGATGGTTTGTCCGGGCTGAATGGCGCAATCTTCGGCTGCCTGGTATCCGGTGGGGAAGATGTCTGTGAGGAACAGAACCTGCTCATCACTCAGCTCTTCCGGAACTTTCAAGTGGCCCACATCGGCAAAGGGTACGCGCACATATTCGGCTTGCCCGCCGGCGTAGCCGCCCATGAGGTGCGAATAGCCGTAGATGCCGGCGACGGCGTGGCCATACAGCTTTTCGCTCATCCAGGCATTGGGGTTGGAGTTATCGCACAGCGAGTAAAGCTCATGCTCACAGTAGAAGCAGCGGCCGCAGGAGATGGGGAAGGGCACCACAATGCGGTCGCCGGGCTTCAGGTTCATCACTTCGGAGCCGACTTCCACCACTTCGCCCATGAACTCGTGGCCCAGGATATCCCCTTTGCGCATGGCCGGGATATAGCCGTCGTAAAGATGCAAGTCGGAGCCACAGATGGCCGTGGACGTGACGCGAATGATGGCATCGCGGGGATTGAGGATGACGGGGTCGGGCACCGTCTCGACGCTTACGTCGTGTACACCGTTCCAACAGACCGCTTTCATGTGCTCATCCTCCCTGAGGGCTGACCTTCTGTGGTGGGAATCTCGCCGGCTTCCAGGAGCTGCTTGCTGCGGCGGACGTCCTCGTGGATTTGTTGCTCGGTAACCATATTCAGGAGCTGCGCCGCAGCCGCTCCGGCGGCCCCCAGCGGCGGGCGATAACTCAGCGATACGTGCAGCTCGGTGGCGCGCCCCTCGTCGATGGGCACGAAGCGCACTTCGCCCTGGTGCTCTACGGTCGAATCTGGCAACGTTTCCCAGGCCAGGCGCTCGCCGGGCTGATCGTGCACTAGGCGCGCATCCCAGCTCAGGGGCATGGGGCCGGGGATACGGGCCTGCCAGTGCGAGCGGCCGTCTGCCAGCTCCTCAACCGCTTCTAGATGCTCCATGAAGCGCGGCAGGTTTTCGATGCGTCGCCAGAAGCGATACACATCTTCGGGCGTTCTCTGGACGGTCACTGCGCGATGCACCTGGATGCCTTCGGCCGTGGCCTGGCTCACCGTGTCCAGCAGCTCGCGTGCCGGATTTTGTCCCGTGGCGCTACGGTATAGCAGGGCGACCCCGGCAGCCCCGAGCAGCGGGCTGCTCCACGAAAGGCGCCGCAGCGCAAGAAACAACAAAGCGCTGCCGCCCAGCGCCGAGGCCCACTGCTCACCCTTATTATTTGGCTCAAGATGTTGCTGAAGATCTGTGAATTCAAGCATTGTCACCATTCCTGTCTTGCGAGGGATAGACCATAGCGCGGCAGTGAAACAGCTTGTGACCATGCTAGCAGGGCGCCTGTGGCCTGCGCGCCAACGTATAGCTACCCTATGCTAGAAGGCGGTGTAGCACAATGGGGGATAACCCGTATTTTAGCGTCCGTGGAGCACGAAGCGTTCGATGGCCTGGGCCACGCCGCTTTCCGTGTTGTCTGTGGTGATCCAGTTTGCCCCCGCTTTCAGCCGTGGATGGGCATTAGCCATGGCCACGCCCAGGCCCACCAGCGACAGCATTTCAATGTCGTTCTCGCCGTCGCCAATGGCCATCACCTGCGCCGGATCGATCTCTAGCTGTGCCAGCAGCCAGCTCAGGCCGGCGCCCTTCGAGGCTCCCGCCGGCAGCACCTCGACAAAGTGGGGCACAGCCTGTGTCACATGCGCCCCGCCGTCGCTGCCCGGCACACGCTCGTCGAGGGCCTGATGCAGGGCGGCGCGCGTGGCGCCGTCGTCCACGGGGTCCATGACTACCACCTTATTCAGTGCGACGCGCTCTAGATGCGGCAGCAGCGAGCCGACCACCTCGGGCAGGGGCTCGTCGTACTGTTCGTGCATCTGCCAGCGGAAGGGCGTGTCGAAGGGCATCAACAGCCGCTCGCCGGCATAGGCCAGATAAGGCAGCGACCGTTCTTCGGCATAGCGCAACACGCCGGACGCGGTCTCCGGTTGCAGCGTCGTGCTGTGCCACAGCTTGCCTTCCCGGTCGTATACGGTGGTGCCCTGCGTGAAAACGCCGGGCATGTGCAGATCTAGCCTGTCGACGATATGGCGTGCCGAAGCGCGCGACTTGCCCGTGGCTACGATCACGTCAGCTCCCGCGTCGCACGCCAGGCGGAGGGCGCGCGCGTTGCGCTCCGTCAGCTCTCCCTGCGGGGTCAGCAAAGTGCCGTCGAGGTCGATGGCTACCAGGCGGATCTGGCCGCCGTCCTGGCTATTGCACAATGCTGCACCGGGCGATGATCGCTTTACCCATCATGTGCCAAGTGTGCCCTGATCGGCCGCCGCCGGCAAATGGCCCGCGCTGGTGTGACGGAGTGCGCCAATCTTTCATTTTGTTTCCTGTGGCGCTATGATATATTATAGATATACTAAGGGGACCAAACAGGCTCTAGAGGCCTGCCTGGCTTGGTTCCAGTCGTGCCTTTGAGGGAAAGGAGGTGATAGAGACGCCCCACTCGTGTCCGCGATGTAATTTTTGTTTCCTAGCAAATTTGTTTACTTCTATGACTTCCACAGGGAGGAGTTGAAAAGTGACAATGAGAAAATTCGCCCTATTCCTGGTTTTTATACTGCTGGCAGCCTTTGTGGTTGCCTGCACCGCTCAACCAACGGGGGATGACGTGTTCACCATTGGGGTCCTGGGCCCCTTCACCGGCCCCAGCGCCCGCACCGGCGAGGAGTTCCGTACCTCGGCGGAAATGGCACTTGAAAACATCGATTACACCATCGGCGACTATACCATCGAAGTCGTTTGGATCGACTCGCAATCGGATCCTGAAGCCGCCACCCGCGCCTACGAAGAGGCTGTGGTGCAGCATGGCGTGCAGGCCGGCGTGCTTAACTGGCACAGCTCTGTTTCTGTCGCCGTGATGGAAGTGACCGCCAACCATCAGGTGCCGCACTTCTTCGGCTTCGGCGCTACCGAAGTTGTTAATGAGAAGTTCGAGTCGGATCAGGCTCGTTACGGTTACTGGGCCACCAAAGGCTGGCCTACGCCCGACAAACTGTCGCAGAACTACGTCACGGCGCTGGAAGACGCCATCGCCGCCGGCGAGTTCGATCCCGGCGATGAAAAACGCGTGGCCATCTATGGCGAGGACACCGACTGGGGCCGCAGCTTTGGCGACGGCATCGCCTCACAGCTGGAAGCCGTAGGCTGGGAAGTTGTCGACTACCAATATTTTCCCCTGGACCAGACCGAGTTCAATCCGCTGCTAAACCGCCTTGCGGACCTGGACCTGGACCTCATCGCCGGCACCAGCACGGCGCCGCCTTCGCTCTCGGCCTTCATCAAACAGGCCGACGAAGTGGGCATTAACGCGCTGATCATTGCCGACGGCCTGGGCTGGGTAGGCGAGTGGTACGAGCTAACCGGCGCCTCTTCCAACTACGTGCTCGACCAGATCCCCGGCTGGACCACCGACGCGGCGCTGGAATTTGCCGAAGCATTTGAAGCCAAAGCGGGCATCGTGCCCAGCCCCTCGTCTGGTGGCCTTTCTTATGATGGCATGAACTTCTTCATCATGGTGCTGCAGGATACCCTGGACACCTACGGTGAGCTCAGCAAAGAGACCATCTACCAGACCGTGCAAGAGAAGGTGTGGACCGGCGAGCTGGTCTTTTCCGCCGATGACGGCGCTATCGTCATGGCTTCTTACGACTTTAGCCAGCCGCCAGATCCCGTTGTGGGCGCCGGTTACTACACGTTCCCCGTGCTGCAATACATGGACGGCGCGGGCCATACCGTCTGGCCGCCTGAGTTCAAAGAAACAACGCTGCAAGTAAAGCCCTAATCATGGCCTATGGCCTGATCGTGCGGGTGACCGGCGCCCATGCCGGCAGCCGGTCACCCGCTACTGACATGCATTGACACGCGAGGAAGCTGCCGCGATGCAACCCGTTCTGGAAACAGAAAACCTGGTGAAGACATTTGGCGGCCTTACGGCCGTTAATAGCGTGACGCTCTCGGTGGGCGAAGGGGAAATCTACGGCATTATTGGGCCTAATGGCGCGGGCAAGACCACTTTTCTAAACTCGATCTCCGGCGCGCTGCAGCCTGACGGCGGCAAGGTCATCTTCCTGGGGGCCGAGACCACGGGCTTCAGCGCCGACGTGATGTGCCGGCGCGGTATGGCGCGCACCTTTCAGATCTCTCAGCCATTCCCCAAGATGACAGCTTTGGAAAACGTGCTGGTTTCGGCCACTTTCGGCCATCCCGGCGGCTCGCACCAAAACCCGCAACGCCTGGCGCGTGAAATGCTCGACTTTGTGGAGTTCCCGCTGCCGCCGGCGACGCATGCTCAGAACCTGAACACGGTGCAGCTTAAGCGGCTCGATCTGGCCCGCGCCCTTGCCAGCCGGCCGCGCCTGCTGCTGCTCGACGAGCTAGCGGCCGGCCTGGCGACCGGAGAGCTGGGCGATCTGATGGCCATTATCCGCAAAATCCGCGACAGCGGCGTCACGATCATTATGATCGAACACATTATGCGCGTGATCATGGGCCTCTGCGACCGCCTCGCCGTGATCTACTACGGCGCCAAGATCGCCGAAGGGCCCACGCTTGACGTGGCGCAAGACCCTACAGTGGCCGAAGCCTATTTAGGTGAAGAGTTCGATTTGTAACCGCTTCTGAGCGCAGGAGGAAGCGCCTTGCTCGAAATCAAGAATCTCGACGCCGGATATGGATTTTTACAGGTGCTGTGGGACGTCTCCTTGCACGTGGAGCAAGGCGAGTTCGTGGCGCTGATCGGCCCTAACGGCGCCGGCAAGTCGACCACGCTGAAGACCGTGGCCGGGCTGCTGCCCGCCAAAAAGGGGGCCATCACCTTCCATGGCCAGCCGCTCAACCTCGTGCCGCCGCACGAAGTCTGCCACCTCGGCGTTAGCTTTGTCTCGGAGAACCTCAACCTGTTCACCAATATGTCGATCTATGAAAACCTGCTGCTTGGCGCATATACGGTAAAGGATGATCCAGAGAAAAAGCGCAATCTCGACTTCGTCTTTAGCCTCTTTCCGCGCCTCGAAGCGCGACGCTCCCAGCTTGCGGGCACGCTGAGCGGCGGCGAGCGCAAGATGCTGGCCATCGGGCGCGGCATCATGTCCGGTCCCAGCCTGCTGCTGGTGGACGAACCTTCGCTGGGCCTGGCGCCAAAGCTGACTCTGGACGTCTTTCGCGCCCTGGAAGCGCTGCGCAACAATGGCGTCACCATTCTTCTCGTGGAGCAAAATGTGAACACGACCCTACGCATAACCGACCGCGCTTACGTGCTGGAACAGGGCCAGATCGTGCTGGAAGGCGCCAGCGCCGACCTGTTGCAAGACGCCCATGTGCGCAAGGCATTTCTGGGAGTCTGAGGAAACGCCGTTATGAGCAAGCCGATTGCCAGGGAAAACATCCACGAATCTCGAATCACCGTCTTCTGGCGCTGGCTCACATCCGCGGCGGGCGTCACCATCCTGGTCAGCATTGCTGTGGCCATGTGGGCGGCCTACGATGCAGGCCCGTTCATCCTGGTGAATACTATCGTCACCGGCGGCATGTGGGCGCTGTTGTCTATGGGCCTCTCGCTCGTCTTTGGCGTGATGAACATTCCCAACTTTGCCCACGGCGAGTTCTTTCTGGCAGGCTCGCTCACTGCTTATTTTGTGTTCTCGCCGCTGCGCCGGCTGTTGGCCGAGAACCCGTCGCCGCTACTGACGTTTATGGCGCCGCTGTTGGCCGTGCTGGCCGCGATTCTCGTGGGCCTCATTCTTGGCGCGATCCTGGAAAAACTGGTGTTCTATCAGTTGCGCAAGCGCAGCCGCGAGCAGTGGGTCATGAACTCATTCCTGCTTACCGTGGGTATCTCGGTGGTCTTCATTAACCTGGTGCAGATGCTGTGGGGCGCCGACTTCAAGGGCATTCCGGCCTACTGGAGCGTACCGCCCGTCAACATCTTAGGCGTCAATGTGTCCATCGACCGCCTGGCCGCCTTTGTGCTGGCCGCTATTGCCCTGACCCTTTTCTGGTATTTCATGCGCCACACGCAGACCGGCCGCGCCATTCGCGCTGTGGCCCAGGACGAAATGGGTGCGACGATGGTGGGCATTAACCTGAAGCGCATCTTGCTGCTCACCATGTCGCTCAGCGCCGCGCTGGCGGCCATGGCCGGCGCCAGCCTACTGTTCATCTTCCCTGCCTATCCCACTGCCGGCCTGCGCCCCCTTTACGTGGCCTGGTACGTGGTCATCCTCGTCGGTCTGGGCAACGTCTCGGCGGCCGTGGTCGGCGGGTTCATCGTCGCCCTGCTGCAGACGCTGACCTCGTTTTATATTGGCGTGGGCTGGGAAGACGTCATCCCCACGGCAATCATTATTATCATTCTCATCGTCAAGCCATCGGGCCTCTTTGGTAGCGAGGTCAAAGGCATCCACGAGCAATAAGGAGTGGACAGATGCAACGTGGCGTGGACGCCATGGCGCCCGGTGCGCCGGCAATAGAGAACAGGCTCATCGCAGCGCTGCGCAGCATTGGCGTGACGCCCACGGGCCTCGTCGTCATTATTCTGCTCTTCTTGCTGCCGCTGATTCCGCCTTTCAACCAGGAGCACATCTTGCGCTGGATGGTGAGCGCTGCGCTGCTGGCGGCGCGGGTGATCGCCTTCGATTTTACGACGGGCTACATTAATGTGGTCAACTTTGGCTTCGCCGCCTTCTTCGGCGTGGGCGCCTATACGTCGGGCTTGCTTGCCGTCAACCTGGGCCTATCGCCCTGGATCGGCATCTTTATTGGCGCCCTGCCGGCAGGGCTGATCGGTTTTCTGCTGGGCCTGCTCACCCTGCGCCTGCGCGGAATATTTGCCGCAGTGATGGCCTGGTTTTTGGGGCTTGCGCTGCTGGGGCTCACGCGCAATCTGGTGGACCTGACGCGCGGGCCAATGGGCCTTAGCACGCCGCGGTTGCTCGACAGCCCGTCGAACCTGCCCTACTTCTATATCATCGTCGTCATGATGCTGATCACTTACTTTGTGCTCAAGCGCATCGTCAACTCGCGTTACGGGCTTGCCTTCCGCGCCATCGGACAAAACTACGAAGCGGCCCAGGCTTCGGGCATCAACCCCACCTACTACCGCGTCTTCAACTTTACGGTGCAGTGCCTCTTTGCCGGCTGGCTGGGCGGCTTTTACGCGCACTATATTGGCATCCTCACGCCGCAGATCATGCTCACCTCACAAACAGTAGAAGTCCTGGCCGTTGCCTACATTGGCGGGCGCGGCAGCCTGTGGGGTGGGGCCTTCATCGCCTTCCCTTTCATCTTTTTCATCGAAAGCCTGCGCTCAAACTTCAGCCATCTGCCCGGACTGCACCTAGTCATTTATGGCCTGGTACTCATTGTCATCATGATCTTCTACCCCGGTGGCTTCGCCCAGTTGTATAACAACCTGTTGCAGCGCATCAAATCTATCTCGCCAAAGAATCGGCAGGGTGGCGCCTTTTCTGCGTCGTGATGGGCTCTTGCCCTTTACATCCACTCTCGACGCACGCTGTAGGCTAGCATCGCTGCCATCGTTCTCCGGTTGAAAAATTAAGCTTGTCTCCAATTGTCGCTCCTTGCTCCACAGTCTATAATCTCGTCAGCCCCACACTCAGTTCGGGATGTCATCTAGTATGGATTTGCTCGAGCGGGAATCGTCCCTGGAGGCCCTGGAGACGGCTTATAGCCTGACCACACGCAGCGGTGGGCGAATCGCGCTTATTGCCGGCGAAGCCGGAATCGGCAAGACGGCCCTCGTCGAGTGTTTCATCCAGAAGCTTCCTGCCCCGGTACCAGTGCTTGTCGGCGGCTGCGATGCCCTCTTCGCCTCCCGCCCCCTGGGCCCCCTTTACGATGTCGCCGGACAACTACAAGGCGACCTCCTTGATCTCATCCGGCAGCGCGTCGAGCGTCACGCCATCTTCATGAGTTTCCTGCATGCCCTCCAAAGCCGCGACACGCCTACCCTCCTTTTCATCGAAGACATCCACTGGGCAGACGAAGGAACCCTCGACCTCCTCAAATTTCTCAGTCGTCGAATCCGGCGTATACCTTGCCTCCTTATCGTCACTTATCGTGACGACGAACTTGGCAGTCGCCATCCTCTCTGGCAGCTACTGGGTGACCTGCCGCCCGATCGTACCATTCGCCTGCAGCTCTCGCCCCTCTCTCCCCAGGCCGTTGCCCAACTCGCCCACCGCCGCAGCGGCGCCCCTGCACCGGGCGACGCAATACACCTAAATGTCGCCAATCTGCATGCGGTTACCGGTGGCAACCCTTTTTTCATTACCGAGATCCTGGCCGGTCAGGGCGCCGACCTGCCTGCTTCTATTCGCCAGGCCGTCCTAACACGCGCCGCGCGCCTTTCCGCGCCCGCCCGCGAACTACTCGACCTTGCCTCGGTCATCCCCACGCGCGCCCCACGCGCGCTTCTCGACGCCGTCCTGGCCCCCTCCTTATCCACGCTCGAAGAATGCGCCGCTTCTGGCCTGGTGCGTCTCGAAGCGGATGATCTCATCTTTCGCCACGATCTTGCCCGCCAGGCTCTTGAAGAAGCCATGCCGCCGCCGCGTGCTCGTTATTGGCACCAGGTCGTTCTGCAAATCTTGCAGCAGGATGACGATGCTAACCTGTCACGCGTGGTGCACCACGCACGCGCTGCGGCGGACGACGCCGTCATTGCCATCTACGCGCCGCGCGCTGCGGTCATCGCCGCCGACCTCGGCGCACACCGCGAGGCTATCGCCCACTATAGCGTCGCCCTCCAGGTCCTACCGGCCGCTGACCCTACAGCGCCACGGACTCTTTCACCAGCAGACCTGCAACGCGCCACCCTTCTCGAAACCCGAGCTTACGAATACTACCTGACCGGGCAAAGCGATAAAGCCATCGCAGATCACCTTCAGGCCCTTGCCATCTGGCAAAGCGCCTTGCCACGCGATGACCATGTGCGCCTTTGCGAGGGCAGAAACCTGCGCTGGCTCTCACGCCTCTCATGGTTCCAGGGCGATGGCCACGGGTCCCAACTCTATGCCGGTCGCGCCATCGCCGTTCTCGAAGAGGTGCCCCCCGGCCCTGAACGCGCTATGGCCTATAGCAACCGTGCGCAACTGCACATGCTGGCGAACGAGAATGCAGACGCCATCGCCTGGGGCCGGCGCGCCATCGATCTCGCCCAACAATTCCAAGACGTCGACACCGTGGTTCACGCCCTCAACAACGTTGGTACGGCGCTCATGTACGACAACGACCCCCAGGGCATGACTTACCTGCTGTCTAGCCTACGCCAGGCGCTGGAACACGACATGCAAGAGCACGTCAGCCGCGCTTACACGAACCTTGGTAGTATGTTCACCGTCGTGCGCCAATACTCCCGCGCCCTTACGTATCTCAGCCAGGGCATCGCCTACTGTGAAGAACGCGACCTGGACTCCTGGACTCTCTACATGCGTGGCTGGCGGGCCCGCGTAAACCTGGAGCAAGGCCAGTGGGATCAGGCCGCCAGCGAAGCCTCCCGCGTCTTAAGTGCACAAAACGCCGCCGCCGTATTGCGCCTTCCAGCGCACATCGTGCTGGCCGTCATCTATATGCGTCGCGCCGATGCACGCGATGAGGAAGCCCTCCAGCGGGTGCACGACCTGGCCCTCGCCACAAACGAATTGCAGCGCTCCCTGCCCGTCGCCGCCGCCCGCGCGGAGCACGCCTGGTGGCAGGGCGACCTCGAGCGTGCCGCCAGCGAAGCGACCCCCGCCTACGAACACGCCCGGTGCGTCGGCAACCCTTGGGAGGTAGGCCTTCTGGCTTTCTGGCTATGGCGCGCCGGCGCGCTGCAGAGCATGCCGCCTGGCCTTCCAGACCCCTACCGCCTGCAAATAGCAGGTGCTTGGCAAGCTGCCGCACAGGCCTGGGATGACCTCGGCTGCCCTTATGAGCGCGCCATGGCTCTCTACGACGGCGACGTCCCCGCGCAGAAGCAAGCCCTCGCCATTTTCGATCGCCTCGAAGCAGAATGCGCCGCCAGAGCCTTGCGCCGCCGCCTGCGTGACCACGGTATCCGCGACATTCCTCAAGGCCCCCGGCCGGAGAAAACAGATAACCCTGCCGGGCTCACGGTGCGCCAATGGCAGATCCTCGGCTTCCTCGTGCAGAGCCTCACCAATAAAGAAATCGCCGCCGAGCTTGTTATCTCCCCCAAAACCGTCGACCATCACGTCTCTGCCATCCTTCGAGCCCTCGACGCCTCGTCCCGCCAGGAAGCGGCCCTCATTGCCGTCCAATCAAACTGGTTCTCCTGATACGCTGTCCAATTGCCATGTCCGGTTAGAATAGGGAAACCCCACACCCCGGAATAGGGAACCTTCCCGATGTGCCCCGCGCCGCAATGCGCTACTCTAAAGTCATCTTCTGTTCACAACTGCAAACGCACAAGGAGGTGCAAAATGCCTAAGTACATTATCGAACGTGAGGTTCCCGGTGCATCCGAAATGTCCCCTCAGGAGCTCGCGGCCATCGCTCAGACCAGCAACAATGTCCTCAAAGAAATGGGACTCCCTTATCACTGGGTCCAGAGCTTCGTCGCCGGCAACAAGATCTATTGTGTACACATTGCTCCAGACGAAAACACCGTTCTGGAACACGCCCAGCGCGGCGGATTCCCGGCTAACCTGATTACCGAAGTGAGCGCGATCATCGATCCTACCTCCGCCGACCTCGGCGCCTGGGAAGCGCACCCATAGCAGTCCCGTAGCGCTGACCTCTATTTAGGAAGCAGGGCCTCGCGCAGAGTGGGGCCCTCTGCTCCGGCATTTCCCATCGTGTTCCCTGCCGCTGCACCGCGTCCACCCGTCCCGCTTACACTCCTTAAAACTCATCGCAAACTCAGGCTCATCATTAGTGAATATGAGCTCTTGTTGCCTCAGCAGTCACCCTCAGCTTTCTCGCGCGGAATCAGATAGCAAATTTCCCAAAACTGATCTGGCGTACCCGACAATTTCGAGATATATTTAACATATATCAAGCCGTCGATCCCTCTCGGCGAAAGGAATGGGATATTGAATCGGCCTTCCCTAAAACAACAAGCCTATCAGGCCATCAAACACAAGATTGTTTCGCTGGAGCTGGAGCCGGGCGCCGTCATCGACGAGGCTGCCCTGATTACCGAGCTGGGGTTCGGGCGCACGCCCATCCGCGAGGCTTTGCAGCGGCTGGCGCTGGAGAAGCTGGTAGACATCGTGCCCCGCCGCGGCATGTTCGTCACCGAAATCGGCATCACGGATCTGCAGCGCCTCTATGAAGTACGCCAGATGCTGGAGAGCATGGCCGCCAGGCTTGCTGCGCAGCGCGGCCGGCCTGAGCATTGGCGGCGTATGGAGGAAGCCCTGCGCCCACTGGACGATACGGTTAAGGACCTGAGCAACGATGTGCTCATCGCCATCGACGAGGCTTGCCACAAGATCATGTACGAAGCTACAGACAACGAATTCCTGATCGATGCCCTCAGCGGCATGTACGCCCTGAGTCTACGCCTGTGGTACTATTCGCTGGCCAAAATTGGCACGATGCACAGCACCGTGCTGGAACACCGCGATATCCTGGAAGCGCTCCGTCAGGGCGACGCCGAGCGCGCCGCCGCGCTGTTGGAGCAGCATATCAATTCGTTTCAGCAAGAAATCCAGTCGGTTATGATGGGAACGCCGATCACTTCGGGCGCCAGCCCGGCTCGTGAAAATGAATTCTAATCAGCGATCACACCAATGTAGCAGGAGATGCCGTCATGGGTAGAGATAGAACGCGCGGGGGGCGTAGGGAGCGCCGTCAGGAGGTGCGCGACGCCGCCGTCGTCAAGATAGCGCAGCCTGTCAACCGCTTTCAGGCCTACGAAGTGCTGTCAGAAGAGGAGCTGGAAACGATTCACCAGGCGTCGATGGAAATTCTTTCGACGATTGGCATAGACTTTTACGACGAGGAAGCGCTGACCATTCTGCGGCAGAACGGCGCCGAAGTGCGCGGCGAGACGGTTTATTTTGATCCGGCGCTGATCGCCGAAAGGGTAGCCCTGGCGCCCAGCGTTTTCACCCAGATCGCGCGCAACCCGGACAATAACGTGGTCGTTGGCGGCAAGCACGTCTGCTTTTCTCCGGTCTACGGCCCGCCCTTCGTCATCGACCTGGAGCGCGGGCGCCGCGAAGCGACCCTCGCCGACTTTCAGAACTTCATTAAGCTGGCCTACCTCAGCCCTTATATGCACCATTCAGGGGGCACCATCGTCGAGCCCACAGACCGGCCCGTCAGCACGCGCCATCTGGACATGGTCTACAGCCATATCAAGTACAACGACAAGGCGTTCATGGGCTCGGTGATGTCTGCGGAAAACGCCGCCGACAGCGTGCGCATGGCCGAGATCGTCTTCGGTGCAGAAGAGATCCGGCGCAATCCGGCGGTGATGTCGCTGATTAATATCAGCAGCCCGCGCCGTTTCGACGACCGAATGCTGGGGGCCATGAAGACCTACGCCCGCGCGCGCCAGGCGCTGATTATCACGCCGTTTATTCTCTCCGGCGCGATGGCCCCCGTCTCTATCGCCGGCACCCTGGCGCAGCAAAACGCCGAAGCCCTGGCCGGCATCGCCTTCACCCAAATGTGCGAGCCCGGCTCGCCCGTGGTCTACGGCTCTTTCCAGACCAACATCGACTTGCAAAGCGGCTCGCCGGTCTTTGGCTCGCCCGAAAGCCAGTTAGCCTTGCTGGCCAGCGCGCAGCTTGCGCGCCGCTACAACCTGCCTTTCCGCAGCGGCGGCATGTTCAGCAGCTCGAAAATTGCGGACGCGCAGGCGGCCTACGAGTCGATGCAGGTGATGCTGCCTAGCATTATGGCGCCGGTGAACTTTGTGCTGCACGCCGCCGGCTGGCTGGAAGGCGGGCTCACCGCGGGCTACGAAAAGTTCGTGCTCGATTGCGAGCTGTTGGGCATGTATCACACCTTCTTAAAAGGCATCGACCTGTCTGAGGATGGGCTGGCGATGGAGTCGCTGCGTGAAGTGCAGCCCGGCGGGCACCATTTGGGCACGGCCCACACCATGCGGCACTTCCGCACCGCCTTCTACCGCGCCGAGCTGTTCGATACCAATTCCTACGAACAGTGGCAGCAAGAGGGCAGCGAGAACGCAACCGAGCGGGCGCATAAGAAGATGAAGCAGCTCCTGCGCGACTACGAGGCGCCGGCGCTGGACGAAGCGATAGACGAATCTTTACTGGATTACATGGAGCGGCGCAGCCGCCAATTAGAGGGATAAGGCGCCCTTTTGGACGCGCTCAACATTTCACACGGCATCTGAGGAGGTGCGAGAATGGCAGATCTACCGGGGCAGGCACAAATAGTCGTCATTGGGGCGGGCATTGTAGGCAATTCGCTTGTCTACCACCTGGCCCGCCAGGGTTGGAAAGATATCGTTTTGTTAGACAAGGGGCCGCTGCCCAATCCGGGCGGTTCCACGGGGCATGCGTCGAACTTCATCTTTCCCATAGACCACTCCAAGGAAATGACCCATCTGACGTTGGATAGCATGAACCAATATAAAGAGATGGGCGTGTTCACCGAGTGCGGCGGCATGGAAGTGGCGCGCACCGAAGTACGGCTGGAGGAGTTCCGCCGGCGCATGGCGTCGGCCCGCGCTTGGGGCGTCGACGCGTACATCATCTCGCCCGACGAAGTATGCGACCTGGTGCCTTTCATCGATAAGAGCGTCATCTGCGGCGGTTTCTACACGCCCTCGGTTGGCGTGGTCGATTCGCTGCGCGCCGGCACCATCATGCGCGAGCGCGCCGCCGAGATGGGCGCGCTGTCGGTCTTTCCCAACACCGAGATTCTGGGCATCGACGTCAAAAATGGTCGCGTTCAGGGTGTGCGCACCGACCGCGGCGACATGCGCGCCGAAATCGTGATGATCGCCAGCGGCGTCTGGAGCCCGCGCCTGGCGGCGATGGCCGGCGCTACCATTCCGCTGACGCCTGCCGTGCACCAGATGATCAGCGTGGGCCCCATCAGCCTTTTCGAGCAGACCACCAGTGAGATTGAATACCCCATCGTGCGCGACATGGATACCTTCATGTACGAGCGCCAGAACGGCAACGACATGGAAGTGGGCTCCTACGCTCACCGCGCCATTCTCATCGAGCCCGACGATATTCCGTCTATCAAAGAAGCGCGCCTCTCGCCCACGGAGCTGCCCTTTACCCAGGAAGATTTCGAGCCGCAGCTAGAGCAGGCGCTGGAGCTGATGCCTGAGCTGCTGGGCGACGAAAAGGCCGGCATCCGCCACGCGATCAACGGCCTGCTCTCGCTAACGCCCGACGGCATGCCGCTGATTGGCGAGACTGTGGAAGTGAAAAATCTATGGTCTGTGGCCGCTATCTGGATTAAAGAGGGCCCCGGCTTTGGCAAGGCGGCCGCCGAATGGCTGACGCATGGCTACTCTGAAATCGATATTCACGCCTCCGACGTGGCGCGCTTTTATCCCTATGGGCGCAGCAAACACCACGTGAACGCCCGCACCTCTGAAGGGTTCATCAAGACCTATGGCATCATTCACCCGCGCGAGCAGTGGGAATCGAACCGCAACGTGCGCCTGAGCCCCTTCTACATGCGCGAAAAAGAGCTGGGCGCTGTCTTTTTCGAGACGGCCGGCTGGGAGCGGCCGCAGTGGTACGAGTCGAACGCTGGCTTACTCGAAGAGTACAAAGATGGCATTCAAGAGCGGCCGCACGAGTGGGATGCCCGCTGGTGGTCGCCGATCATTACCGCCGAGCATCTGGCCATGCGTGATCGCGTGGCCATGATCGATCTCACCGCTTTTGCGGTCTTCGACATCTCCGGCCCTGGCGCGCCGCCTTACATCCAGGGCCTCACCGTGAACCAGATGAACGTGCCCGTTGGGCGCGCCGTCTACACGCCGCTGCTGGCGCCCAACGGCGGCTTTAAGGCAGACCTCACCATCATGCGCACGGGCGAAAACAGCTACCGCGTGGTCACCGGCGGCGGCGATGGGCCGCGCGACAAGAAATGGTTCCTCGACCACCTGCCCACAGACGGTTCCGTGCAGTTCGAAGACAGAACCTCGGCCCTGTGCACCATTGGCCTTTGGGGGCCACACGCCCGCGACGTGTTGCAGTCGGTCACGGATGACGACGTGAGCAACGAGGCCTTCGCCTATGGCACGGCGCGCGTCATCACGGTCAACGGGTTGCCGGTGTGGGCCTTGCGCATCTCTTATGTGGGCGAGCTTGGCTGGGAGCTGTACACACCGATGGAACACGGCCTGAAGCTGTGGGACACGCTCTGGGAAGCCGGGCAGGAATATGGCATCGTTCCTGCGGGCATCGGCGTATATGGCAACTCGGCGCGCCTGGAAAAGGGCTACCGCCTGATGAGCGCGGAGCTTGAATCGGAATACAATCCCGTCGAAGCGGGCCTCGATCGCCCCAAGGTGAAGCGCGACGACTTTGTCGGCCGCGAGGCCTATATGCAGGCGCGCGCCGAAGAGCCGGCGGCCCTGCTCTGCACGCTCACCGTGGACGATCACACCTCTGCTTCCGGCGTCAAGCGCTACATGCAGGGGCGCGAGCCTATCGTCACGCCAGACGGCGAGCCGCTGGTGGACCGCAAAGGGCGCCGTTCCTACGTCACCAGCGCCGGGGCCGGCCCCTCGCTGGGCAAACACTTGCTGCTGGCCTACCTGCCGCCGGAATATGCGATCGAGGGGACCAGGCTGGCCGTGGAATATATGAACGAGCGCTATCCGGTTACGGTGGCGCGCGTTGGTAGCCAACCACTCTTCGATCCCGATGATCAGAGAATGAAAGCATGAACATCCTCGTCTGCGTCAAACGTGTACCCGCAACCGGCGCGCGCATCCTGCTGACCGGCGATGCGCGCGCCATCGAAACGCGCAACCTGGGCTTCACCGTCAGCCCGCATGAGGAGTGCGCCGTAGAAGAAGCCGTGCGCCTCGTAGAAAAGTATGGCGGCGCGGCCACGGTGCTCACCCTGGGGCCGGCGGCCGCTGAAGAGCAGTTGCGCGACGCCCTGGCCGTAGGCATCGACAACGCCGTGCTGCTGGAGAGCGGCGATGAAGAGTGGGATCCTATCGCCACGGCCAACGCCATCGTCGACGCCGTGCGCGCGCAACAGGATGGCGGCGAAAGCTATGATTTGCTGCTCTTTGGCAACGAATCGGCCGATAGCGGCGGATACCAGGTGGGCGTGCGCGTGGCCCATGCTCTCGATTTGCCCTGTGTGACAGGCATCAAAGAGCTGCAAATTGAAGACGGCGTGGCCATCGCCCGTCGCGAGGGGCCCGGCGGCTGGGAGCTGTTCGAGCTGGACCTGCCCGCCGTACTCTCCGTGAAAGAGGGTATCAACCTGCCGCGCTACCCCTCGCTGCCGGGGCGCCTTAAGGCCAAGAAGAAACCTGTCGATCGCCACGAGCCACAGCACAATGGCGGCGGCCTACAGATGGTGCGGCTGGCCAACCCGCCGGAGCAGCAGAGCGACCTGCAGCTTCTGGGCGAGGGCGCCGCTGCCGCTTCGCGCGTTGTGGCCGTTCTTGAAGAGCTGAAACTGGTGCAACCATGATACTGGCAATTGTCGAACACGATCGCGGCGCCCTGAACCCGGCGTCTTTTGAATGTCTGACCCTGGCACGCGAGGTCGCCGCCAGCCTGGGCCGGCCGCTGCACGCGGCCCTGGTCACGGACCAGGCGCGCCACCTGCTGCCGCTGCTGGCGCCCTACGGCGTGCACACGGCGCACCTTATCACGCACGAGCGGCTCGACGATTACGCGCCCGAAGCGTGGGCCCGCAGCCTCGTGCAGCTTACAGAAGCCTCCGGCGCCACAGTCATTACGGCCGCCGGCAGCGACCGGGGCAATGAGCTTATGGCGCATATCGCGGCGCTCAGCGGGCAGCCGCTGGCCGCCAACTGCATTGAGGTGACCCCCGGCGAACCCTACACGGTGGTCCGCGTGCGTTGGGGCGGCAGCCTGCTGGAAGAGGCCAGACTAGAAGGCGCGCCAAAGCTATTTAGCGTGGCTCTGCACGCCCTGGAGCCGCGCCCGGCGCCCGCCGCCGCCGAACCGGCGCTGCAGACGTTCACGCCGCAGCTCGACGACAAAGCCTTCCGCGTGCGCATTAAAGAGCGCGTTGACCGCTCCGCCGGCAAAGTCTCGCTCAGCGATGCGCGCGTGGTGGTCGGCGGCGGGCGCGGCGTGGGCAGCGCCGAAGGCTTCACCGTGCTCGAAGCGCTCGCCGAGATGTTGGGCGGCGCTGTTGGCGGCTCGCGCGTGGTGACCAACCTGGGCTGGCGGCCGCACGCCGACCAGATCGGGCAGACCGGCACGCGCATCGCGCCAGACCTGTACATTGCCTGCGGCATTAGCGGCGCCATCCAGCACATGGTGGGCTGCAAGGGCGCCAAAAACGTCCTGGCCATTAATACGGACCGTGACGCGCCGATCATGAGCAAGGCCGATTACGCGGTCTACGGCGACGTGCACGAAGTGCTCGATGCCGTCATTGCCGAGCTAAAGGCGCGACGCGCCGGCTGAAGCCAGGGCATGCCCCGTTCTGGCATTGGGGGTAGAATACGGCGTTTGGCGGGCATGATGGTTCATGCCTCGGCCAAAAGCGGTAAAGCTCACCCAACCACGACTTGCTGTGGAGGTTTGAATGGCGCAGTATCAAATTTTATACTGGCACGATATTCCCCTACAGGTGCGCGCCGGCGGCCGGCGAGACCGTGTAAGCCAGGAGTTAGAGCCTCGCTTTCAGGTGGCCATCGACAAGGCGGCTATGGCTGCTAACCTTGTGGGCACCGACCAGTATCTGAATGAGTTCCACTGGGCGGAGCCGCAGGATCGCGACGGCGAGCCGGCCGATGTGGTCGCCGCCGTGGCCGCGGAGCTAGAGGCGCACTACGCTCATATTAACTGGCTGCAAACGGTGAAGAGCATCCAGGCAGGTAGGACGGCGCCAACGCCCTGATGACGTCACAAAAAGCGGATCCCCTGATCATCTTTATGCCGTCCGGCAGGCGCGGCCGCGTGCCGCGCGGCACGCCTGCGCTGGAAGCGGCGCGCCAGTTAGGCGTCTCCATCGAGAGCATTTGCGGCGGGCGCCTCACCTGCAATAAGTGCCTGGTCCGCGTCGAAGAAGGCGTGTTCGCCAAACACGGTATCGTCTCCCGCGATTCCAGTCTTTCGCCGGCCAGCGCCGACGAGCTGGCCTTCCTGGAAAAGCTGGGAAGCACCGATTGTCGGCTCTCGTGCAATGCTGCGGTGCTGGACGACGTGCTGCTGTTTGTGCCTGAAGAAAGCCGCGGCCAGAAACAGGTTATCCGCAAAGCGGCCGGAGATCGCCTGATTGATGTCAAACCGGCCGTGCGCCAGGTCTATGTCGAGGTCCAGCCGGCACGGCTTGGCGAGCATCGCGGCGACTGGGGCCGTTTACAGGCGGCCCTCACCGAGCAGTGGCAAATTGAGGCGCAGCGCATCGACCTGCTGGCCCTGCGGCTGCTGCAGAAAGCCTTGCGCGGCCAAAACTGGGCCGTCACCGTGACGCTGTGGCACGACGAAGTGATTGACGTGAAGCCCGGTTACCAGGAGGGTATCTACGGCCTGGCCGTGGACATCGGCAGCACCACGGTCGCCGGTTATCTCTGCGACCTGCGCACGGGCGAGGTGCTGGCCACCGAATCGCTGATGAACCCCCAGGTGACCTACGGCGAAGATTTGATGAGCCGTGTTTCTTACGCCATGAGCCACCGTGACGGCCTGGACAAGATGCATAAGGCCATTATCGACGCGCTGAACCGCCTGGCGGCGGCCGCCGCGCGCGAAGCGGGCCTGCAGGCGCGCGACATTCACGAGCTGGTGGTCGTGGGCAACACGACCATGGTGCACATCTTCCTGGGCATCGACCCCATCGAATTAGGCGGCGCGCCCTTCGCCCTAGCCAACCGCGACGCCATCGACGTGAAGGCCCGCGAGCTGGGCCTGCGCCTGCACCGCAGCGCCAACGTGCACGTGCTACCGGCACAGGCGGGGCACGTGGGCGCCGATAGCGTGGGCGTGCTCATCGCCGAGGAGCCATATAGCCAGGAGCAGGTGGTGCTCACGGTTGACGTGGGCACCAATGCCGAAATCGTGTTGGGCAACCGCGAGTGGCTGTACAGCGCCTCCAGCCCCACCGGGCCAGCGCTGGAAGGGGCGCAGATCACTTTTGGCATGCGCGCCGCGCCCGGAGCCATCGAGCGCGTGCGCATCGACCGCCAAACGCACGAGCCGCGCTTCCGCGTCATCGGCGAGGAGCGCTGGTCGGACGAATGGCAGCTTGGCCCCGGCGCGCCCCCTGAAGCGCAGCCACGCCACCTGGCTGCCGGCATCTGTGGTTCGGGCATTGTCGAAGTTGTGGCTGAGTTATTCCTGGCGGGCGTCATCCAGCCCGACGGCCGCTTTGCGCCAAGCCTCGATGGCCCTCGCATGCAGTGGGATGGGCGCACGGGCGCTTATATCCTGGCCACCGCCGAGCAGTCGGCCACAGGCCGGCCCATCTTGATCACGCAGCAAGACGTGCGCAACGTGCAGTTGGCCAAGGCTGCGCTGTATGCCGGCGCGCGCCTGCTCATGAAGCATGCCGCTATCGACGCAGTCGAGCGCATCGTCCTGGCCGGCGCCTTCGGCAGTTATATCAATCCGCAGCATGCCATGGTCCTGGGCCTCATTCCCGATTGCGACCTGGGACAAGTTTATGCTGTGGGCAACGCCGCCGGCGACGGCGCGCGCATCGCCCTGCTCAACCATCAGAAACGCCGCGAAGCGCAAGAGATCGCCCACCGTGTGCGCTATATCGAAACGGCCGTCGACGCCGACTTCCAGGAAGCGTTTGTCGGCGCCATTCATTTACCACACGCCGAAGATGCGTTTCCCCACCTGCAGCAGGTGCTACCGCAAAACGGGGCGGTCGAACGAAAGCCGCGCAGCGAGCGCCGCCGCAGACGGGTGCAAAGCGGCGATTGAGGAAAGGAACGAGGTAAGCAATGAGCGAAGAGATCAACATCCAGGAAATGGCCACCGAG
>CAYLJW010000005.1:0-145185 GCA_964384155.1 uncultured Ardenticatenaceae bacterium
GTGCACATGCGCGGCAAGCCTTTAGCCTCCCAGGTGAAGTTAGGACTAGTGGCCAACGCCACCACCGGCTTAGTCGGCGCCGACATTGAGAACACGGTGAATGAGGCAGCTCTGTTGGCGGCCCGCCGGCACCGCAAGAACATCGGCATGAGCGAATTCCAGGAGGCCATCGAAAGGGTGCAGCTCGGACCTGAGCGTCGCAGCCGCATCATGACGCCGCAGGAACGAGAGATCACGGCCTATCACGAGGCCGGGCACGCGGTGGTGAGCCATATGCTGCCCCACGCCCGCGCCGTGCGCAAAGTGACCATCATCCCGCGCGGCATGGCCGGCGGCGTAACCTGGTATCTAGAAGAAGACAACTACTTTTACAGCGAGTCTCAGTTCTGCGACCTGATTGCCAGCGCCCTGGGTGGTCGTATCGCTGAAGAAATTATCTTCGGCGAGATTACAACCGGCGCCAGCAGCGACCTGCAGCAGGTCACCAGAATGGCGCGCGCCATGGTGACGCAATATGGTATGAGCCAGGCGCTGGGCGCCCGCGTGTACGGCGAAAAGCAAGAAATGGTCTTCTTGGGTCGCGAAATCAGTGAGCAGCGAGACTACTCTGACGCCATTGCCGAACAGATTGATAATGAGGTACGTCAGATCATCGACGTGCAATACGGGCGAGCACGCACTGTTCTTCAGGAGCAGCGCGACAAACTGGAGCTGGTGGCCCAGCGCCTCCTGGAAGTAGAAAGCCTGGAAGCTGAGGAGTTCGTTGCACTGATGGAAGGTCAGGATACGCAGATAGTTCCGCCTGGCGGTGCAGCGCCGCCGCGGCAGTCCGAACCCTCCAGGGGCGAAAGCAGCCAGCGCGAGTGGAAACCGCCAAGTTTAGACATCCCGCCCGCCCCATCTCCGGCCTGACGAAATCGGTGTCGCCACACGCTGGCAGCGGCGCCTTGCACCTGCCCCAGGCCCGCGAACGACTTTCGCAGCATCATCGCAGCTTGATCCCTGAGCGATTATGAATTCGATAAACCAGATTCTGGCGTTAGTAAATGATGTATTGCAGGCAGCCATCGTTATATTCGGCTCCGCCGTCGCCTTGTATAATTTGCGCCATTACGTGCGCGACCGGGTCACCAGAGCCTTCACCAATCTCGTCTTCTTTGTCGTCGTCGTATACCTCACCGAGCTTATGGCCAGCCGCACCAACATTACGGTGTCCAGCGAGCCCTGGCTGCGCCTGGGGTGGGTTGGTATCGCTATGGCCCCGGCGGCGCAATATCACCTGGCCGACGCCCTGCTGGCCACAACCGGGCATATCTCTCGACGGCGACGGCGCTATGCGCGCACCTTCTATCTGGTGGGCCTGGCCTTCATCGGCCTGGTTGGCTTAACCGACCTCGTAGTCGGCGACATGATTGAGGTGCCGCTGGCCCCTCACCTGCAAGCGGGTCCGCTCTTCTTCGTCTTTGCGCTCTATTTCTGGGTCGTCACGGGCATCAGCATCTACTACGTGTGGCGTTCGCAGCGGCTATCTGTCACCTCCACCATTCGGCAGCGCACGCGAATTATTCTGCCGGCCTTCCTCGCGGCGCCGCTCGGCGTCTTTCCTTACTTGCTCCTGAGCAGCAACCCGACCCTGCAAATCACGGCGCTCTTCTGGCTCATTCTGATAACCGGAAACCTAACCGTCGGTGTGATGTTTGCTTTCCTCACCTACTATCTGGCTTATTTTGGCGCGACATCGCCCGACCGTGTGGTGCGCGTGCGCCTGTTCAAGTTTATGGCGCGCGTGCCGCTGACGGCGACCATCGTCTTACTGGTGTATATTGCCGTGAGCCGCACAAGCTCGCTGCTGGGTCTTCCCGTAGAAACGGCGCTGCCCGTTGCCGTGGTGGCAACGGTGATGTTAGTGGAATGGGCCATACATGCTAACAAGCGGCCGCTTGAGCGGATCTTCCACCTAAATAGCGATCCCGATGTGAAGCGCATTCAGGAACTGAGTGAGCGGCTGCTGACAACGCGCGATTTACACCAATTCCTGGAAAGCGTCCTGATCTCTGTGTGCGAGTCACTGCGCATCCCCACGGCATTCGTCGCTGCCTTTACGCCAGATGGCCCGAAACTGGAAGTCGTCGTCGATCCTCAATCTGAGCTCCTGGAGATCGAATCGGAGAATTGGCGCGAGCTGACGCATTCCGCAAGCAACAATGGTACTCAGGAAGACCTGGAGCAGGCCGGGGAATTTGTGCTGTGGCGCGGTTACTGGATTCGCACGCTGCACACACGCCAGGGCGATGCGCTAGTGGGCATCCTCGGCGTTCGCGCCAGGTCGCCGCAGCCGGATCTCAGCGAGCAAGAAGAGGAGGTCTTCGCGCGCCTGTCGCAACAGGCGGCCAAAGCATTAGAAGATCGCATCATGCAGCAAGAAGTCTTTGCCGCCGTAGAAGGGCTGCTGCCGGAGATTACAGCCTTGCAGCAACAGCGCAGCGCCGCAGCATTTGGCGGCGCGACATTACTGACGGCGCCCCTAACGGAGCGAGAAGCGCTGATCAACGATCCAGACTTCTCCAGCATGGTGCGCGACGCGCTAACCCATTATTGGGGCGGGCCGAAGCTCACACAGAGTCCATTGCTGCGCCTGCGCGTTGTACAGGCGGCCCTGAACGATTACCGTGGAAACTCGACGAAAGCGCTGCGGGCCATCCTGGAGCGCGCCATCGAGCAGCAGAAGCCGCCCGGCGAGCGCAGTATGACCACAGGCGAGTGGATACTCTACAATATCCTGGAGCTTAAGTTTATCCAGGGCCAGCGTGTGCGCGATGTGGCGCGGCGACTGGCAATGAGTGAGTCGGATTTATATCGTAAGCAGCGCGTAGCCATCGAGAATGTGGCTCGTGCTGTCTCCAACATGGAGCGCGAAGCGGCGCTGACGGATCAGGGCATCGTCGAGCAAGCAGCAGAACGCGCCGAATCGCACAGGGCAACCTGAATGCTTAATCTGGTAGGCAGATGGGGCAGGGACAGGCCTCGCGCAGAAAGCCCCAGGTATAGATGCCTGTGGAATGGCCATCGCTCCAGAAGAACTGCAGCGCGTAGCTTCCTAGCTGCTCCACCTGTTGCAGGTCCAATGCGCCGGCCGGTGTGTCTCGTACCAGCCGCGCATCGGGCGGCCCACCCATATGGGCATGCCCACCTTTACAAGCTACGCAAGGGCAAATCGCCCGTAGGCCGGCAAATGAGTAGGCGCTCTCATGCCCATCTTTCCATTCAATCCTCAAGGTGCGCCCATTTCTATCGGCGGTCACAGACGCCGGTCGTGTCATTGTTATCCTTTACTCCAATCAGAGAAATTTGGCCAATCAGTTATCTATCCGGACGCCATTATACCGGAATGTGGCGCGAGCATCCCATTGGCCCCGCGACGCGCGTCAACTTCCGCCGGTCTACAGCTTAGGTTAAAGGAGCAGAACAACGTGTTACGAACCAAGAAAGCCCATACCGAATCAGCCCATGATTTTTTGCGCTATGAATACGAGCCGTTAGACGCCATTTTCAGCCCCAAAACTGTTGCCGTCATAGGAGCCAGCGAACAGCCCGGCAGCGTCGGTCGAACCCTGTTATGGAACCTGATTACAAACTCGTTCGGCGGAACGGTGTACCCCGTCAATATCAAACGTTCCAGCGTCTTGGGCATCAAAGCTTATCCTACGATCCATGACGTGCCCGAGGAGGTGGATTTGGCCGTCATCGCCACACCGGCGCAGACGGTGCCGGGGATCGTTCGCGATTGCGTCGATGCCGGCGTGCGCGGCGCTATCATTATCTCGGCAGGCTTTAAGGAACGCGGCCCTGAAGGCGTAGCCCTCGAGCAGGAGATCCTGGCCACGGCACGCGCTGGCAATATGCGCATTATTGGGCCAAACTGCCTTGGGGTGATGAGCCCTCTCAGCGGCTTGAACGCGACCTTCGCCAACGCCATGGCGCGACCGGGCAGCGTTGGTTTCATCAGCCAGAGCGGCGCGCTGTGCACCGCCGTGCTCGACTGGAGCTTCCACGAGAACGTTGGCTTCAGCCACTTTGTCTCTATCGGCTCCATGCTCGACGTGGATTGGGGCGACCTAATCTACTATCTGGGTAATGATACGCGCACACAAAGCATTGTCATTTACATGGAGACCATTGGCGACGCACGCTCCTTCATGTCTGCGGCGCGCGAGGTGGCCTTGACCAAGCCCATTATCGTCATCAAACCGGGACGCACCGAGGCTGCCGCCAAAGCCGCTGCCTCGCACACTGGCTCACTAACGGGCAGCGATGAGGTGCTGGAGTCGGCTTTCCGGCGTAGTGGTGTGCTACGCGTCGAGGGCATCGATGAGTTGTTCAACATGGCCGAGGTCCTGGCAAAGCAGCCGCGCCCTCAAGGCCGGCGGCTCACGATCATCACCAACGCTGGCGGCCCCGGCGTCCTGGCCACCGACGCGCTGATCGGCGATGGCGGCGAGCTTGCACCGCTAACGCCAGAAACCATGGAGGCGCTCAACGAGCTGTTGCCGGACCATTGGAGCCACAACAACCCAGTGGATATCCTGGGCGACGCGGATTCCGACCGTTATATCGCCACGCTTGACGTTCTGGCCGAGGACACCACCAGCGACGGCTTCCTGATCATTCTGACGCCGCAGGCCATGACGAATCCCACGCAGACGGCCGAACAGCTGCGCCCCTATGCTAATATGGGCGCCAGACCCATTCTGGCAAGCTGGATGGGCGGCGCTGACGTCGCTGCCGGCGAATCGATATTGAACCAGGCGAACATACCCACGTTTGCCTACCCCGACACGGCGGCGCGCATGTTTAACTATATGTGGCGCTACGACCGCAACTTGCGCGCCCTATATGAAACGCCGACGCAGCCCGCGGAAACCGACGACGAAATACGGGCGCATGAAGAGGCGGGCGCCCTGATCGACGCGGCGCGCCAGGACGGGCGCACGATTCTGACCGAATACGAATCGAAACAGATTCTGGCGGCCTATGACATTCCGGTGGTCAAGACGATATTGGCAGAGTCCGCTGATGAAGCCGTCGCCGCCGCCAATGATATCGGTTATCCGGTGGTGCTCAAGCTGAATTCGAAAACAGTCACGCACAAGACCGATGTGGGCGGCGTGAAGCTGAATATCAAGAACGATCAAGGCGTCAGAGAAGCCTTTGCCGCCATTTCCGAAGGCGTCGCGCGCCATGCCGGAGCAGAGCACTTCCACGGCGTCACGGTACAACCCATGGTCGACCTCAACGAGGCCTACGAAATCATCATCGGAAGCAGCCCCGACCCGCAGTTCGGGCCAGTGCTCTTATTTGGTACAGGCGGCTCACTAGTAGAGGTGTATCGCGATCGGGCGCTGGGCCTGCCCCCCTTGAATACTACGCTGGCTCGCCGCATGATGCAGCGCACCAAGATTTATGAAGCGCTGCAAGGCGTCCGCGGCAGGGACCCCGTGGATTTAGATGCCCTGGAAAAGCTGATGGTCCGTTTCAGCTTCCTGGTCGCCGAGCAGCGTTGGGTGGCTGAGATCGATATTAATCCGCTTCTGGCCTCGGCAGAGCAGCTTCTGGCGCTCGACGCGCGCGTGGTGCTCTACCCGCCGGAAATAACAGACGAGGAACTACCCAAGCTGGCGATCCGCCCCTATCCCACGCAATACGTCTGGGACTGGGAGACAGAAGACGGCTCAGTTGTGCGCATCCGCCCCATCAGGCCAGAAGATGAACCGCTGATGGTTCAATTCCATGAGCCGTTATCCGACCAGAGCGTCTACATGCGCTACTTCCGATCTCTCAACCTCGACCAGCGCACCACCCACGAGCGCCTGACGCGCATTTGTTTTATCGACTACGATCGCGAAATGGCATTGGTAGCCACGCGTCGCAGCTCGCAAACAGGCGAAGAGGAAATTATCGGCGTGGGACGTTTGAGCAAATTCTACCAGGGCAAGGAGGCCGAGTTTGCGCTGTTGATTAGCGACAACTTCCAGCGCCAGGGATTAGGCTCGGAACTGCTGCGGAGACTTCTCGAAATCGGCCGCGTTGAGGGTGTACAGACCGTAATGGCCTACATGTTGCCCGACAACCGCGGCATGAAGCGCATTGCCGAGGAGCTTGGTTTCTCCTTCAGCCGCCAGGAAGAGCTGCTTCGCGCCGAGATTAGCCTGGACGGTGCGGGCGCCTAGCGCCGCTTGCTGCGCAGGGCGGCCCGACCATTACGACAGTGATATCTACCGAAGAGTAGCTAGGGTTCCGTAACTGGGCGCCGAATGAATCCACGCAGCATTGCTATTCTTCAGGCCTTGTTTGTCACCTTCCTTTGGTCCACGTCCTGGGTATTAATTAAATATGGCCTGGAGGATGTGCCGCCCCTCACGTTCGCCGGACTGCGCTATTTCTTTGCCTTCTTGTTGCTCCTTCCCGTTACGCTGAGACAGTTCCAGCGCGAGCGCACAAAGTTCAAGCTGACGCCGGCCGACTGGAAACGCCTGGCCGTTCTGGGTGTAGTCAATTTTGCCATCGCGCAAGGCACGCAGTTCGTGGCCCTATCGCTGCTGCCGGCTGTGACACTCAGCCTACTGCTAAACTTCACCACCATCTTCGTTGCCTTTATGGGTATCCTGTTTCTGCGAGAACAGCCGCGCGCATTGCAGTGGATAGGAACAGGTCTATTCGTCGCGGGAGCATTGCTGTATTTCTCTCCGGATATCCTCTCGACCGGCCTCTGGAATTCGCGCAGTGAGCTGCTGGGTTTCGGCGTGGCCATCACGTGCGTGTTGGCCAACGCCGGCTCATCGATTTTGGGGCGCGGTGTAAACCGCGAGCGTCGCCTAAGCGTGATCGCCGTGACCATAACGAGCATGGGCATTGGTTCGACCGTGCTGCTGGCGAGTGGTCTGCTCCTGCAAGGCTTACCGGCTTTACGCCCGACTAGCTGGCTGATCATCGCCTGGCTGGCGATGGTCAATACGGCAGCGGCCTTCACCCTCTGGAATCACACGCTGCGCACGCTGACGGCCGTAGAGTCCAGCATCATTAACAATACGATGTTAATCCAGGTGGCCATCCTGGCATGGATTTTTCTCGGCGAGCGCATCAGCGCGCTGCAGCTTGGCGGGCTGCTGTTTGCCGCCGTGGGCGCGCTGATCGTGCAGTTGCGACGGCTGCCTAATCGCGAGCGCGGAGATGCGGGAAAAGCAGCACTTCCCTGATGCTGGCGCGATCCGTGAACAACATCACCAGCCGATCGATCCCCACGCCAAATCCACCGTTGGGCGGCATGCCATAGCGCATCGCCTGCAGATAGTCGCCGTCGATAGGGTGAGCTTCCTCATCGCTCGCGCTGTAAAGCTGTTGCATTTCCTCAAAGCGCTGCTGCTGATCCAGCGGGTCGTTCAGCTCGCTGAAGGCGTTGCCCATCTCCATGCCGCCAATGAAGAACTCAAAACGCTCCACGTGGCGCGGATCGTCCGGGATGCGTTTTGCCAGCGGTGAAATGTCGCGCGGATATTCGGTGATGAAAGTGGGCTGAATGAGGTGCGGCTCGACGTAATCGCCCAGCAGGGCGTCGATCAGTTTGCCCCAGGTCGCGTCGGCCGCCGCTTTGCCACCCAACTGGCGAATAACTGCGGCAAGCTGCTCCGCCGTGGGGTGCTCCTCATAATCGATTTCCGCAAACTGGCGGATGGCGTCGCGCAGTGTCAGGCGCGGCCAGGGAGCGGCCAGATCGATACGGCGGCCCTGATAGGTGATCGTCGTTCCCCCTGTTAGCGCCCGCGCCAGCTCGGCGATCATCCTTTCCGTGAAGGCCATCACATCGTGGTAATCCCAGTAGGCAGCGTAGAACTCTAGCTGCGTGAATTCGGGATTGTGGGTGACGTCCACGCCCTCATTCCTAAAGTCCCGGCCGATTTCATAGACACGCTCATAGCCGCCGACCAGCAGGCGCTTCAAGTAGAGCTCGAACGAAATACGCAAATATAGGTCTTGCTTGAGCTGATTGTGATGCGTGACAAATGGACGAGCAGCCGCGCCGCCGTATAGCGGCTGCATGATCGGCGTCTCGACCTCCAGAAAGCCATGATCGTCTAGGAAGCGGCGCAAGATGCTGATGAGGCGCGCCCGTGTGCGGAACAGCTCGCGCACCTCCGGGTTTACGGCCAGATCGGCATAGCGCTGGCGATATCGCTCTTCGACGTCGGCAAACGCGCTGTAACGCACGATGGCGCCGTCTACCTCCTGCTCCTTAACCACGGGCAAGGGACTCAGCGCTTTGCTCAGCAATTGCCAGCTCTGCGTCCGTACACTGATCTCCCCCATACGCGTGCGAAAGACAGAGCCATGCGCCTGAACGAAGTCGCCGTGATCGATCAGCTTGCTAAAACGCTGGTGCTGCTCTTCACCCACCTCCGCCCGCCGCAGAAATAGCTGGATCCGCCCGTGGCCGTCTTCGATGTCGGCGAAAATCGTCTTGCCCATATCGCGCACATTGATCAGCCGGCCTGCCACAGTCACCGGCGGTCCGTCGTCTTCGCTGCCGATGCCCTCGTGCTGCTCGAAAGCTTGAATCGCTTCGGCCGTCGTGTGGCTGCGCTCCGACCGCAAGGGATAAGGATCGATACCCTGCCTCAGAAGCTCTTCCAGCTTCTCCAGGCGCTGCTGTTCCAGGTGTGTGGGGAACCATACGTCGCTGCGCGAAGCGGGCTCTTTACTGCTCATCTTGCTCTCTCCGATATGAAAACAGCCCGTGCGGGGCACGGGCTGCTTTGAACTGTCGTCAGTCCGCACGGGTCAATAGCTATTCGATTTTCGTAATGCGAAAGTTGATTATGCCATTCGGTGCGTTCACGCGCACAACATCGCCGACTTTCGAACCCAACAACGCCTTGCCAAGCGGGCTTTCGTTGGAAATGCGCCCCTCAGCCGGGTCGGCCTCGGCGGCGCCCACCAGATGATAGCGCTCCTCTTCGTCAAAGTCTTCTTCGACAACCGTGATCTTGTTGCCAACACGGACACGCTCCTGCGGTCCATTGGCCTCGATGAGCTGATAGTTGCCAAGAATTTCCTCAAGTTCAAGAATGCGGCCCTCCAGGAACGATTGCTCATTACGGGCTGCCTCTAGTTCAGCGTTGTCGACAAACTCGTCATCCTGACCGTCGGCGAAGGCGTTCTCTAACCGTTCGGCAATTCGCTGCCGACCGGTTGAACGTAACTCGTTTAGTTCCTGCTTTAGGCGCTCCAGCCCTTCTGGGGTTAATAAGTGTGGCTTTGGTTTAGTCGCCATTCTCCAACCTACCTTTAGAGAAATGATGACCATCGCACGACCGCATTTGCGGCTGTGTGACGGTGTGAAAACAAAAAACCGCTGCGCGCAGCGGCGAACACCCTATTTGGAATAAGGATTATACCAGAGTCGGCTGCTTTGTAAAGGGCATTCCGCAGGGCACATCACGGACCGCGTGTCCAGCCGCTGCTTTGACGTCGCTAAGCTGTTGCACGACGCGGCAATGTAGGCACAATAGAGCCATCATCTTGTGCACGCTGGAGTTTGCTACGTGACAAAACGACAACTGGGCATTCTATTCACGACCCTCGGACTGCTGGCCATTGTGGCCCTATTTGCCGCCGATTTGGTCGGAGCCAGCCAGTTTGAGGGCATCGGTCCCATGCAGCGAATCGCGCTCGCCGCCACACTGCTGCTGACCTTGGTCGGCCTGACCCTCCTTCCCCTGGGCGACCGGCCTGCATGATGCGGCAGTCTCCTTCATCCCTGAAAAACAGCGTGCTCAAAAGTCGGGTGAGCCCTGCCGAGAACGAGAGGCTGCAATCCCTCTTCCGGGCGCTGCCGGCCGGGGTAATTGCCCTGGCCCTGGCGGCCTATGTTGGCTACTTCGTCGTGTACACCATCTACGCCGTGCACCTCTTTCAATTTCCGTTTGATTACGACCAGGGCGAAGGCTTTGAGCTGGTCGACACCATTCTTTTCAGCCAGGGTCAATGGCCTTACCGCGACGTCAACCAGTACCCGTTCTATTCGTCGAACTATCCACCAGTTTTCCACCTGGTGATTGTTCCTCTGGTCTGGCTGTTTGGTCCTCACTACTGGACTGGCCGCCTTGTGGCCTACATCGGCACGCTGCTGACGACCGCGGCGATTGGTTACGCCGTACAGCGTGAAACGCGCCGCTGGTGGCTATCGGCGCTTTGTGGTCTCGCCTTCCTTGCTTCTAACTACATTTACCATGTCGGTCCGCTTTTCCGACAGCACCTTTTTATGGTGATGCTGGAAACCCTGGCAGTGGTGACGTTAACCGTAGTAATCGACCGCGAGCAGCGTGACGGCCAGAGCCGGTGGCGCGGCCTGCTGCTGGTGATGTTTCTTCTACTTCTTGCTGGCTACACGAAGCAGCTGGCCTATGCTACGGTTGCCGCCGTGTTCATATTTCTCTTCCTACGGCAGCCTCTGAGAGCGATCAAGTGGGCCGTCCCCTTTGCCGTCGCGACCGGGCTCATCTTCCTGCTTATCGACGTGGCCACCGGCGGCCACTGGATGATCAATACCGTCACCGCAAATCTCAATCCGTTTATTCTCGATCAGGCCATCGGGCTCTTTCGACAATGGTTCCGCCTGCACATCGTGCTGACCGTTGTGGCCGCTGCCCTGACGCTGTATCAACTGTACTTTGAGCGGCTTTCGCTATACGCAATCTGGTTCGTGGTGACGCTGGCCAACAGCCTGACAGCCGGAAAATGGGGCGCCGGGGAATCCTATTTTGCGACGACAATCGCCGCCTCCTGTATCCTCACAGGGCTGGCGCTGGGACGCATGATCAACCTGTCTCAAGCTCGCGGCATCGTGTGGCGAGGCGTCGCCATCTCCGTAGTCGCGCTCTTGTTCTTGTTCCAGGCCGACCGCCTATTTCACCTGCCCACACATAGCCCTCTGCTGCGCAACGTCGCCGCGGCGCTGGGCAAACCGACCGAGGTGTACATCGCGCCGCAAACATCCTGCTCGGCGCCACGTCCGCCTGGGCCGATCCCCTACGTCGATTCCGCCGGCGTGGGCCTCCTGGGCCGGCCGCCTACGCGCGCCGACGCCGAAGCCGGCAGAACCATTGCCGGCCACATAGCGCGCGGCGAGACGGCTGCCTTCAGCGAAGAGGCCGGCTTTAACCTGTATGTCGGGCGTGACGTCGTAACCAATCCTACTCAGCTCCTAAACCTTTACCACAACGGAAGCGTCGATCTGAGTGAGATGCTGTCGATGTTGGATGCGCAGGCGTTCGACACGGTTATCCTGCGCGCCCAGTTCTACCCACCTCCTGTGCTCGATATGATCGGGCAGCGCTACGAGACGACTGAGCTCGTGGAGATGAATGGCTTCGTCTACTGTATAATGGAGCCCACGTCACCGTAATTCAGGGATTTCGCTATGCCAGCTCCTGCCCGCCAGCTACCCGCCTATCACATCGACCTTCCGGTCTTCAATGGGCCGCTGGATCTCCTGCTATATCTCATCGAACGCAACGAGCTGGACATCACGGTCATCTCCCTGGCGCGCGTCACAGAGCAGTATCTCATACAAATTGAGAAATTGAAGCAGGAACGGATTGAAGACCTCATCGATTTCCTGGTAATAGGCGCGCGGTTGGCCTTGATTAAGAGTCGGGCGCTCTTGCCCCGGTCACCCCTGCTCCCTCCCGACGAGCAGGAAGAAGACCCGGCGGAAACGCTGCTGCGCCAATTGCGCCAATATAAGGCATTCAAGGCGGCATCAGGCGCCTTACAGCAGCGCATCGACGAGGGCCTGCGCACCTATCTGCGCGTGGCGCCTCCGCCTCAGATCGAAGGCAAGCTTGACCTCAGCGGTGTCGACGCCAATACGCTTCTCCAGGCTGTACGCGATGTTCTGGCACGCGCCGAGAGGCAGGAAGAGGCCGTCGACGTGGAACAGCCGCGGCGCGTCACCATTGAGGGGCAGATTGTGCATCTGCACAGTAAGCTGAAAAGCCACGGGCGCATCGGCTTTCGCGATCTCCTTTCGGGCGATGCAGACCGCGTCGAAGTGGCCGTTACCCTGCTGGCAATCCTAGAGCTGATTAAACGTCGCCAGGCATTTGCCCATCAGTCGCAGCTCTTCGGCCCCATCGAGATCTACGCCACCCAGCCGCAACCAACCGGTGTAACAGCAGAGCAGACAGCCCTCCAAGCAGATCGATGACCATGTCACTAAGCGCGGCAAAACGGCCGGGCACATAAAGCTGATGAAGCTCGTCGCTCGCCGCATAGGCCAAAACCAGCACCAGGGCGCTCTTATAGTTAAAGCCCGCAGCCCGGGCCAATAGCGCCAGGATACCATAAGCAATGAAATGACCACACTTCTTGATGAGTAGATCCCACTGACCATAATTGGGCAGCCAGGTGGCCGGCTGGTGTGAAAAGTAGAAGATGAGACTGAGCCATAAGATCAGAGGAACAAAGGGCAAAACGTTGAGGCGCGGTTGTATCATGACGCTCACTGCGGCCAGTTGGACAGCGCGCTGGCATTTCCTGGCGCGCTGTAAGAATGGCGCTTTTTTGCCGGGGGATGGCCGTTGACCGACGTACAGAAGCATGAAACCGAAATAAGAGCGGAAGCGCCTGTTACGCCCCCTTCGCCGACCACGCCTCTTGCACCGCAGGCGGCGAGCGCTGAGCGCAAGACAGCTCGCCGGCGCGCAAACTGGTACAAGGTTCCACTCTTTTTCATCAGCCTGTTTTTGTTCATACTGGCCATCACGATGATGAAAGAGGGCGCCAGAGACCTGGCGCCACTCGTGCGCGACCGCTTCGCGGTAACAAATCCATACAATAGTCTGGCTTTCGGCTGGCTGTTCGCATATATCATTATGAGCGGGTCACCGGTCGCCGCTGCCTCGCTGACCTTTTTCGATGCGGGGGTCATCGGCGAGTTAGAGACCTATACGATGATTACGGGCAGTCGCCTCGGCGCCAGTCTCATCGTCCTTCTGATTGGTTTTATCTATGTGCTCCGAGGTCGCGACCGAGCCACGAGCCTGGGAATGGGCTTGCTGTCTCTGATCGTTACGGGCAGTACTCACTTGCTGGCCTTACCAGTGGGCCTCTACCTACTCAGCATTGGCGCGTTAAATCATCTACAGCTGCAGACCGGCGGCGCGCTGAGCTCTTTGACGGAGCGCATATTCGACCCCATTGTCGCCTGGCTACTGTCTTTCTTACCGAATTGGAGCCTATTTGTTCTGGGTTTTGTAGTCATCATGGCCAGTTTTAGCCTATTCGACAGGGCCTTACCAGAAATGTCGCTCAAGGAGAGCCAGGTTGGGCGCGTCTCACGCTTTGTCTACCGACCTTGGGTCATGTTCCTTCTAGGGGCCGGCATTACGATGTTGTCGATGTCTGTGAGTATCTCACTCAGCATATTAGTGCCCTTGAGTGCACGCGGCTTCATTCGGCGCGAAAACGTGGTGCCTTATATTATGGGCGCAAACGTCACGACGTTTATCGACACTGTTCTGGCAGCCGTATTACTCAATAATCCCATGGCGTTCACCATCATATTTGTTAACATGGTTAGTATTACCCTTGTCTCAGCCATTATCCTGGCGACCCTGTATCGGCCATATGAGCGCGCTGCACTGGGCTTTGTAGACTGGGCGACGGGCGACAGGCGCAACTTTAGCCTATTCATTTTCTTGATTGTGTTCACTCCAATTATCTTGATGTTCCTCTGATGCCAACCAGGACTAAGTTATTGAGCCAGTCGGTGACATACGATGACGCACCGAGGGGGAGCCTATGCGCATCTTAATCGCTACAGGCGGTTCCGGACACTCTGACCTTGCCGTGCAGTTGGGCAACGCCTTTGCCACGGCAATCAATGCCGAAGCTGTAATTCTCCACGTCGTGCGGCGCGAGCGTGACCGCCAGCACGGCGAAGCCATGCTTAGTCGAACTCAGAAGTTGTGGGCTCCTCATCTTCCTAAACCGAAAGTAAAGGTCCGCGTCGGAGAGCCGGCGCATGAAATCGTGCAAGAAAGCCGCGAAGAAGCCTATCGCCTGGTGGTCGTGGGCGAGCGCATGCACCACCGCATCCTATCGCGGTTAATGAGCCCAACCGCCGAACGAATTATCGCGCAAGCGCCCTGTCCCGTCCTGGTGGCTAAAGGACTCTCGCGCGAGTTCACAAACATCTTGATCTGTGATAGCGGCCTGGACGACCAGCCCCTCCTACAGCGGTTGACCGCCGCGCTGCCCGAAATCCTGACGCCGCAAACTCGCGTAACGGTTTTGCATGTGATGTCGCAGATGGGCGCCGCGCCCGGCGTGCGTGGTTGGCAGCTGCGCGCTGACGCCGATAGCCTGATCGAGGCAGACACGCCAGAAGGCAAGCTGCTGCATCAGGACCTGGAGCTACTGGAAAAGGCGACGGGCCATTCCGAAGCCAAAGTGCGCCATGGCCGAGTGGTGGATGAAATTCTGGCGGAGACGGAAAGTGGGGCCTATGACTTGGTGGTTATCGGCACCCATCGCACCGAGGGATGGCAACGCCTGTTGCTCGACGACATTGCGCGTCAGCTCATTTCAAGCATTCAGCGCCCGATACTCATGGTGCAGCAGCGGAAAGAGGCCTAGGCGTTAGGCCAGGGGAGCGACGCGATTTCTGCGATAGAAGTGCGCAAAGACCAGTGCAGCCAACAGGCCGACAACCGGCGCTGCCAGCAATGTGGAAAGCGCGAAATGGAGCGAGCGATGATCGGCAATGATGCCCACCGTCCAGGCGCCAAGGCCTCCCGGCAGCCAGCCAAGGCCTATGGCCAGCGACGAAGCCAGGCCCACGGCGCCGGGCCACGCCTCCTGCGCCATTAGAATGGTCACCGGGAAGGTGGCGCCAATGGTCACGCCGGCCGAGGCGATAAACAGCGCCTGAATGGGTCCTTCCGTGTTCAGTAGCAGCCACAAAATAGGTATCGCCAGGGTAAAACTGCCGAAGACAATAGCCAGTCGCCCAACGCGATCGGATAGGGTGCCGCCGGCCAGGCTGCCCACGGCGACCGAGGCCATCAGGATCGAAAGCATCGCGCCGGCATTTTCTGCCGACCATCCCTCCGTTTGTAGCCATTCAGGCAAATAGGTGTTTAGCGCTGCCTGAAACCAGGAGCGGGCTGAAGCAATGAGAATGACCAACAATAAGGCCAACAGCGACCCAATTTGTACACGGCCGGCGGCGTCTCCCGCTTCATCTTGCCGGCGGTCGTGGTGCAGGCTGTTATTTGCCGGTAACTGCAGAAAACGCTTTCCCAGGAGCAGGCCGATGGCCCACATGAGTGGAATGAGGATGATCGTACCAGGCAGCCCGAACTGAATTAGGGCAAAGCCGACGAGCAGCGGGCTGAGTGCAGCGCCGATGTTGCCGCCCACAGAAAAGATTGACATCGATGCACCGCGCCGCTTGCTGGCGACAACCGAGGCCAGCGAAGCCGCCGCCGGATGAAAGGCAGCGGAGGCCAATCCGCCGCCCACCACGATAATCAGCAGCCAGGCGTACGACGGCGCGTATCCGGCAAAAGCCATCACCGTGCCGATCCAAAAGAGGCTCAACGCCATCAGCTTGCGCGAATCAAAACGGTCGGAGAGATAGCCAAACAGGGGCTGCAACAACGTTGAAGCCACAATCGCCACAAGCGCAACGGCGCCAACCTGCGCATAACTGAGGCTTAGCTTTTCGATGAATAGGGGATAGGCCACAGGCAGGTAATTATTGCTCAATTCCAGCGATAAGTGGCCGGCCGAAATCAACAAGGCGCCCGTATTCAGGCGCCTCCACAAGGGCGTCGGCTCAGCCACTCACATTCTCGAAGATGCCTGCCGCTCCCATGCCCCCGCCCACGCACATTGTCACCATGCCCAGCTGCACATCGCGCCGCAGCATCTCGTACATGAGCTGCACCGTCAGTTTGGCGCCGGAGCAGCCCAGCGGGTGGCCCAGGGCGATGGCGCCGCCATTCACATTCAGCCGCTCTTCGTCGAGGCCCAGCTCGCGAACCACGGCCACTGCCTGCGCCGCAAAGGCTTCATTAAGCTCAATCAGCCCGATATCATCCAGCGATTGTCCCGTTCGCTTCAACAGCCGTGGCACAGCTTCTACAGGGCCGATGCCCATCACTTCTGGCCGTACACCGCCTACATTGTAACCGGTGAACTTCAGCAGCGGCCGCAGGCCAAGCGCTTCCGCCTTGGAGCGTTCCATGATCAGCACAGCCGCGGCGCCGTCGCTCAAAGGCGAGGAGTTGCCTGCCGTTACCGTGCCGTTTGCTTTGAACACGGGCTTCAGCTCCGCCAGCCTTTCAAGCGTCGTATCGCGGCGCACATGCTCGTCTTCGGCGAAGTGCAACATCTCGCGTTCGAACCCATTTTCGCCCACGCGAACTTGTTCGATCTCCAGGGGAACGATCTGCTCCGCAAAGCGCCCATCATCGATAGCTGCGGCCGCTTTTTGATGGCTGTGCAGGGCAAATCTATCTTGCGCCTCACGGCTGACCTCATACTCTGCCGCCACCTGCTCGGCAGTGAGGCCCATGCTCATATACGCCTCAGGCCGGCTATCGACCATATGTGGATTGGGGCTGACGCGAAATCCGGTCATGGGCACTAGGCTCATTGTCTCCGCGCCGCCAGCAACAATGGCATCCGCTCCGTTGGCCATAATGCGCTCGGCGGCGATGGCGATGGTTTGCAGTCCGCTGGAGCAGAAGCGGTTCACCGTCATTCCCGGTACCGAGGCCGGCAGTCCGGCGCGCATGGCAATCGTGCGCGCGAAATTCAGCCCCTGCGCACCTTCGGGCATGGCGCAGCCGATAATCACATCGTCAATTTCACTGGGATCCAGGCCGCCAGCCTGCTCTAACAAATGGCGAATCACAACGGCCGCCATTTCGTCGGATCGAGTATTGCGCGTTGTGCCTTTCCTGGCGCGCCCAACGGCAGTGCGCGCTCCAGCTACAATTACGGCTTCACGGGTCATATTGCGCTTCTCCTAACTAAGCTGCGCTGATTCACGTGGAATGGACCCCGGCAGTGTGCTCCCGGGGAATAGCAGCCACTTCGCTGCCTTGAGTTTAATTACGCAGCGGCTTTCCGTGCTGCAGCATGTGCATGATTCTCTGTTGGCTCTTCGGTTCACCAGCCAGCGACAGGAAAGCCTCGCGCTCCAGGTCCAGGATGATCCACGGATCGACCCATTGCGGCGCACTCAGCTCGCCGCCGCACAGCACCGTGGCCAGCTTATTGCTAACAAGCTGGTCGTGCTCCGACGCGTAGCCGCCCCACACAAAGCTTTGTACACCTAGCTTCAAGGCAGCCAGAGCATCGCGCCCAGCCGCGTATATCTGCTCAATCCGCGGCGGTCTGGCGCCCGTAGCAACCAGGTGCAGCGCTTCCTGCTTTGCCAGCACCAGGCGTTGGTCGCTGTTCATCACAATGCGGTCGTCCGGCTGCAGATAAGCCAGGTTCTTGCTCTGCCAGGCGCTCTCGCCCACTTTGGCCAGGGCCACCTGCTCGAACAGTTCCTGCAGCACGGGCAAAACGTCGGCGTTGGCCGTGCGCATAACGGGGTTGACCTTACGCCACAGCAGCTCCTTGCAGCCACCGCCTGCCGGGATGAGGCCTACGCCTACTTCCACCAGGCCCATGTAAGTCTCGTGATCTGCGACGCTGCGCCAGCCGGCCATGGCCATTTCCACGCCGCCACCCAGCACACGTTGGTGTGGCGCTGTGACCACCGGCTTAGGTGCGTGCCGCAGGCGGAAGGCAGCCATCTGCAAGCTCTTAATCGTTTCGTCTAGCTGATCCCAGAGGCCTTGCACCGCGGCGATGCCTATAATGGCGATATTAGCGCCCACCGAGAAGTTATCGCCCTGATTGCCGATAACCAGCGCATCAAAATCGCTGTCCAGACGTTCCAAAGCGCGGTAGGACATGTCGATGATGTCTTGGTCGATGGCGTTCATCTTGGCATGGAATTCGAGCAAGGCCACGCCATCGCCCATGTCGATCAGGCTTGCGCCGCTATTGCGCTCAACTTCCGCGCCAGAGCTGCGCAGCAGCTCAAGATTAAGCGCTCGCGGGTCGCTCCTGGCCGGGCAGTAGTCGCCAGACTCGAAATCGTAGTAATCGCCATTGCGATAGAAGCTGTCCTTACCATCGCGCAGCATCTGGTGCACCCAGTCCGCTACGTCGAAGCCTGCGGCCCCCATGCTGCGCACGGTCTCCTCGACGCCTAGCCGGTCCCAAATCTCAAAGGGACCAGCCTCATGGCCGAACCCCCAACGCAAGGCGTCGTCAACATCCTTCAGGCTGTACGCGATTTCCGGCGTGACGTGAGCGGCATAGGCCAGGCTGAAATGGAGCTGCTGGCGTACATAGTTCGCGCCACGATCGTCGTGAGCGATCAACTGGCGCAGCCTCTCGCCAAGATCCTCGATCTGCCGCACCGCGCCTACCGATTCGAACCGCACCTTCTGCGGTGGCTCATAGTCCATCGACTGCGGATTTAAGGTCCAGAATTCGCGCTGTCCATCGACCATCGTCTGGCGATAAAATCCCTGGCCCGCTTTGTTGCCCAGCCGGCCATCTTCGATCATCTGCTGGATCAACTTCGGCGCATGCTCGCCGCGCAAGATTTCACGAAAGGGATCGCCGGCGACGGCAGCATAAAGGTTCTCATTGACGTGGCCCATAACGTCGAGGCCCACGAGATCGAGCAGGCGGAACGTCGCCGTCTTAGGTCGTCCGATCAACGGCCCCGTTAGATTATCGACCTCTGCGACGGAATAGCCATGCGCCAGAGCATGTTCCACGCCGTAAGCGCCGGCAATGGCAAAGAAGCGGTTGGCAATGAAATTCGGCGTGTCTTTAGCCACTACGACGCCCTTGCCCAGCACGTCGCGCCCAAAGGAACGCATAAAATCCAGCACAGGCTGGCTCGTTTCAGGCGTCGGGATTAGTTCCAGAAGCTTAAGATAACGGGGCGGATTGAAGAAGTGCGTGCCCAAAAAGTGAGCGCGAAATGAATCGGACCGGCCTTCGGCAATCTGGCCAACAGGGATCCCCGACGTATTGCTGCTGACGATAGCATCGTCGCGACGGATCTCGTCGATGCGCGCCATCAGGGCGCGCTTTGGCGCCAGTTGTTCCACGATGACTTCGATAATCCAATCACATTCGGCCATGCGCTCAAAGTCGTCTTCCGTATTGCCGAGCTCAATGTAGTCCGCCTGCTCCTCCCCGGCCAGGTTAGCCGGTTTGGCCCGCACCATGCGCTCGTATCCCGCCTGAACCAGCCGATTGCGCGCCGCGGGGCTGTCGCGCTCTGCGGCCTCTAAATCCGGCGGAACAATATCCAGCAAGAGCACCTCGATGCCGATGTTCGCCAGATGCGCAGCAATGCCGCCGCCCATCGTGCCCGCGCCGATCACGGCTACCTTCTGGATACTAAAGGCCATATTGAAACTCCTTCGACTTCATCGAGCGCTACTCGACGCGGCGACGCTCTAGAGGATTACACCATTAACTCCGCGCCGCGTAGCTTCGGGTGGCGGGCTGGCGGCGCCGGTCCCGCCTATGCGCGCCATTCGCCAGCATATTCAGCGTCTGAATCAGACAATCATATCGCTGTTGTGAGATAAGCAGCGTCTCGCCCTTATCCGTGACAATACGTACATTCTTAAATGCTCGCTTCATACCTCTTTCCTCCGAATTCATCACATGGCCCAACTAAGATCAGGCCAATGACTAACACCATCCTCCATGGTGTTGGCAGCGCCCCGCACCCCCTGTATTCTACCCCACAGTCATGGTGCGGCGCACATGGCTCACTTTAGCTCACGCCGCGTATAGCCCAGTATGCTGCGAGCCACAATGAGGGTGTTGATTTGCTTCGTACCCTCATAAATGTCGTTTATTTTAGCGTCACGCATCCATTTCTCGGCCAGTAGTTCGGTTGAGTAACCAGGTGGGCCCAGCAGCTCGACGGCCTTCTGCGAGACAAAGGTCGCCGCCTCTCCGGCGCGCGCCTTGGCCATACTGGCTTCCAACCGATTGGAATGGCCGTGAGCCATCTTTGCCGTGGCCTTGAGCGTCAGAAGCCAGCCTGCCTTTTGCTGGGCCTCCATTTCGATGAGGTCTTGCTCGTAAGCCGAAAGCTCGTGGCGCGGTTTGCGATAGTCCACTTCTATGCCTTCAGCAGCGAGCTTTTCCTGAGCCAGCTCTAATGAGGCGCGGGCTACGCCCATAGCGCTGGCGGCGACCGCCGGGCGGCTGGCGTCAAAGGTCTTCATGGCGCCCTTGAAGCCGCGTGTCGTCGTTCTTTGCTGTACCTCGGAGCTGCCCAACACATTGTCAAAGGGGATGCGCGCGTTGTTGAAAACCAGCGACACCGTGTCGCTGACACGAATACCCAGCTTGTGCTCCTGCTTGGATATGGTAACGCCCGGCGTCCCGGCCTCTACGACAAACGACTTTATGCCCGCTCGGCCCGCGCCAGGATCGACCGTGGCCCACACAACGCAAAAACCATCCGACTCTTCAAGGGCCAGTTTGCCGTTGGTAATGAATATCTTTTCGCCGTTTAACACCCATTCGTTGGTCTCTTCGTCGAGCACAGCTGTGGTGCGAATGGCGCTATTGTCAGAACCGGCGTCCGGCTCGGTGATGGCCATCGCCCCCCATTTGGGCTCGCCCTCGCCAAACTTCTGCAGTAAGCGGACCTTTTGTTCTCGCGTTCCCACGGCTTCGACGGCTGCGCCGCCGAGCAAGGGGTCCGGCGTACACAGGTACATTCCAGCGTCTCCCCAGCTGAGCGTTTCCACCATAGCAATTAGGCGCACGATGGCCCAGTTAGGTCCCTCGCGCTCCGGCCGGTCGTCGTCCATCATTCGTTCAAAACGCCGCTTATTTTGCTCACGCAGCGCCAGCCACATCATGTCAATATACTCGCGCGGTCGTTCGTGTTCCGCTTCATCATACTTGCGCGACGTGGCGCGCATCACTTGCTGCGCGACCATCTTCGCCATTTGCAGTTCGTTCTGAATCTTTTTCGGCATCTCGAAACTAATCACTTTGCGTTCCTCCGCACAGTCACCATTGCCCAGGCCAGACATTGGCGGTGCAGTCTAGATAATGGCCAGCCCGTCAAAGTGCGCAAAGCCACGGGCATTGCGCAGCCACAGCTCGACTGGAAATTCGCGCATGTAACCATAGCCGCCGAGCACTTGCACGGCGCGGTCCGCCGTCAACAGCACCCGCGAATCGACGTAATGTTTCATCACAACCGCTTCTCGCGTCACAGCGGCGCCCTGATCCATCTTCCAGGCCGCCTCCCATACCAACAGGCGCATGCTCTCCACATCGATGGCCATTTCGGCAAGCATGAACGCAATCGATTGGCGATGCGCAATGGGTTCGCCAAACTGGACGCGCTCCTTGGCGTAGCCCAGCGCAAATTCATAAGCCGCGCGCGCCACGCCTGTAGCCGCTGCCCCCAGCGCCAGCCTGCTGTGATTCAAGATCACGTCAAAGTCTAAGCCGGTGGCAGCGCCCAGGCGATCTTCAAGCGGCACGCGCACACCATCCAGGCGCACTCTGTAACTGTCCAGCGCGCCCAGCCCCAGCAGCCGTTCTCGATCTTCGATCGTCAGCCCGGCCGCGTCTGCCGGAACGAAGAAAGCCTGAATCTGGCCTTCTTCGCCGGCATAAACCAACAGCTCGCGCGCGTCTGCGGCCAGCGGTACGCTGCTCTTTACGCCTTCAATGATGTAATGGTCATCCTCGCGGCAGGCCCGCGTGCTCATCGCCCGCGGATCAAAGCGGATGGCAGGCTCCTGAAAAGCGGCCGTTACGCGCGGCGGCTCCAGCTCACAGAAGCGCGGCAACCGCGCCTCTTTCTGCGCCTCGCTTCCGCACAGCATCAGGGGAACGGCGACGAGGTTAGGCGTCATAATGCTGAACGTAGTCGCCAGATCACCCCAAGCAAAACTCTCCGTAGCAATGGCCCCGGTCAGAGCCGAATAGTCGCCGAAGCCCCCGTACTCTTCGGGCAAGCCCGTCGGTAAGACGCCGATCTCCCAGCCCGCCCGGCGTAGGCTCGGAGAGATCTGCCCGCTCTCTTCATTATCACGAAACACCGGGCGTACGCGCTCTTCACCAAAACGCCGGATAGTGCGCTCCAGCATCTCCTGTTCCTGGTCCAAAGTAAAATCAAGCATCATTCCCTCGGTTCAAGTTGCAGACGGCAGGTGATTGGGCTCTCCCCCTGCCGTACCAAGACGCTAACTCATTTTGCGGCGCACGATGGCATCGACCATCGTCGCCACGCGCGACATGGCGCGCACATCATGCACGCGCACGATGTCTGCGCCGCGGTCAATGCCAATGGCGATCGTCGCCGCCGTGCCTTCCACACGCTCGTCAGGCGGTAGATCAAGCGTATAGCCGATAAACGACTTGCGTGAAGTGCCTAGCAGAAGGGGATATCCCAATGCCTTAATCTGATTGAGCTGGTCTATTAGCTGCAAATTTTGCGTGACCGTCTTGCCGAAACCGATGCCAGGGTCCAGGATGATGTTTTCTTCAGCAACCCCGGCGCTCAGGGCAAGTTCCACGCTCTGCAGCAGCTCTCGCTTTACGTCTTCAATCAAGTCTGTATACTGCACGCCAACATAGCGTCCGCCAAGACGCGCTTCTTGCGCCACGTCTTTGGGCTGGCTGCGGTTGTGCATCAACACCAGCGGGCAACCAGCTTCGCTTGCGACCGCAGCCATTTCGGCGTCCATGCGCAGCCCCCACACATCGTTGATCCAATCCGCACCGGCTTCCAGGGCCGCCGCGGCCACGGCAGCGCGATAGGTATCGACCGAAATCGGCACGCTCACTTCCTGCCGAATGGCGCGCACCGCAGGCAATATGCGCGCGCGCTCTTCTTCTGCGCTGACCGGCAAACTTCCCGGCCGCGTGCTTTCGCCGCCGACGTCGATGATATCTGCGCCATCTGCGACAAACTGCCGCGCCTGGGCCACGACTTGTTCAAGCCAGTGGTCTGTCTGATCATCGCCAAGAAGCCCATCACCGGAGAAGCTGTCCGGCGTCACGTTCACCACGCCCATCACCTGTGTGCGCCATCCCCACTCCAGCGGTAGAGGCAAGCGGCGGATACGGTCGTCGGGCGCCAGTTCTGCTATCATCTCCGTCGGCGTCAGACTGCTGTGCGGATCGACCATGCCCGGCGCAATCTCATGCAGCGGTTGCAAGACAAAGAGGCGCTGCGCCATGCCAGGGTGTGGAATCTGTAGGCTGCGGCCGTCGCTTAGTTCAGTGCTCAGGACCATGTCGCCAAAGAGAAGGATATCAATGTCAATCTGGCGCGGCCCCCAGCGCACCGTTTCTCGGCGCCCCATGTTGAACTCAATGGCCTTAACCGCTTCTAGTAGCTGCTGCGGCGTGAGGCGGGTGGCGATAGCAGCCGCCATATTCAAGAACGGCGGCTGCTGCTCCAAACCCCAGGGCGGGGTCTCATAAACCGATGATAGGGTCCGGACCGTTATCGCCTCATGCTGTTGCAACGCATGGAGCGCCTGCCGCAAATTCTGGCGGCGGTCGCCAAGGTTGCTTCCCAGACCCAAGTATGCGCGCGTCACCCGTGGTGCGCCTTAACTCGATTTACTCAACTGGTCTACCTTCCGCGACAACGCATTGATCTTCTTGCTCAAGGCGTCGATATCGCTTTTCGTCGGCATATTCAGCCGGTGCAGCACTTCCTCGACGCGCTTGTCGAGTTCCTGGCTCACCTCGCTGCGTGCGCGCTCGGTGTTCTGCTTTCTGCGCTCCAGGAGATCCTGCACCAGCGTCCGGCCGTCCTTCTCTGCCAGCTCGCCACGCTCTATGAGCCGGTTTACGAACACCTCAAGCTCTTCCTGGGCCACGACCACAGCGCCGATGCTGGCCAAAAGGACATTGCGCGCCGCACTCATGAAAGGGCTCGGCGCCCGTTCACTCAGTTCATCTTCCTCGACCTGTACTTTAACCTCGGTCATTATTACCTCCAGAAGACAGGGGATGGGCTCCAATATAACGCAGTGCGTTATAGTTTGACTATAGCATGGCCCTTCGCCAGTGTCAAGCGCGGCGTCAATGCCCCAGCTTGAATTGCACCTTGCCGCAGCCGCAGCCTTTCGGCACAATCTGTGCCAGCGAAGCTAGTTCAAGGTTAATGGTCTTTCATGGCTATACGAAGTTTTCGCCGTCTTCTATTCTTTGGCCTGCTTATGGCCTGCGCCTCGGGGTCGCCGGCAATGTCACAACAGGGCGCGCCACCGCTACAACACCTCGTGGAGCCAGGCGACACGTGGCTTGCGCTTGCTCTGCGTTTCCAGGCGCCGGTCGCCGAGCTGCAGGCCGCTAACTGGCACCCGAACCCCTGGCGTAACCCCGTCATAGGCGACACCATTGACATCACCGGCGGCGGACCCGAACAGGTCAACGGAAAGATCCGGCGTGTGCATGAAGGTGGTTTGCTGGCCCTATCGGTGCGCGAAAACCAGTCGCCGTGGTGGCTGGCGTCGCACCTTGGCCTGCCGCATCCTTTTCGCCCGCTTCATGGCCGGGCCATCTGGATCGAGGGCGGCGACGAGCCGCCCAGAGAGCTGCCTGCAGGTTTTCAATCCTTAGAGCTATCGGCTATACCCGCGCAGCCCGGCTGGCCGCTCGCGCTACGCGCCAGGGGTCAGGGATTGTCGCAGCTAACTGTAATGCTGGGAACCTCGCAGTTCGCGAGCTTTATCAACGGCGAGCGGATCGTAAGCGCCGGCGCAACGGGAGCCTTCTTTGCGCCCGGCGCCCCGGAGCTGACAATCGTGACCGACGATCAGCAGATTTGGGCCCAACCGTGGCGCGTTACCCCAGGCGTGTGGCAGTTTGACCGGCTCACTCTCACGGGCGAGGCCGCGGCCATCGACGAAGAGGCGAGAGCCGCCGAGCGAGCGCGCATGTTTCAAATCTGGTCGCAGCTAACCCCCCGCCCCATGTGGCAGAGCGCTTTTCAGATCCCCATTACGCAGTTCTTATCGTTAAGCTCCTCTTACGGCGCGCGCCGCTCTTATAACGGCGGTCCGTTTAGCTCATACCACGAAGGCGTCGACTTCAGCGCCTATCGCGGAACGCCGGTTTATGCCGCGGGCGACGGCATTGTGGCGCTCGCCGAGCATCTGTATGTTCGAGGCGGAGCGGTGGTAATCGACCACGGGCTCAGCATCTACAGCGGATATTACCATATGTCGGCGGTGCACGTTCAGGCCGGCCAGGTAGTTACTGCCGGCGACCTTATCGGCGAAGTGGGAACGGAGGGGCTCTCAACCGGCAACCATCTGCATTGGGATCTGCTTGTGGCCGGCATCTGGGTAGACGCGCTGGCCTGGCATGAGCAAAATCTGGCCTGTTGGATCGCAGAAGGCTGGGGAACCCCCTGCCATTAGACCGTTGCCCCGCTACCGGCAACCTGGCGCTACGCCGGCTCCCTCTGTGTGCCCGTAGTCTCGGAGCTGGCTGTAACGAACTCGATTTCTAACACGCCGTCCACCAGCCGGCCGCCGGCTGCGCGCCGTTTGGCCAACACGTTGGGCAAAATCATCTCTCGCTTGAAATTACCGATGGTGATGAACATCTCATCGCCACGTTTACGCAGGCGCACGTGACCGCCTTCGACAAATGGCAGCGGGATGCGCAGCAGATAGGCGCCGTCTTCCCTTTCTATCACTTCCTGAACGATGCCACGATAAAAGACTTCGCCGGGATCCGCGTCGCCAAAACAGTCGCGCGCCAGCCTAGACAGCGCTTGCGGGCCCACAACCTCATACGGGTAATAAGGCGCATACCACAGCGGCAGGGGCCGAAAGGTATTTTCAATGATCTCGATGTACTTTTGCTGCACCTGGCGCCGCTGCTCAAAGAAGTCGCCTTCATCTTGAGCCTGTGGGAGGATGCGATTGATGATCACGCTATCCACCGGATAGTTGAAGAGCCCCAGGTAACTGATGGCCCGTTCGGCCTCGCGCACAACCATTTTCTCTGGTTGTACCACCACGCGATAGCTGCTGATCGATGGATCGCTGAGCGTCTGGCGCAAGTCTGCCGTGGCCTCGTCCAGCTTGCGCAGTGCATCCATCACTTCTGCCGGCCCCTGCAGCAGCCGTCCCGCGAACGGGCGCAGCAGGCCGGTAAGGCCCCGCTCCCAGCGCGAGAGATGGCCGGCATACCAGCGGAAGGTGTCGGGCATGGTGAGCAGGCGGATAGTCTCGCCCGTAGGGGCAGCGTCGATAATCACCCGGTCAAAATTGCGTTCTTTGGCTTGCTTGTTGATGTGCAGCAAGCTGACTATCTCATCCATGCCGGGAAACGCTGACAGCTCGTCGGCGACCACGCGATTGAGTCCCTGGCCGGCGATGACGGTCGATGCAAATTCTTGCAGGGTGTCCCAATAGTTATAAATGTCGGCCACCACACTAATTTCCTGAGCCCAGAGGCCGGGATGCACCTCCTCCGGCTTGGCGGACAGCTCGGTATCCAGCGAGTCTGCCAGGCTGTGGGCGATGTCTGTGCTGGCGACGAGCGTCTTATAGCCGAGCTCCGCCGAGCGCAGCGCCGTGGCCGCTGCCACAGTCGTTTTTCCGACCCCGCCTTTGCCCAGATAGAGGATGATGCGCATGCGATGTCTCCAGTTTCAATTAACAGTTGCTCAACTGTTGTACAATTCACGACGTCCCGCTTAAGATCCGATATAGCATTGGCCAGGAGCGCCGGGATCTACATGAGCGCCAAGCATATTATACAATCACCATATACGCATTCATCTACACTTCTGTTGCAAGGCGTGGTTGGCGTCGAAATGTGCAACCTTTTGCAGCGCGATGCGTAATGTGCAGTGGTGCGGCCTTTTGGGCGCCCGCCACAAGAGAATGACAGTTAGCCATACCAGGTGACAGTTGAGGATTTTAAATATGAGCTCAAATAACGGATCGGACCGCTATAGCGAGTTGCAACATGCCTTACAGCAGTTGCCCTACATTAGCGAGACACAGGTGCAGCAGTGGGTAAGCCTCCAGCGCACCATTGACGGCACACGTGACTATCTCATTCGCGCCGTGCCGCAAGCGCAGTTCAGCGTAGAAGAGGCGGAAAAGATTCTCGACCAGCGCACCTATACGCTGGTCTTCTTTGGTGGCACTGGCGTAGGCAAAAGCACGCTGATCAACGCCTTGTTAGGGCGCAATCTCTTGCCCACGGGCGCCGTCACAGCCGTCACTGGCACCATAGTCTACGTGGAGCAGGCAGACGAAGAGGAACCTGAATCGCTAACCCTTGAGTTCTGGAGTCGGGACGAGTTCGCCGCTCGCGTGCGGCGTCTATGCCAGTTGAGCGAGATCGACCCCTTCGACATCACTAATAAGGGCGAGCGCGAGCAGGCGGCCGAAACCATTCGCGACCTGTTGCAGGACAGCCGGGAAAATGCCAAGACCGAGCGCGATGAGTACCGTGAAATCCTCCTGGACTGCATCAACACCTATGAAGTGCAGAAAGAGCTATTCCAAAACGGCCCGCCTGAGCGAGAGGTGCTGCCGCTGGACGATCCCGAATCGCTCAAGCACTTGCGCGAGGATGGCTTCAAAGGCAACCCTGCCCAACGCAAGATTCGCTTAATTCGCTCGGCCACATTTCGTATTCAACCCCGCGCCGGCCAACCCAACCTGCTGATGGACGGCCACCTGCGTATTGTCGACGTACCAGGCCTGGGCGCCGGCATGAAGCTGCATGAGGCCATTACCCTGGAAGAAATGAAGCGCGAAGACGCCATGATCGTGCTGGTTACCGACGCCGGGCGGCAGCGCGTGGACGAGATGAAATCGCTTTCGGCGGTCAACTGGATCAAAGAGAATCGCCTCTTTGGTCTTTCCGGCGGCGACCTCGACGACGCCGCTTCCAAGATCTTCCTGGTAGTCAATGGAGCCAATGTGCGCCAGGCCTTCGATCGGCTCAATTCTGGCCTGCCTGAAGCCGAGCTTGAAGTGAAAGAAGTAACGCGCTACATCGCGCCCAATTATTGGGAGCGCTACGCCGGCCGGGGCCACAACCGGCCTTACTTCCTGGTCATGGCCCCGCCTGCGCTCTATGTTCAGGATCCGGAGAATTCGCCGGCCGAGTTTGAAAGCGAGACCGAGCGTATCCTGAAGTTATTTGGCGACCAGTTGGGCAACGTCAACGCCTCCGACCCCCTCGATCCTGACACCAAAGATGCGCTGCTGCAGCTCAGCGAGGTCACCTTGCTTCGCGAGCGGCTGATCGATTTTATTAAGAATGAGCGCGTGCGCAGCCAGTTACGCGAGGCGAGCATGCGCGTGCGCAATGCCTTACAGGCGTTGCGCTTCTACTACGAGAAGCAGCTCGCCGCACGCGGCGTGCAACCGCCCTTCTCCACAAGTTGGGAATCGCTGCAGGAACGGCGCTACGAGAACGTGTTGCTGCGCCAACAAAAGGAGCTGCCGCGCGCTTTCCACAACGCCCTGCTCGAGCTTAGCCAGCGTTATAACGACGACCTCCGCTTCCAGGCCCTCTTGCGCCCAACGCTGAGCGGCGTCAAGGACATGGTGCGCGACGCCGTACAGCGCGAAATTGAGACGCTGCTGGAAAGCTATGGCACAGAATATTGGGACGACCGCGACGTAACCTACGACAGCTTGATCTGGGGTACCAGCGGCATCGAAGTGCCCATCAAGCGCATTCTTTATCAAGTCGAGCTGGTGATGCAAGAAGCCGTCTCCAGCTTTATGCCTGAAGTGGCCGAAGTCATAGCCAACGAGCTGGAACGTACGTTGGAAGGGCATGAAATTCGCTCACGCCTCGAGCGCGCCAGCTACGGCCAGGAGTATCAATATACGCTGCCAGATGCGCCGGCCGAAACCTTCGAACTGATAGGCGCTTACGAGGCGCTGGTGCAACGTATCACCGGCAACTTCAGACACATTTGCCGCCAGGCAACGATGTATGAGCTGGTCAGGCCGCAGCGCTCAATCCACAGCCAACTGCGCCACAGCGAGGAGCAGCTTGCCCTGCCCGACAACGATCGCCTGCTCGACGCCATGCTCGACGGTCCGGAAAGTGTGCGCCGCGAGTGGCAGTCACGCCTGCAGGCTGTGGAGCCGGCTGAAGAACAGGTCGCGGCGGCGCAGGCTGAAGCCGCTGACGACATCGCCATCAACATACTGGACGAGCCGCAGGGCTCCGACATTGACATCACTTTCCCGGCGAGCGGCGAAAGACCGGCCGGCGGCGCAGACCTGGAAGCGAGCTACGCGCAAAAGCTGGATAACATTGCGCTAAAGGCCAACCGCATCTTTGGCGAAATCGTCGAAGACCTGTTTGGCGACGACGAGCTCCTGCCCCGCCTGCGCCGGCTCTTCTGGTTGGAAGCGACCAAAGCGGAGCGTGACTTCAACAACAGTATTGTGAAGCCCATGCTGCGCCAGCACGATCGCAAGCTGCACGACGAAGAGCTGCGCAGGGCCATGGAAGTGGACCTGGAGTCCGTCTCTGACCTGGAAGAGCTGATGCGCACCTGGGAAGGTCTGCATCGCCTGGAGACCAACCTGCCGGCGTAGTCCGGCTGCAACCAAACAGTAGAAGTAAGTGGGCCGGTCCCGTGGGCCGGCCTACACCATGCGGAGTCAGTTATGTCCGACGAAGCGAGAGAAATCGTAAGAACTCTAGGCGCTGATGCCCACTTGTTGGCCTTTGGCGCACGGTTGCGCAACTGGCTCTTAAGCCAGTCAGGAGCCGGCGCTGATAGGCCTGCCGAGTTTTCGGAGTCTCGTGCGCGAGCGCTACTGCGCGCGGCCGGCGTCTTCGACGAGGTAACCGGCGCCGATTTTGGTCGCCTGGTCGCCGACGGAAATGGGCTGCGCGTCGCGCTATTTGATCTGCTGCGCGACACAGGGCTGGGCCAGCAGGACGAAGTCCGCGCCCTAGCAGCGGTCACCGGCCGGGGTCACATTGATCAGGCTGGGGACAATCAGATTGAATGGCTGTCGCTCCTGCTCTGCAGCCACGCCTGGAAGCGCGGCTATCCGCTGGCCCACTTGGACCCCTCGTCGCCACCGGAGCGCTTCAGCCCCGCGGGACAGGTGGTCGCCAACACCGCCGCATTCCTCAGGCAGCAGATTCAGCGCAATGCCACCGAGCGCGAGCGCATCGCGCGCTTCCTTGCGCCGCGCGACTCACACACGGCGATGTTAGAAGAGTTACAGACTGGCAGCGTCATTCCTCCGCTGCCGCCCCATTTTCGACCGCCTGTTCCCGTGCGCTACCCGGAGATTTCCCGTGAAACGCTGCACGTCGAGCCAGAAAGTGAGCAAGAGCCGCGCCCCGTCGCCAGAGGAGATGCCCTGGTGATTGGCGAAGGCGATCTGCCCGACGAACCGGCGCAATCGCCAGCGCCTGGGCAGCAACCGCCCGTACGCATGCCGCCGATCCACATTAGCCCCGACCTTGTGCAGCCGCCACAGCCGCCAAGCCCGCTGCCGCCTAGCGCCGTCGTGGTGCCTTCCAACAGCTCTGAGGCTCGTCCGGGCCTCACCGTTTCCTTGCGGCAGATGTTTGGCTCGGAATCTTTGGCCAGCACAAAGCTGCGCGTTGTGGCCCGCGCCTATCCCGACGGCCCGGGCTTTTACGGCTTACAGGTAAAGGTAAGCTGCAAGGGCATCAAGAGCTATGTGGCCGGGACTACAGACCGTGAGGGCCGTTTTGTCGCCGAGCTGCCGGTAAAAACGCAGGAAGGCCTTACCTATGACGTCGACCTGACCTGGCCGCGCGAGATGGGCGGCGACGTCGAGCGCAAGTCGATTACGCTGCATGCTGATCGCACGGAATTCACGCTTCCCTTCCATCGAGCCCTGGAGGCGCCTGGCAGTCACCATGACGCACAAAGCGACTGAATCTGAAGACGCCGGTGATGCGCGCCACATGGACGAGTGGCTCCAGTTAACAGAGGAAGATATCGAGCGTGCACGCCGAGTTACGCGCCAGGCGCCATCCGATTCAGATGTGATCACCATCACGTCCGAGGATGTTTCGTCGGGCGAAACAGGCGAAATTGAGCTGGGTGACCCTATCGCCATTACCGGCGACGACTTGCGTCCGGCGGGCGCTCAGACAGAACCCAGCCCGACCCTCTCCCGGCTGGAGCAGCTCATGTTCCACCTGTTGAATGGCACGCGCCAACATCATCTGCCGGCTGTCTTTGGGACGTCGCAGCTTACGTGGCAGGAAGATCTGGCAGCCGTGGCGCGGCAGCATTCGGCAGACATGCTGCGGCGACAATATGTCGCCCATGTCACGCCAGAAGGCGTAACGGTGGCCCAGAGGCTCAGGCGTCACGGCATTGGCTATCTCGCTTGCGGCGAGAACATTGGCATCGTCTACGGCAGCGCAGCCCACGGCGAACCAGGCGTCCACGATATCCATAACGCTTTCATGAGCCAGCCGCGCAAGCTTACAAGCCACCGCGGCAATCTTCTAAACCCGATCTGGACGCACGTAGGTATCGGCTTCGCCTACAATCCAGATGGCGCGTTGGTGGTGACTCAGAACTTTATCTCGGCGCCGGCAAGGCGCCTCAGAAAATGAGCAACAGTCTATGAAGCAAGAACAGGTGAAAGAAGAACAGATAACGATGGAGCAGCCGCTGGTCATTACAGACCCGGATCGCGACCGCTACCATACTTTTGGCTATATTAGCTGGTGGCAGCAAGAAACCGTGCGCAGCGCCACGGTGCTGGTCGTGGGAGCCGGCGCACTGGGCAACGAGGTGCTGAAAAACCTGGCCTTGATGGGCATTGGCAATGTGCTCATCGCCGATTTCGACACCATTGAAGATGCCAATCTGAGCCGTTCAGTGCTCTTCAGGCAGGGCGATCGCGGGCGGCGCAAGGTGGATGTTGCCGCCGAGCGCGTTAAGCAACTCAACCCAGACGTCGGCGTGAAGGCCTGGCATGGCGATATCAACTTCGAGCTAGGCCTGGGCGTCTTTCGCCACGTGGACGCCATCATCGGCTGCCTGGACAATCGCGAGGCGCGGTTGTCGATTAACCGCTTCAGTTGGGCCCTGAGCCGGCCCTGGGTCGATGGCGCCATTCAGGAGCTGATGGGCATTGTACGCGTTTTCTGGCCTGGGCGCGGCGCGTGCTACGAATGCACACTCACCGACGCCGACTACCAGGCCATCAACCTGCGCTATTCCTGTCCGCTGCTGGCCAGGCAAGACATTTTGCAGGGTAAGGTACCCACGACGCCAACCAGCGCCTCCATCGTGGCCGCATTTCAGACGCAAGAAGCCCTAAAACTAATCCATGGCATGGAAGTGAACCCCGGCACAGCGCTGATGATCAACGGCCTGACAAACGATGTCTACAACACGGAATATCCGCCTAAAGAGTTTTGTCTGAGCCACTCATCGCTGGGACCAATCGTCGAGCTGCCCCAGGCAAGCACAACCGAAACGACGCTCGCAGAGCTGCTGGAAGAAGCGCGGCAGCGCCTTGGCGCGGAGGCGGCGCTCGAGTTCGACAATGAGCTGGTTGTGGCTATGCACTGCAATCAGTGCGGCGGCGTGGAGCCAGTCTTTCAGCGCATGGCCCGACTTTATGAGAACGCGGCGCATTGTCCACACTGCGGCGGGCGGCGAGAGATGGAACTGACGCACCGCATCGAAGGCAGTGAGCCTTACTTGCAGCGCACGTTAGCCGAAATTGATATGCCGCCTTTGAGCATCGTCAAGGCCCGCAACGGCAAGGAGCGCGTGGCTCTGGAACTAACAGGCGACAAAGCCGGCTTTTTTAGCTTTGAGTAAACGACGTTTGGCCCAGCATCATGCAACTCACGACCCTAAATTACGTAGATAGTAGTGACGCGATACAGCGCAACACATGACCTTTAATGGAGGCACATTTCTAATGGCGAGTACAAAAGTAATCATCTATGATCCAACCGGCTCTAAGAAGACCCCTGTTGAATTACCCGACGACGTTCCGATGCGACGCCTAATTCCGGCCCTCGTGAGCAAGATGGGTCTGCCAACAACGCAGGGCGCCAACCCAATTACCTACCGTCTAGACCATCGTTCCTCTGGCAAGCGTCTGGCAGACGATGATTCCCTCCGCGACGCCGGCGTGAACGAGGACGACATCCTCAGCTTATTTCCAGAAGTCACCGCCGGTTAACGCCGCTTTAGCATGCGCAGCGTGGCTGCGAGGCCAGTTCTGGCCTTGCAGCCACGGCGCACCAACGTTTAACGATCATAAAGGCACGGTATGTCATTCGATATTCGTGAAACCAGGCTGCGCAACGACTACCAGCGCGTTCGCGAGCTCGTCGATCGCAGCGATTTCGTCCGTATCCTGGCAGTAGAAGGCGATCCTCCTGAGAAATACCTCATTCGCTTCACCTGCCGCGGCGTCGAGAAGCTGAACGCTCACGGCCAGCCCGTTATTCGCGAAGCACACGATGTTACGGTGTATCTCCACGCCGAGTATCCACTGAAGCAGCCTCAGCTAAAGTGGACCTCGCCCATCTTTCACCCCAACATCCATGTGACGGGTGCGGTCTGTATCGGCGCGTGGTGGCCTGCAAAGACGCTCGACGAGCTGCTGCTTTCCCTGGGCGAGATGATTCAATACAAAAATCTCGATCCTAGCGACCCCATGAATTCGCGCGCAGCGTTGTGGGCCAACCGCAACAAACACCTCTTTCCTGTTGATAATCGGCCCCTGAAAGGCGAGTCACTTTCTGACCAGATCAAGATTGGCGCCGACGAGGATGGTGATGACTACGGCATCAAGCTTCTCTGACGGCGTCGGTAGTGAGCATGAGCCGGTAAAGCAACGCAGCAACTCACATTCCGTAGACGTTCAGAATCTTCCCAGGCGTGACTCGGCCCCGACTTCGGAAACGTGTCACCTACACGGTGATGTGCCGCCGCCGTCCCAGCCACACCTCATTCTCTTTCCACAGGCCAGCAAGCAGATAGTGGAGCATGCCAGGAGCGACCTGCGCAGTGAAGTTGGCGGCATCCTGCTGGGCGCTGCCTACCGCCATGAGTCGCGCGTCTACGTGGATGTCCATGCTGCTCTGCCAGTCCGCAGCAGCGATCATGGTCCGGTTCACTTCACCTTTAACGCTGACGCCTGGGCCAACCTGCACCGTGAGCGATCCGAGCGCTATCCTGAGCTGAACATCGTTGGCTGGTTCCACACGCACCCGGGCCTGGGAATATTCTTCTCTGGCGACGACGTCGTGGTTCAGTCGGCGGCCTTTGTAATGCCTTGGCATGTGGCCCTGGTGGTAGATCCTGTGCAGCGCACCATGGGCCTATTTGGCCGGTGCGACGGCGAATTGTCGGCCCTGGCCGGCTTTTATGAGGTCGTCGATGCACAGAACGGCGCGCCACTTCTGCCCTGGCAGGCAAGAAAAGGTGAGATCTGGGACGAAACGTACATGGAGCGCATGGCGGCAACACGCGCCTCAGAAGCGCAGCAGCGGGCAAGGCTGCCCCAGCTCAAAGCCTGGCATGCGTTGGCCGTTGCCGCCGGCTCGCTCTTGCTCAGCCTGGGCATGCTGTTGCTCGCCGTTTTCCCGTTGAGCAGCCAGAACGAAGCGCTGCGGCTGGCTGTGGCGGGCCTGGCCGGCCGTGTCATTGAGCAAGGCGCTGCGACCGGCGCCGCAAGCTGCCCCGACCCATCCCTTCGCCTGTACAGCCCGCTGCCCGATGCGCAGCTCGCCGTTGGCCAGGAGCTGACCCTGGTGGGCAGCGCCCGCTACCCTGGCGCCAGGTCTTACCGCCTCGACGTGCGCCCTTCAGGTGAGCAGGCCTGGTGGCCCCTGGGCCAGTTCCGTCGGGCTACGTCCAGCGCGGCATTCCTCACTTGGGACACGTCGTCATTTACAGCGGGAACCTATGAGATCAGGCTGGCGCCCGCCGCCCACTCTGGCGAGTTGCTGCCTGGCGCGGCCACCTGCACCGTCCGCATCCAGCTGTTGCCGCCACAATGAGGCCGCTAACGATGACGGACACCTTGCAAACCTCCAGGAACTGCACTTATGCTCCAACTAGATGAATTAACTTACGCCGCGATCATCACCATTGAGCTGCCCGGCATGCGGCATCCGGCTACCATTTCGCTCACCCTGGCGCCCCCAGATGTTGTGGAAACGGCCGGCGGAGAGTTCAAAGCGCTACGCGACTGTACCTTGAGCGACCTGCGGGCCTTTGCCAGCGCCATGGAAGCCGCGCTATGGGAGGAATATCGCCACAGTCAGATCGGCAATCTGGCGGCGGACGACGTCTCGGCAATCAAGATCATGCTGATCAACGCAGACGGCCAGAGCCTGGCTGCGAGCCGCGAACATATCTTAGCGCACGCCATCCGGCTGAGCAGCCCGGTCGCCGAAAGCCCGACCGCCGAGAGTTTAGAGCAAGTGGGCCTGGCTGGGGCAGAGCAACCACAGCAGCTACCAGAAGAAGAGGCCGTGCCCGAAGAAATAATGGCGCAAAGCGAGCCAGGTGAAGACGCCGGCACAGACACAGCAGACGTGGCTAGTGATGCGCAGCAGCTCCTGAAGAGCGCTGACGCCGGGCAAGAGATCGAGCCCAGTGAGATCGCGCCGCCCCCCACCCTGGCGCCGGAGCCGCACGGGGTTGCCGGTGAGGTAACTGAGCTGCGCATTGCCGGGCTGCGCCGGCCGCAGGGACACCCAACGCGTGCAGCGGTCGATATCTTAATCAATGAAGCGGCTATGCGTGATGCGCAGGCGCATGCACTCAGCAGTATGGATCGCGAGGTGGCCGGCATGCTCATTGGCCCGCGCCCCGAAAAGCAGCCCGACGGCCGGTATGTCGTGCACGTCACCGATATCATTATTGCGCGGCACACGCGCATGATGGGCGCCAGTGTGACCTACACGCCCGAGAGCTGGCGCTATGTAACAGACCGATTGCATGAAACGTACCCTAACGAAGAAGCCATTATCGTCGGCTGGTACCACACGCATCCTGGTTTCGGCATTTTTCTCTCTGGCATGGATCTCTTCATACACCAGAATTTCTTCACACAGACATGGCACGTGGCCCTGGTGCTCGACCCGCGCGCGGCGCGCATGGGCTTTTTCTGCTGGGATCGCAAGAAGAAAGAGGTGATGCCTTACGATTTTCCCTGGCCAGATTGGACGCCCCATTCCTGGTGAGGTCAATGGTGAAGAGCACGGGCAACTATGTTAAAATGACAGCTCAAGAGGCCAGCGGCCTCACAGCGGGCAACGTGTGTAATGGACGATAACGAAGAGCTCATCAGAATTACGCCGGACGACATTTCCGAGGCCAACCAGCTTAGCCTCCATTGTCCCATTTGCGCTGGCGCCGTGGAGAAGCATGCCGGGCGTCACGAGATGCGGGCTGTCTATTGCACGGCATGTGAGACGCTTTACCATCAAGCTTGTTGGGGCCAGAACGGTTCGAAGTGCGCCGTTTTAGGCTGCTCTGGAACCACCTCGCGCCATTTTGGCATTGTAGACCTGGGACCCGTGCTGAAAGTCCGGCGCACCGACATATCCAGGGAAGCGCCGCTTCCTCCTGCCACCTCGAATGGCCGCACGCGACGCCTAAAAGAAGATGAACGCCGCCTACAGCGGGAGCTCAAGCGACGCAGCTTGTTACGTGACCTGTGGCATGGCCTGCTGAGAGCGATAAAGCTATGGCCATCCGACCCCTCTTAGTCGACAAACGCTCACCCTTTGTAGGCGAGTCGTGCGCCATCTGCAAGGAGCCGTTCGCCCCGGGCGAAGAGATTGTCATCTGCCCAGAGGATGCGACGCGGCATCATGTGCATTGCTGGACGGCAAACCAGAATCGCTGCGCTGCCTACGGCTGCCGTGGCCGCGGCCCATTAATCAGGCAGCGACCGCACGCTGAAGCGGAAACGGAAGACGAAGCGTTAAGCGGCGAGGTCGTCGCCGAGCCTTCGTCTAAGGTGCGCACCCTCCCCAGCAGCAGCTTCAGTTGTGCGCAATCGTGCCTGGTGCTGGCTATTGCTATCTCAATCGTCGTTTTCGCCATTAGTTGTTTTGGGCTGTGGGCGCTATTAGACTACGTCTTTATCGAAATAGTCGGCTGGCAATACCGGGCGCCACTAACACAATGGATTCCGCTCCAGCCGCTGATTTCGTTGAACGTTTTTTTGTAGCTTCGCACAGATTTGATGAATTGACCCCACAATAGGAGGTATGATGACGTCCAAATATTCAACCCTGCTTGAACGGGTACAAGAACTGAACGACCTTCAGAAGGCTAGCGCCCTGCTCATGTGGGACCGGCAGGTCATAATGCCAGAGGCCGGCAACGACGTTCGCGTGAAGCAAATCACGACCCTGCGCCGGCTGACGCATAATATGTTTACCGACGACAGCTTCGGCGAGCTGATCGAAGAAGCTGCGCAAGAGATCGACGGCAAACCTTATGAGAGCAACGAGGCCAGCCTGATCCGTTATCTGCGCGAGTCTTATGAGGAAGAGCGGCGTCTGCCGGAGGACTTCGTAACGCGCGTCTCTGAAACCAGCGGCAAAGCCCACAGCGTATGGGTTCGCGCCCGCGAAGACAACGACTTTGCCTCTTTTGCGCCATGGCTGGAGAAGATCGTAGACCTGGGGCGCGAGATGGCAGAGCTGTATGGCTACGACGAAGTTCTATACGATGCACTTCTGGACAAATATGAACGCGGCATGACCACGGCGCAGGTTCGAGCGCTATTTGACGCCACCAAAGCGGCTACGGGCTCTCTTTTAGAGGCCATCCAGGCCAGCGACCGCGCGATTAGTGATGACGTGGTGAAGCAGCACTATCCTATCGAAGGGCAGCAGGAGTTTGCGCGTTATATCGCCGAGGCCGTCGGCTATGATTTCGGACGCGGCTACCTGGGCACAGCTGTGCACCCCTTTGCCAGTAGCTTTTCTAGAAACGATGCGCGTATTACCACGCGCTGGTACCCTGACTATCTCAATCCATCGCTTTTCGGAACGCTACACGAGTCGGGCCATGCGATTTACGAACAAAACACGCACCCGTCATTAGAGCGAACGCCGTTGGCGCGCGGTACCTCGTTCGGCATGCATGAGTCGCAGTCGCGCATGTTCGAAAACTATATCGGCCGAAGTCTGCCCTTTTGGCGAGAGCATTTCCCCCGCCTTCAGCAGATCTTTCCAGAGCAGCTCGACCGCGTAACAGTCGAGCAATTCTACCAGGCCATCAACAAGGTTCAGCCGTCGTTCATTCGTGTGGAGGCCGACGAGCTAACGTACAACCTGCATATTATCCTCCGTTTTGAGCTTGAACAGGCGCTGCTGAACGGCGAGCTATCGGTAAGCGCTCTCCCAGATGCCTGGCGCGACAAGATGCGCGAGCTACTTGGCGTCGTGCCGCCCACGGACAGAGAGGGCGTGCTTCAGGACATACACTGGGCTCGACCTTCATTTGGCTATTTCCCAACGTACGCCCTGGGCAACCTGTACGCCGCGCAGTTGTTTGCGGCGGCGAAGGAGCAGGAGCCGGCAATAGCTGACGAGCTGCAACAGGGCAAGGTCGATGCGCTCATGCGCTGGCTCGGCGAGAACGTTCACCAACATGGCCGCAAGTTCCACGGCTCCGAGCTCATTAAGCGCGCGACGGGCCAGCCGCTGAGTCACGACGCATTTGTGGCTTACGCCACAGCCAAGTTTGGTGACATTTACGGCCTGGAGGCAGACCGTTAGTAAGAGGATTAAAGATTGCCGTTGAGCGAGGCGTTTCGCGCCTCGCTCTCGTCATCCTCGACCACGGGATATTCCACGCGGGCACGCGCCACAGCCAGGCCGTCGATATCCAGCACCAGGAACTTCACGCCATCGCGGAACAACACCTCATCGCCCCGCTGCGGAGGGCGACCCAGGGCGGTCATGATCAAGCCACCGACCGTCTCTACATCCGGTAGCTCCTCGTCATCGCCTAAAAAGACATGATTCGATAGGTCGTCTAATAGGAAGTTGCCGGCCACCTCTAAGACGCCGGGTTCGACGACGGCGAACGGCTCCCGCTCCACATCAAACTCGTCGCGCACTTCACCCACCACCTCTTCGATCAGGTCTTCCAGGGTCACAATGCCGGCAATACCGCCAAACTCGTCAAGGACAATTGCCATGTGAATGCGCTGGCGTTTGAAGGCCGCCAGCAGCCGATCGACGGGCTGGTACTCCGGCACGGCCGGCGCCGGTCGCAGAATCAGGCGGATATCGTCCAGGCTGCCGCGCGTGCGTAGCTGCTGCTTAACCAGATCCTTGAGATGCAGAATGCCGATCACATGATCCAGGTCTTCCTCATAAACAGGAAACCGGCTGTAATTGCTCTCTGAAACGACCTGCATTAGCTCGTCTAGCGGCGTATCGTGAGCGATCGCCTGTACCTTGCGCCGCGGCGTCATCACCTGGCCCACCTGGCGGTCGCTGAAGTCGAAGATGTTCAGGATCATTTCTTCTTCATCTTCGTTTAGCAGGCCGCCTTCTGCACTTTCGCTGACGATTAGCTCCAGCTCCTCAGGCGAGTGTAGCCGCTGATGTCCTTGTGCCGGCGGAATGCGAAACAGCCTGGTCAGCAGCCAATTGCCCATCGCATTGAGCGCTCTAACCGCGGGGCTCAAAACCGTCTGCGCCACGTTCATAGGGCGAATCAGCCACATCGCAGCCCGCTCAGCATCGGCCAGCGCGTGGCCCTTAGGGGCTATTTCACCGATGACAACGTGCAGAAAGGTGACAAAGCCGAGGCTGATCACGAAAGCCGCGGTATGTAGCAAACCGGCGCTTACCTGCGCGCCAATCAGGTTCCGCAGGATGGGTTCGATAAAGCCGGCCACATGCGGCTCGCCATACATGCCTAAGCCCAACGACGCCAGCGTAAGGCCCACCTGCGCCGTGGCGATATATTGATCTTGCCTCTGGCTGGACTGCAGCACTGCTAACACTTGCGGCGCACGCGGGCGGCCCTCTTCTACTAGCTGCTCAACGCGGCCTGGCCTGAGGCCGATGAGCGCAAACTCCGCCGCCACGAAGAAGCCGTTCAGCACCACGAGAACCAGGATGACGGCCATAACCATGAGGAATGAAGCGCTGCCGCGCGGTCCATTTTCCAAAACGGCAGCGGCAAAAAGCAGAGTGCTGGGAGCACCAAAGGCGAGCCAGAGCAATTTACTCATCGTCGCCCTCCTCTGCGTCCAGCTCCCACTCTTCGACATGCGGAATGGGCTCGCCCGCGTCTATTTTCAGCGACACCTCCGAGACCCCAAGATCCTCCATGCGCTCCACGCGAATCGCTGTTTCGCCAAACTTCACCACTTCACCAGGGTCTGGCGGTCGTCCCAGGGCATGAAAGATCAGGCCGCTCAAGGTCGTTACTTCCTCTTCGGGCAGCGACAGGCGCAGATATTCGTTTACATCACTGATGAGCAGGTCTGCGCGCAGATGGATGCGGCGGCCGGCCTGGTCGAAGGTCATCAGCGCGCTTTCGTCATCAAACTCATCTTGAAGCTCACCGAATACTTCTTCGATGAGATCCTCCAGTGTAATGAGCCCAGCCGTGCCGCCATATTCGTCAAAGACGATCGCCATATACTGGCGTTCGTTCTGCAAGGTATCCCACACGCTGAGCGCCAGCATCGTTTCCGGTACATGCACCACGTCGCGCAGAATTTGAGCGAGGTTGTTGTTGTTCTCCACGTAAAGACGGAACAAATCCTTGATATGAACAAAACCTATGATGCTGTCGATGTCGCCTTGGTACAGCGGAATTCGTGTATGGCCTGTCTGCACCGAAAGCGTCATCAAGTCGCGCACCGTCGACTCCACCGGCGCCGCGACGACGCGCGTGCGGTGAACCATGACTTGCCGCGCCGTCAGCTCTCGGAGACGGAAAGCGTTGCGCAGCATCTGGCGTTCTTCGGCGTCGAGTAGCCCACCCTCGTGGCTCTCGGTGACCAACAGCTCAATTTCTGCAGGGCTATGAAATCGCGATTGGCCCTCGATGCGTTCGATATTCAGCAGGCGCAGCAATAATCGCCCGCTGCCGTTAAACAACCAGATGAATGGCCTGAATAGCGCGATGGACCAGCGCACCGGCAGGACCACCGAGAGCGCTGTCTGTTCCGGAAATTGCAGGGCGATAGACTTTGGCAACAGCTCGCCCATAATCACCAACAGGGCAGTAAAGGTCAGCAGCACCAGAACAAACGCCAGGCCATAAGCGATTCCCCCGGTCGCTCCCCCGGCGCTCGCGGAAAAACGCTCCAGCAACGGCTGCGCCGCGAGCAAGGCGCGCGAAAGGGGGCCGGCGATGGCCTCGGCAACAACCCGCGCGCCAAAGGCGCCGAGCATCAGCGAAGACACCGTGATGCCTAACTGGCAGGCTGCAACATAGCGGTCCAGGGCGCGCGTATTGTCCATCAGCGGCAAGAGCTGCCTGGCCAGGCTATTGCCCTGCGCCGCCAGTTGGCTTATGCGCGTCTTTCGCGATGAAACCGTGGCAAACTCTCCGGCGACATACAAAGCGTTTGCGAAGATGAGTATCGCTACGACGCCAATCGTCGTAAGTAAAAGTGTCATCTATTATGAATGATGGGGGAGACTACGCTAAGGGCGTGCAGCAAATGTAAAAACCAGGCTCCCAGCCGGCTCGCCTTAACACCGTCGGCACTGTTTGCGTCGTGGTAGTCTGAGGGAGGTTCGTCGTTTTCAACCGGTACGTCGGGCCCGGCGCAGTCGGCGCGATCCGCGTGCCTCACAGCCACCAATAACTCCCTGAACGAACACGCCCGGCAATAGCGATAGATATTAACTTAAGACGATCTAAATTCACGATCCTGTCCAAAAAGCCCACCAGCCAGATTGCAGCGGAGGTCCACCATGGCCGGCCTGCTCAAAATTATAAAGCAGCCGTCTGCTCAGGTCAAACAAACACGCGGGCGCGTTGCCTGCTCTCTGTACACTCTATACAATGGGATTATGGCCGCAGAAAATAAGAAACCTATCATCGTTGGCTTTGTCTCTGACCTGTTATTCAATGTACAAATTGCCAACGTGGCCACCCGGCTTAACTACGACATTCGCTGGGTAGAAAGCCAGGCGGACATCTCGCCGCACCGTGCGCCCGCGCCCGAAGAGCCGCCCGGCGAGCTGCTGCACGGGCAAGGCGGCGCGCTTTTCGCCAGGCTCAGCAAGTGGCAGCCAGCGCTGCTCATCTTCGACCTGACTAACGAAGATATTCCATGGCGGCACTGGATTGCAGCCATCAAATCGTCGGCGGCAACGCGGCGCATTCCCGTTCTATGTTTTGGGCCCCATGTGGATACCGAAGCCATCAAAGAAGCCAAGAGCGTGGGCGCCGATGTCGTCGTCGCCCGTTCCCGTTTTAGCAGCGCCATGCCGCAGTTGATCCAGCAGCACGCCCGGCGGCCAGATGTCGAGGCCGTGGCGCAAGCCTGCGACGAGCCGCTAGACGCGCGGGCGCGTACTGGGATTGCGCTGTTTAACGAAGGCCAGTTCTACAAATGCCACGACGCCCTGGAAGAAGCGTGGGTCGCAGACGCCTCCGCCGGCCGCGACTTGTATCGCGCCATTCTTCAGGTAGGGATTGCTTATTTCCAGATTGAGCGCGGCAACTATCGCGGCGCGGTGAAGATGCTGCTGAGAGTTCGACAATGGCTCGCTCCGCTGCCCGATGTCTGCCGCGGCGTCAACATCGCGCGCCTGCGCCAGGATGTGGAAAACGTGCACCAGGCTCTTGAAACGCTTGGCCCAGAGGGGCTCGACGCCATAGACCGCAGCCTTTTCAGGCGGATTGAGACGGTCGCTGCATAGCCACAAGCGCCGTCCCGATGTGACCCAGCGCGTTTAGCCAGAATCCCAGTCCTATTCCCAAATCCTGGCGTAGCAGGTCAGAATAGGCCGCGCGCACGACGAAGAACAGCCAGGCCGGCAAGAGCAAACCGGCGAGCGCCAGGAGGATTGCCGCACCGCCAATTACCCGAAATGGCAGGCGCCTCAGAATGGGAGTCAGTGCAGCGAACACGACAACAAATGTAACCATGAGCAGCCGCCATAACCACTCCTCTGGCTCTGTTCCGATGGCTTCGTACGAGGGCAAGGCGAGCAGGCTAACGGCAACGGCTATGCCTCTTACTGCCCACGTTTGCCAGCGTCGATTGGGCCATCGAAGCGTGCTCAAGAGGAGCAGCAGCGCAATCGTGATCGGCGGCAGATAGAAGAGCGAGCGACCCGGCGTGATCTCCCCGGAGCGTACCTGGGGCAGAAACTTGGCTTGTTCTCCCAGCTCCAGGCCGATAAAGGTCAGCCCCGCTCCCTCATGAGGCAGCCAGGGTAGAAAGTAGCCGATTAGAATCAGCGTTAGCGCCAGGAACAACCAATGGCGGTTATGCGAGCGTGTCACGTAGCGAGGTCTGTAGTAGGGACGTGATGCGCGCATCTTCTTCGCGCTGCTGCCCGTAGAACGCCTCGAGCCTGGGGCTATGCCTGAAGCGTAGGCACAGCGGCGCCACCGCCTGAACGTCGCTGCCTGTGGCCAGCAGGCGGCCATCGGCTGCGGCATGTGCGCGCGCCGCTTCGAACAACGAGATTTCGGCGCGGCTCGACTCAATTTCCAGTCCCAAGACAAGGTTTAGGGCAGCCTGCCTGGCACTGGCGTCGATCGTGACGGCATCTAATTGCTCACGCGCGGCGCTAACTCCTTCTGCCAGTAGAAGCGTCTGATCGGCATAAGCCGCTGCCATGCCGTCGGGGTCGCGCCGGTACCAGATGGCGTTTTCATAGGCGCGGAATCGCTGTTCCCGATCTTGTAAGCCTCGAACGACCGGCCGCAAGCCAAAGCGATCAAAAAGCTGCGGGCGTAGCTCGCCTTCCTCCGGGTTCATACTGCCAATTAGTAGGAAGCGCGAATGGTAGGTCAGCTTCTGTGGGCCGCGCCGCACCATATAGAAGCCCTGGGCCGCCGCCTCGAGGATAGCATTGGCGATAGGGCTCTCAAGCATATTTACTTCGTCGATATATAAAATTTGTCCGTCGGCCTGTGAGAGAATGCCACGCTCCAGGCGTACGCGATGCTGTTCGAGCGCCACGCGCTCGTCGATGCCGCCAACAACGTCGTCCATGCGCGCGTTCAGCGGAAGGTTGACGATGCGCACACGCTCGACGGCCGTTAACGGTTCATCGTATCCCACTTTCTTGGCGCAATCGAGGCAGATGGCTTCCATGCCGCCCTGCTCTACCATTTCTTCCGTACAGCCGTGCTCGCATAGGCTTACGCGCACCACGGGCAGTAAATCCGCAAGTGAGCGTACGGCCGTCGTCTTCGCCGTACCTCGGGGCCCAAGCAATAGCACGCCGCCAATTGCCGGGTTAATCACTGCCAGCGTCAGGGCCAGCTTCATTTCGTACTGGCCGATAACGGCAGGGAAGGGGTAGGGCTCGACATCGGCCACACCGGATTCGACGTAGCCCATTTGCGAGGCCTGGAATGCCGGTGAGGAACGCAGCAAATCAAGGAGCCGGGAACGCGCCATTTACAGGATTCCCTGGCGGCGCTGTTCCAGGCGATATTCCTGGCGGGCTTTGCCGCGTTCGAAGCGTTCTTGCTCTTCCGTGGTGGCGCAAATGAGCCCAGGAACTTGGGTCGGTTTTCCTTGCTCGTCCAGGGCCACATAGACGAAATAGGCCGTGTTCGTATGCTTTATTTCGCCGCTGAGGACATCTTCCGCAGTAACCACCACGCGTGTCTCCATAGACGAGCGACCCACCCAGGTAAGCTCGGCCGTTACGGTGACCAAATCGCCAACCTGTACCGGCGAATGAAAAGCCATCGAATCGACGACCACCGTCACAGATGGCCGGCGCGCGTGTTTGGTCGAGGCCATGCCGCCGGCCTCGTCGCACAGCTTCATGATCACCCCGCCGTGGACGTTGCCATGTGGATTGGCGTCGCCTGGCCCCATGAGCTGTGTTAATACAATTCGTGAATCCGCGGGCGCCTTACTTGTCAACGACCTTACTCCATGTCCGGCCGTCTTTCCGAGATAGCCAGTAGACGGTGTTCGTACTCTTCAAACATATCAATGATGTGAAAGGGCAGTTCTTTCATCAGCGGTGCCAGAGGCATATTCGCCGGGATCCTTGGCTGTACTGGCGGCGGCGGAGCCTCTTTGCGCGGCGGCGTTTCACCTAACATCCGTTTTCTGAGGAGCCGGCGATCGTCGCTTAAAAAGCCCAGGTAATCCCCCTGTGGGTCATAGGCCTCCCGACCGATCACGAAGCCAATCCAATCGCCGTCCAGATTAAAGATATGTCCGTCCTGATAAACGCCTACCCACGCTCCATCCGTGCGGTAAATAGGTTGCATTGCGTCATTCCTTGGTGTTCGTTGCTGTGTAGGCGACATTATAGATTCCGACCGTCGCGGTGACAAACCTCACTCAATGGATGGCCAGAAGCCGCTCATATATCCCCAGCAACTGGCGGGCAGATGCCCGCCAGCTAAAGCGTTTAGCCTGTTCAAAACCTTTGGCCCTGAGCCGCTCTCGCAGAGCCTCGTCCCCGATAAGCTGCGCTAGAGATTGAGCCCAGGCTGCTTCATCTTGTGGCGCAACCAACAGGCCCGCGTCGCCGGTAACTTCAGGCAACGACGACGCATCAGAAGAAATGACGGGCGTCCCGCAAGCCATTGCCTCCAGAATCGGTAGGCCAAAGCCCTCATAGAGCGAGGGAAAAGCAAACAGGTTCGCTGCACTGTACAGCGCAGGCAGGTCGTCATCGTCGACAAAGCCGACAAATCGAACCCGACGATCCAGGCCCATGCGCCGCACATATTCCAATAGCTGCTCGTAAAGCCAGCCCTTGGCCCCCGCAATGATCAACCGGTGGCTGCTTCCTGGAACAGTATGCGATGCAAACGCACGGACGAGCATCTGCACATTTTTGCGCGGCTGTAGGGTGCCGACGGTCAGAATAAAAGGCTCATCGCCAATGCCATACTTTGAGCAGACCTGCCGCAACCTATCTTTGTCGTGCACCGGCTGGAAGATCTCGTTAACGCCGCTATACAGAACCGTAATCTTCTCTTCTGGCGTCTGATACAGTGACATGAGATCGCGCTTCGTGGAAACAGAGTCGGCCAATATGTGACTGGCGCGCCGCACCGACCAGGGCACAACCCGATTTAGGTAATCGACCAGGGCAACGGTAAAGGTCTCCGGGAAATACGCAAATGATAGGTCGTGCACCGTTAACAGCGTCGGAATGGCGCCCGCCACAGGGGGAAGAACGAAGTCTGGAGAGTGAAACAGATCGATGTTGCCCGTGAATAGCTGAGTAGGAAGCGGAAGCCTGAGGCGGTACCACAGGCGATAAAGCCATTTGGCCGTGAAGGGAACCTCCCGAAATGAAACGCCCGGCCTGCTGAACTGCGGCATCACCACCGGCAGCGGCGACTCGGCTTTTGCCGCAAAAATCTTAAAGTGCAAGGCATCGTTTTCGTCTAACAGCGCCGTGAGCAGCTCGCGCGTATAGCGCCCAATGCCGCCGCCCTGGGTCCATGCCGCCGTTGCATCGAAGCCGATTGTTCGTGGGCTCATGCGCCGGGCGTGGGCCTGGCGCCCTGTGGGGAAAACACTAAGCTGTCCAAAGATGCAATCGTTTCATGACTACCGCACGTCGTTGTAGGTCCAGTAGCGGTTGATGAAGAAGTTCCAGAACAGCACCACAACCGTGCCAACCATCTTTGCCGGAATATAGCCGCTCAGCGCCGCCGGCGCGTGCAGTGCGTCGAGCAACAGGTCAAATGGACCTTGCAGCAGAACGAGAATCCCGTTGTTTATCGCCAGGCCGATGACACTCACCACGCCAAATTGCAGCAGTTGGATGCGCCGTCGTTTCGACCGCGAATCTGGATAGGTCCAGTAACGATTCAGCGTAAAATTGCTCAGTACCGCCAGGGAAAAAGAGAACGTGTTGGCCACCACAGGAATAAAGCCCATCACTTCCACAAGAAAAGTCAGAGTGCCAAAGTCGACCACAAAGCCGACGGTGCCGACGACAAGAAACTTGAAGAAGCGCTCTGCTTCTCTGCGAGGAATGCCGAAATGTCCGGCTAAACTGATGAATAGGGCCATCATTCTAGACTCTTCCGCGGGATCTCCTGGATAGAATGTGCAGAATGCCTAGCAATGCACCGAGATAGAGATAAAGATTATTGACATAGAGCTTGTCGAGCAAATGGTGCACACTAAGCGCGATCCACACTGCCATCAAGCCCAACGCTGCCCCCCGCTCGGGCCATGCACTGCGCTGCAACACCAACAGAGTCTGAAGCACGATCACCGCCCACAACACAAGATAAGCCGCCAGGCCGATAATGCCCGTTTCCGCCAAGATGTTGAGATAGTAGTTGTGTGCGTGGCCGAGCGCAAGCGGCCAATTAATCAATGCGTAGTCTCCGTAGGCCGCTTCGTAATTGCCAATTCCAACCCCGCTCCACAAATTGTTGCGCGCCATATCCACGGCCGCTTGCCAATGGGCCAGCCGTTCCAGGACCGCGTAGTTTGCATCGTTGATATCGACGCCCCGCACATCGCCAAAGCTCAGGTCTTGCGTGAAACCGGCTAATCGGTCGGCAACCGCTACCGGCAAGAGACCCGATTGCCAGACGATGAGGGCTGCGAAAAAGGCCATGCAAAAGAGGGCCCCTCCTACGGCGCGCCTCTTGGGCAACAGCAGCGCCATTCCTGCTATGGCCGCGGCAAAACTCATCCACGCCCCCCTGCTCCAGGAAAAGACCAGCGCCAGCAGGAAAAGTATCGAAGAGCCAAACAGAAATGTGATCCATGCCACGCTTAATGCGCCCCAACGGCGCGATTGCAGCCGGTGTATCACCTCGCCAATCGCCGCGCCGGCAGCCAGCGCAGCCATCCATGCCATGAAACCGCCATAAGGATTGGGCTGCTCAAAAGCGCCATAGGCGCGGTAGAATCGCCCTCCCAGGATTTGGAAGTGCTCCGGCCCCGTTTCGCGCATGCCGAACTGCCAGATGCCAACGAGTGCCTGGCTCATAGCTGCCGCTAAAATCAAGAACAAGATGATTCGCCACCCGCCATGCCGTGTCCCGAAAGCAGAAAGTGCGGCAGGCCACTTGCGCTGAAGGTCTGTTGCCCTGTCGGCGACGATCAGCGCCACAGCCCCGATTTCTATCCACTTAAACAGCTCAATCAGGCCCGTCATCGCCGACGGTGCGCGCAGCAGCGACAAAGAGCCAACGCCGACAAAAAGGGTCAGGGGTAGTAGAAAGCGCGGCAAGACCAACCAGATTCGCTTTCGGACGGCGCCGTGGGCCATCCAGGCAGCGGCCGTTATAAAGAACAGCATCTGGCCGCTATCCAGCAGCCGAGGGCCAATGAGTACGTTCTCCAAGGCCCCCCAGGGCGCGGCAAAGAGCATAAGCCCGATCCCTACCAGCGGCTCGATAAACAGGACAATGGCGAGAAAGGGGGCCAGGACGAGCGCAGAAGGAAGCAGGGGCGCGACGGAGATAGCGAAACCAAGGCCTACCGCGATGAGCAGGGGCCAACTGGCTTCAGGAAAAGCCAGCTTTCTCCGCCCTGCGAAATATTCTTGCCTGATCATGAACGCTTCGTCGCAAATCCCCGCCAGGCGCTAGACGGACAATTTCGCCTTGAAGTATGGGATAGTCTGCTCGAGTCCTTCGGACAACTGCACTTTCGGCTCCCAATTCAATACCCGCCGCGCTTTGGAGATATCGGGACGGCGCACCTGGGGATCATCCTTAATACGGGTGTCTTCGGGCTGAACTAACGTTATAGCCGAGTTGCTCCGTGTCGCCTCCTTCACAGTCTCCGCAAATTGCAGTATGGTCATTTCTTCAGGGTTTCCGATATTGACCGGTAACACCTCATCTGACATCAATAACCTGTAGATGCCGTCAACTAGGTCGCTGACATATTGAAAGGAGCGAGTCTGTTGGCCGTCGTTATACACCGTGAGTGGCTCGCCGCGCAGCGCTTGCGCCAGGAAGTTTGGCACGACTCGCCCATCATTGATACGCATGCGTGGACCGTAGGTGTTAAAGATACGCACGATGCGTGTGTCGACGCCATGATAGCGATGGTAGGCCATAGTCATCGCTTCGGCGAACCGTTTGGCTTCATCGTACACGCCGCGGGGGCCAATTGGGTTAACGTGCCCCCAGTACGTTTCAGGCTGTGGGTTGACCTGAGGATCGCCGTAAACTTCGGATGTCGACGCCAGCAAATACCGCGCTCTTTTGGCCTTCGCCAGGCCGATAGTGTTGAGCGTGCCCAGCGATCCAACTTTCAGAGTGGGTATCGGGTGTTCTAGATAGTCATTAGGGCTGGCCGGCGAAGCGAAGTGCAAAACAGCGTCAAGCGGTCCGTCGATAAAAATGTAATGACTGACGTTGTGCTTGATAAACGAAAATGCACTATTGGGCGCCAGATGCGCGATGTTACCCGTGCTACCAGTGATCAGGTTATCCATGGCAATCACCTCATGACCTTCGCGCAGAAATAGGTCACACAGGTGAGAGCCCAGAAATCCCGCACCACCGGTGATCAATACTCGCATTTGTTCTCCTTTGTACGCCAATTTTCACAAAGCGGACGGCTATTCTGGCGCCGAGAGTCGGAGCGCTGGCTGTCTATCTGCTCGTGGCAAAATCGACTCGTAATTGTAACGAGAAATCCAGATCATTCAACGCCTGCTTCTCGCCAGGGGCGCAGGCGCACGCTATACTTCACACTAGACATCCGCCACCGGCCATTCTATCTAGGGAGAGTTTTATGGGCTCTAGCGAAGCTGCCCAACCTGAGGCAGCCAGTCACGAACTATCAACACAGATTCACGAGCGGCGCAAAGCAGATCATATCCGCATCAACCTGGAAGAGGATGTTAGTTTTAAGCAGTTGAAGTCGGGGTTTGAACGATATTTCTTTCTGCATCAGGCGTGCCCCGAGCTAGACCTAGCGCAGCTAGACACAGAGACCACGCTCTTTGGCAAGACATTGAAGACGCCGTTGTTAATCTCTTCAATGACTGGAGGCACCGCCAGAGCGCATAAGATCAACCTGATGCTTGCCGAAGGGGCTCGCGAAGCTGGCATCGCTATGGGCCTTGGATCTCAGCGCGCTGCCATAGAAGATCCTTCCCTGGCGTCGACATACCAGGTGCGCTCCGCGGCGCCAGACATTCTCCTCTTTGCCAATCTGGGCGCCGTGCAGTTGAACTACGGCTACGGTGTTGAACAGTGTCGCCGGGCCGTGGATATGGTGCAGGCGGATGCATTGATCTTGCACTTCAACGCATTACAAGAAGCCGTGCAGCCTGAAGGCGACGGTAATTTCGCGGGCCTGCTGCGGGCCGTTGAGCATATATGTGGCCAGCTAGAAGTCCCCGTGGTGGCCAAAGAAGTCGGCTGGGGCTTCTCGCGCGATACGGCGCGGCGACTGGCAAACGCGGGCGTCGCCGCCATCGACGTAGCCGGCGCCGGGGGCACCTCCTGGAGCCAGGTCGAAATGTACCGCGCGCCCACTGCGCGCCACGCACGCGTGGCCGGCACGTTCATCGACTGGGGAATTCCCACGGCCACGTCCATTCAACTGTGCCGGAAGGGAGCGCCCGACCTGCCCATTTTCGCCAGCGGCGGCATAAAGAACGGTATTGAAGTGGCCAAAGCCATTGCCCTTGGTGCACAGGTTGCCGGGCTTGCCGGGGACTTCCTGCGCGCTGCCGACGAATTCGGACCACAAGGCGTCGTCGAGCTTGCGCGCGCAATCACCGACGAGCTTCGCGTGACGATGTTTTGCAGTGGGGCTGCAAGCTTAGACGCCCTTGCGCACATCCCTTTGTATCAGAGTCAGGACGAGCTGCTTCTGGAGAGCCAGCGCGAAGAAGGAGTTATATGAGCGCGACCCTGAACGCCATGATGGCCCAAATGCTCCCGCGCGTGGAGCAAGAGATGAAAGAAGTGCTGTTCGCCGCGCCAGAGCGACAAGAAGCGCCATTCTATCAAATGATGCATTATCACATGGGGTGGCTTGACGGCGATCTGAGCCCTGTCGAAGGCAATGGCGGCAAGCGCATCCGCCCCATCCTGGCCTTGCTTTGTGCATCGGCCATGGGCGCCCCCTGGACTTCGGCCCTTCCGGCGGCTGCCGCTATCGAGTTGTTACATAATTTTACGCTCGTTCACGACGACATCCAGGATGCCAGTCTCACGCGGCGCGGGCGGCCCACCGTGTGGAAACGATGGGGCGTACCGCAGGCGATCAACTGTGGCGACTGCATGTTCGCACTGGCGCACACCGCCCTCTATCGTCTTGAAGAACGCGGCGTTGCGCCGCACGTCATCGTGCGCGCGGCGCAGCGCTTTGACGACACCTGCTTCGAGCTGACTCTAGGCCAGCACCGAGATATGAATTTCGAAGCGCAGGAAGGCGTTTCGGCCGCAGAGTACATGGAGATGATCGGCGGTAAGACGGCGGCACTGCTGGCCCTGTGTGGCGAGCTGGGCAGCCTAGTAGGCGGCGCGGCCGACGAGACCATTAGGCATTATCGCGAATTTTGCCGCAACCTGGGGCTGGCCTTTCAAATAAAGGATGACATCCTTGGGATCTGGGGCGACGAGGCCGAAATTGGAAAGTCGGCCTCCACCGATATCGTCACCAAGAAGAAGACCCTGCCCGTCTTGTATGGCCTCGCGCGTCACGACCATCTTCAAGCGCTGTATGCCAATGAGCGACAGGATGCAGGCTTTGTAGAGACCGTCGTAGAGATTCTAGAAGAGGTCGGCGCTTATGATTTCTCCCAGCAAGAGGCCGCGCGCTATTCTCAGCGCGCCCTGGACCACCTGGAAGCCGCAGCGCCGCAAGGAGAAGCCGGGCAAGCGCTCCACGAGCTTGCCGGCCAGTTGTTAGCCCGCAGCTACTAAATAAAAAAGGACGCCCTGGGGGCGTCCTTTCTGTTTCAGCGCTTGGTCCTGCGAGCACGGCTAGGCTGCGCTCGCTCTATGTCGATTCGCTCAGTCCGCCTTGCCGGCGGCCTTGGCTTTGGTCAACGCTTCGAGGATCTCCTCGTCGGTATCATCGCCGATCAAGATGCTGGACAGATCGTCTGGAACGCGCGGCGTTTCTTCCGCCACTTCTTCTTCCTCGTCCAGCACCTCGCCGTCGCGCCGGAAGCCAGTTCCGGCCGGAATCAGCTTGCCGATGATGACGTTCTCCTTCAAGCCGACCAGCCTGTCTTCCTTACCGGCAATTGCTGCGCCGGCAAGAACCTTGATCGTATGTTGGAACGAGCTTGCAGACAGGAAGCTCTCAGTATTGAGCGAGGCCTTCGTGATGCCCAGCAGCACAGGGTCCGCGCTGGCCGGTTGGCCGCCTTCGGCGACGACTTCGGCGTTTCGCTCCTGAAACTCTGTCGTCTCGATGAGCTCGCCGGGCAGCATCTCGGTGTCACCCGAATTCTTGACCACAACCTTACTTAACATCTTGCGGATGATGACCTCGAAATGCTTATCGTTGATGTTCTGTCCTTGCGGGCGATAAACCTGCTGCACCTCGCGCAATAGATATTGCGTCACGGCGTCGCGACCCTGGATTTCCAGAATCTTGTGGGGATTCTTGGAGCCTTCGGTGAGCTGATCGCCGGCCTCGACGATGTCGCCATCGCCGATCAACAGCCGCATACCGGCAGGAATCTCGTAGTCACGCTCGTCCACGTCTTCCCACACGACACGTAGCCCCTGATCATCCGCCTGCACTCGCCCGCCATGACGGGCCAGAATCTGTTCCTCATCCTTCTCGGCAATCAGAGCACCAGCTTCTACTTCGTCGCTACTGGCGACAATAACGTTCCAATCCTCAGGAACTTCGTACTCATCTTCCACCAGGCTGCGCTCAGTGACCAGAACGTGGCGCACGGCATCTACAACTTGCACATCCACTAGGCCGGAGATCTCAGTCATCACTGCCTCGCCGCGTGGCCGCTTACGCGCCTCGAAGAGCTCTTCGACGCGCGGCAGACCCTGCGTAATGTCGCCGCTGGCCTGAGCCGTACCGCCGGTGTGGAAGGTACGCAATGTAAGCTGTGTGCCCGGTTCGCCAATCGACTGCGCGGCGATAATACCAACCGCCGAACCCAGCTCGACCAGCTCGCCGCGTCCCAAATCCAGGCCATAGCACTTCTTGCAGATACCTTGTCGCGTCTCGCAAGTCATTGGCGAGTACACATACGCTTCGTCCACGCCGGCTTCTTCAACCGTGTCGGCCAGCTCTTCGGTGATCAGCTCGCCCTCTTCGACAACGATTTCGCCGGTCTCTTTGTTGACGATCGTCTCTGCTGCCACGCGGCCGTGGATTCGCTCGGCCAACGTCTGCTTGCCGAAGTTATCCTTGCGCGTTATCAGAATGCCTTTCGTCGTGCCACAATCATCTTCAGTGACGATCACATCTTGGGCCACATCTACCAGCCGGCGCGTCAGGTAGCCGGCGTCGGCCGTTCGCAGTGCGGTATCGGCAAGACCCTTACGCGAGCCGTGCGTCGAGATGAAATATTCCAGGGCCGATAACCCCTCACGGAAGTTCGAGGTAATCGGCACCTTGATGATGCGACCCTGAGGGTCGGCCATCAAGCCACGCATACCAGCGAGCTGCGTAATCGGGCCAAAACCGCCCTTACCAGCGCCGGAGAGCGCCATCAGCGCCATCGGCCCGTATGGGTTCATAGCGTCACGCACAGCCTGTTCCACCTGATCCTTCGCGCTGTTCCACTGTTCGATCGTGCGCTGGTAGCTTTCATCCTCAGTTAACAGGCCACGGCGATACTGGCGGTCGATCTCATCAACCCGCTTCTGTGTGCCGCTGAGAATCAGCTCACGCTCCTCCGGCACCGTCAGGTCATTGACGGCTACGGTCACGCCGGAGATGGTGGCATAATGGAAGCCCAGGTCCTTGATCTCATCGACCATCTCGATGGTCGCTTCGTCGCCAAAGCGACGGTAAGCACGGTTGATCAGCTCGTTTACAGCGCCCTTGTTTAACACCTCATTGACAAAACGCATGCCTTCCGGAAGCGTGCGATTGAACAGCACGCGACCAGCCGATGTCTCGATAAGGCGCTTGCGCGGTTTGTTATCGGCGTAGCGGCGGCCCGCATCGGTGAAATAAGTCTCGGTGCTCAACTTGATCTTGGCATGAATGTCGATAAAGCCAAGGTTGTAAGCCAATTCCACTTCGTCCAGACTGCTGAAGGTGCGGCCCTCGCCCTTCTTGCCGTCTTCCATGATGGTCAGGTAATAGACGCCTAACACCATGTCCTTCGACGGACCGACGATTGGCTCGCCGTTGGCCGGTTTCAAAAGGTTGCGCGTGGCCATCATCTGGCTCTTGGCTTCCTCCACCGCCTTTTGCGACAGCGGTACGTGAACGGCCATCTGGTCACCATCAAAGTCGGCGTTGAAGGCAGCACAGACCAACGGATGCAATTGAATGGCTTTGCCTTCCACCAGCTTGGGCATAAAGGCCTGGATACCCAGGCGATGCAAGGTCGGCGCACGATTCAGTAGGATCGGCCGGTCCTGGATCACCTCTTCCAGCACTTCCCAAACCTCAGGCGGCTGTCGCTCAATAAAGCGCTTGGCGCCCTTCACATTGCTAGCGTGCCCATAGTTGATCAATTTGCTGATGACAAACGGACGGAACAGTTCCAGGGCCATCGTCTTAGGCAGGCCACATTCACCCATTTTCAGGTTGGGACCCACGACGATAACCGAACGGCCGGAGTAGTCGACGCGCTTACCAAGCAAGTTGCGGCGGAAACGCCCCTTCTTGCCCTTCAGCATATCCGACAGCGACTTAAGCTCGCGGCGGCCGCGGCGGCTCAAGGCTTTGCCGCGTTGGCTGTTATCGATCAGGCTGTCAACCGCTTCCTGAAGCATACGTTTCTCGTTGCGCACGATGACATCCGGCGCACCAAGCTCCAGAAGCCGCTTCAAGCGGTTATTACGATTTATCACACGGCGGTACAGGTCATTTAGGTCCGACGTGGCGAATCGACCGCCGTCTAGCTGCACCATGGGTCGCAGCTCCGGCGGAATGACCGGCAGAACCGTCAGGATCATCCATTCTGGGCGGTTTGCGCTGGCGCGCAAAGCCTCGACGACTTGTAGACGCTTGGTGGCTCGCTTCGCCTTTTGCTTAGAGCGCGTGGTACGCACCTCGCGCCACAGGTCACGGGCCAGCGTATCCAGATCCATGTTCTTCAGGATCTCATAGAAGGCTTCCGCGCCCATCTCAGCACGAAATACGTTGCCAAACTTACTCTTCAGCTCGCGATACTCGGTCTCGTTGAGGAAGTTCATCTGATGCAGGCCTTCAAGCTGGTCGCGATTGTGCTGCGCCTGTTCACGCAGCCGCGCCAGCCGCTGGCCCAACGTACCACGAGTATCTTCCGCGACCTCGTTCACCTCGCCCTGGATCTGCTCGATTTCACGCTGCAACGAAGCGACTTCTGACTGGTGGTCTTCTTCGTGCTCGCCCTGCACCTCGGTGAGGCGGTCGGTCGTGACCTTCTGTACCAGGACGATATGCTCGCGGCCCACCGTATCGCCCTTGGTCACGATCACCGTGGAGCCCAGGCGGATATCTTCTGTGGCCTCAGAGCCCTGCAGGTTGTCCAGGCGACGCTCGGTGTTCTTCGCTTCCTGCACCACATCGTCGGTCGCCTTGGCCAGGCGTTCATCTTTGGTTTCGTTCAGCTCGGTTAGCTTTTCCCGAAGCTCGTTCAGCCGTTCTTGCGCATCTTCGGTTGCCGCTGAGACCTGACGATCCATCTCGTCTTCGACACGGATCTCGGCCTCTTCCAACTCCTCTTCCAGCCGCTTTAGCGCGCGCTCGCGCGCATCTTCGTCTACGTAGGTAATGACGTACTGGGCGAAATATAAGACGCGATCCAGGTTGCGCCGCGAGACATTAAGCAGCAAACCCAGATAGCTGGGCACGCGACGCGTATACCACACATGCGCCACAGGAGCAGCCAGGTCGATGTGGCCCAACCGTTCCCGGCGCACTGCCGAACGTGTGATTTCTACCCCACACTTATCACAGACGATACCCTTATAGCGCACATTCTTGTACTTGCCGCAATAGCACTGCCAGTCCCGTGTCGGCCCAAAGATCGCCTCACAGAACAACCCGTCTTTCTCAGGCCGCAGACGTCTGTAGTTAATCGTTTCCGGTTTGGTGACTTCGCCATAGGACCATGAACGAATTTGTTCAGGTGATGCCAGGCTTATGCGCAACGAGCGAAATTCATTCGTCTCCACCAACTGACCTCCCAAAAATAAACATTAGGAAAATAATAAGGCTCCCGCCCTGGACCGGCGTGGCTCAAAAACAGGGATACTGTGAAACAATAGCTGAGACGCTGTTCTCAATGTGCCGAGACACGGAAAAAGAGCGGTGGCGTGCGCCAACGCTCTCGGTTTACAATAATCCTTTCTCACATTCCTATTATAGACAATGCCTGCGTAACGTCAAGGCAGATCGGCCGATCCAATATAGCTCTAACTATTATTATTGGCGGCGCCGCTGGTTTCGCTCTGCTGTTGGCCCAACACATCCTTCAGGTATGCCTCCATAAAGCCATCGAGCGCTCCATCCAGCACCGCATGAACATTTCCAGTCTCGTAGTCTGTGCGATGATCCTTTACCATACGATAAGGATGCATGACGTAGGAGCGGATCTGATTGCCCCACCCGGCATCCACATCTTCACCCTTGAGCCGGGACATCTCTTCATCTTGCTTGCGCTGCTCCAGATCGAACAACTGCGCTTTCAAGATCTTCATGGCTGTTTCCATGTTTTGAGTGAGCGAACGCTGGTTCTGGCAGGAGACCACAATTCCCGTGGGCAAGTGGGTGATGCGAATGGCGGTCTCGTTTTTCTGCACGTGCTGGCCGCCTGCTCCGCTGGCCCGGAATCGATCGATGCGCAGGTCGCCCTCGGCAATGTCAATTTCGATCTCTTCCGCCACATCGGGCCATAGTTCTACTTTAGCAAACGATGTGTGGCGCCGGCTAGAGGAATCGTAGGGCGAGATGCGTACCAGGCGGTGCACACCGCGCTCCGACTTCAGCCTGCCGAACGGGTAGTCGTCTCCCCGAATGGCCATGAGCGTGCTCTTGATGCCCGCTTCGTCGCCCGGGCTCTCGTCGATGATCTCCACACCAAGCCCGTGACCCTCCGCCCAGCGAATGAACATGCGCTGGAGCATCTGCGCCCAGTCCTGTGCTTCGGTGCCCCCTGCTCCGGCGTGGATGGCCAGTAGAGCGTCTTGGTCGTCATATGTTCCAGAGAAAAGGGCCCGGAATTGCAGGCGCCCTACGATGGTCGTAAGCGCATCGACCTCCTGCTGCATTTCAGCCGCCAGGGATTGATCTTCCAGCTCCGCCAATTCGATGGCCTCTTGCAGTTGCTCTGTAATGCGCTCCCATACGCCCACCTGACCTCTCAGCCGGGTTAGTTCGCGCATCACTTGCTGCGCTTCGCGCGAGTCGTCCCAGAAATCCGGCGCCAGTGATTCTTGTTCTAATTTGGCAACTCTGACTAACTTGGCATCTACGTCAAAGCCGCCTCCGCAGATGGTTCACGGCGCGATCTAATTCGTTTAACTCGGCTAATATTTGTTCCATTGATTCCATTCTTATTATCCTCTACTGGTGAACGACAAGGCCTCGTGCCCTATCTAAGCGGTCGCTTCAAACAAACCGTCCACAAACTGGTCAGGATCGAAAGGCGCCAGATCTTCGATCTTTTCGCCGGTGCCAATAAAGCGCACCGGCAGGCCAAGCTCGCGGTTGATGGCAAAGACCATGCCGCCCTTAGCAGTGCTGTCTAGCTTCGTTAGCACAACCCCGGTGACGTGCACGGCCTCTTTGAACTTAGTCGCCTGCACCAGGGCATTTTGGCCAGTCGGCGCGTCGAGAACAAGCAAGACCTCATGTGGCGCTGCGTGGACGCTTTGTTTGCAGACGCGATAAATCTTCTCTATCTCCTGCATCAAATTATACTTGGTGTGCAGACGTCCAGCAGTGTCTACGAGCAGCAGATCGTAACCACGGCCCCTGGTAGCGCGAATGCCGTCGTAAATGATAGCAGCCGGGTCGCCGCCCGGCTGCCCGGCGACAATAGGCACGCCGGCGCGCTCACTCCACACTTTTAGCTGGTCGATAGCCGCAGCGCGGAAGGTATCCCCGGCAACCATCATCACGCTTCTACCTTTCTTCTTGTAATAGTGCGCCAGCTTGCCAATTGTCGTGGTCTTGCCGGAGCCATTCACGCCCACTATCAGCGCGATGGTCAGCTGGCGCGGCTTTTCCAGCGAGAATTCTGGAGCGTCGTCGAGCATCTTACGCAGCTCATCTTTTAAGGCGTCGATTAGCTGATCTGCCCGGTACAATCCTTCGCGGGCCACACGCTCGCGTAAATTTTCTACCAGCTCCAACGTCGTTTGCACGCCCATGTCGGCCTGAATCAACAGGGCCTCCAGATCCTCCCACGTCTCCTCGTCAATTTCACCTGCGCCTAGAACGGTGACGATCTGTCCGAAGACCGATTGGCGCGTCCTGCTAAGCGATTCTCTTAAGCTTTTAAACAATCTCTACCCTCTAAAATCGGTCTCAATCTCGACGATCTCGCCGTGCTCTGTCAGTTGCTCCACGCGCAGCGACGCCGCCTGTAACTGCTGGTTGCATTGATAGGCCAGCCGTTGGCCCCTTTCAAAGAGGTCCAGGGACTCCTCTAAGGTCAGGTCACCGGCTTCCAATCGGCCGACAATATGCTCCAGCTCTGCCAGAGCTGCTTCGAAGCCTATGCCTTCAAACTCGGAACTCATTTGCTACTCCTCAGATGCCTGCCCTAAATTGCCGGCAAACAGCGCCGATTACGGCGCGGCGTTTACGTCGAACTCTCCGTCGCTAACCATCACCTTCAGCCTGTCACCGCCTTCAACCTGGTCGACGCGCCGCACAATCGCGCCGTCGCCCTTGCGTACAATGGCATAGCCTCGCTGCAGCGTAGCCAGCGGGCCAACGGCTTCAAGCTGACGTTGCGCCAGATTCAGCCGCGTATAGGCCCGCTCCATGCGCCGCGACATGACATTGTCCAACCGATTGACCAATGAATCAAGGTGCTGTAGCACATTGTTAACGCGCGCTAACGGGCCTAGATGGCGTAAATTGCGCTCCAGGGCAGCCAGGCTGGCCTGATGCTCTCCCAGGTTGCGCTGTATCGCCGTGTGCAGCAGGCCTTCTAAACCCAATACATAACTTTGTATTTCTGCTATGTCGGGAACGCATAGTTCGGCCGCTGCCGACGGTGTGGGGGCGCGCACGTCGGCCACGAAGTCGGCAATGGTGAAGTCCGTCTCATGTCCCACGCCACAGATGACCGGATGGCGTGCGGCAAAAATGGTGCGAGCCACGGCCTCGTCATTAAAGGCCCACAAATCCTCGGCTGAGCCGCCTCCGCGCGCGAGGATGATCACATCGACGTCACCGCGGCCGTCTAACCAGCGCAGGGCGCGCACAATCTGGGCCGGCGCTTCTTCCCCTTGCACAAGCGTGGGTGCGATGAGAACAGAGACCATCGGGTAGCGACGTTTTAGCACGTTAAGAATGTCGCGCAGTGCGGCGGCATCGGCCGACGTCACAATGCCGATCTTAACGGGATAGGGCGGGATAGGCCTGGCTTCGGCCGAGAACAGTCCTTCGGCCTGCAGCCTTGCTTTCAGCTCCTCAAAGGCCAGGGCCAGGTTGCCGCGGCCCACCGGCGTTATCTGCTCGACGTACAGCTGGTAGACGCCTGTCTTTTCATAGATAGAAATATGGCCGCGGGCGTAAATCGCATCCCCATCGCCAATATCCACGCTCAGCCGTTCCGCCGCCGAGCGCCACATCACACACTTTAACTGCGCCTCGGCGTCTTTCAGTGTAAAGTAAAGGTGGCCCGACCTGGCGCGCGTGAAGTTGGAGATCTCGCCCTCCACGCGTACATCACGCAGCCGGTAATCGATGTCGAACAGTTCCCGAATATAACGAGTCAGGTCTGCGACACGCCACGTTTCATCAAATTGTGCGAATTGGCGCTCAAATAAGCCCATGTTAAAATGCAGCTGTACAACCGAAGCCATTAGGGCTCACGTTGCTTACCTATCATGAAAACGGAGGCGACATCTGGAAGGTTTAGCGTTAGCAAATCTCCTGGTCGATACGCTTATCGACAAGAAGGGTAGCGATTTATTGCTACTGGACATTCGGGAGCAAGCAATTTTCACAGATTTCTTCATTCTCTGCAGCGGAGACAACGAGCGCCAGTTGCGCGCACTCACTGAGGCCGTAATGGAAACTGCAGAGAACAAGGGTGGCATCCAACCACACGGCTATGAAGGCGAGGCTGGCAGTGGCTGGATTCTCGTTGACCTTGGCAGTATCATCGTCCACATCTTCTCACACGAACGCCGAGAGTATTACAACCTGGAAGAGCTCTGGAGCGGCGCTCACGTCGTGTTGAGGATGCCGTAGCGCGGCTTGACCGCTTAGTCGGACAGCAGCCAGCGATCGCTGTCCCGCTGCCAATCCACGAATTCCTCGTCACCAAAGAAGAGCCGGACCTCTCTTCGCGCGCTCTCCCTGCCGTCAGAGCCATGCACCAGATTACGGCCCACCATCAGGGCAAAGTCGCCTCGGATAGTGCCCGGTTGGGCCTCGACCGGCTTCGTACCACCAATGGTCTCACGTGCAGCCTCGATGGCCTGTGGCCCTTCCCAAACCATGGCAACCACCGGCCCCGACGTGATATAGGAAACGAGCCCCTCAAAGAAAGGCTTGCCCTGGTGTTCGCCATAGTGCCGCTCGGCCAGCTCGCGCGTCATCTGCATGAGCTTCATTGCCACCAGTTTAAGGCCGCGCGCTTCAAAACGGGCGATGATCTGCCCCGCAAGGCCACGCTGCATGCCGTCTGGCTTCACCAATATCAATGTGCGATCCATCTACGCCTCCAATGCAAGAAATCTGGCTGACGAGCAAAGAGGCAGCACCGTTCGCTGCCTCTAGCCTGTCACTTCTGAATTGTATAAGGCCGGCGCGATATTTCAAACGGCGACCACACTGGCTAACAATAGTCGCCCCGCGCCTAAAGTTGAGACAACGCCTGGCGGTAAGCGTCTAGCGCCTTCTGCAACTGGCCGTTGCGGCTGTAAGCGTCACCAAGGGTCTGCAGCAGCGCTGCATTGGCCGCGTCTGACTGCGCTGCATTCTCCAGCTCGGCAATAACCACAGAGAGATTTTCGCCGCCCTCGATCGATGCCTGGTAGGCCGGCAGCGCCTCCTCTATCCGCCCGGCTTCCAGGGCCATCCGCGCGCCTTCCATCAGCTCGACGCCGCTCGCCAGGGCTTCTTCGGCCGCGCTAGCGTCGCCTTCTTCGAGATAATCTCGGCTGTGCTCTTCGCCGGCAACCTCAAATTCGGGCTGCGCACCCTCGGCTTCCGGTTCTGCCAACACATCAATTTCCGACTCTTCCAAGGCTTCGGCTTCAAGCTCTGCCGGCACGTCAATGTCCGGCTCAGACACCGCTTCGGCTTCAAGCTCTGCCGGCACGTCAATGTCCGGCTCAGACCACGCTTGGGCTTCTGGCTCGTCCAATAACCCGGCTTGCCACTCTGCCAACTCTTCGGCTTCTGGCTCTGCCAATGCCTCAGCTTCTGGTTCGTCCAATAACTCGGCTTCAGCGTCCAGCCAATCGGCTGGTCCCTCCACGGGCTCGCCCCAATCGAGCAACCGCTCTTCTTCATCGTCGTCCAGGGCCAGCCAATCAGGCAGCCCCTCGTCGAGCTCCTCTTGGCCCTCGACGGCGGCAAACAACGCATCCTCGGCATCGTATGCCGGCTCATCCCAGCTTTCATCGCCTTCTTCTTCGCTGTACAACTCTGCGGGCAGCTCATCCGTTTGCGCAGCGACCTCGTCTGTCAGCGACGGCAGCTCGTCAATGGGTGCACCCTGCCTTGCCGCGAGTTTCTCCAACCAGGCCATGGCCTCGTCCGGATCATCTGGTATCTCCTCCACCATTTCGTCATCCTGGCCGGCCTCGTCAACCGCGTCTGGTTGCTGAACCTCGTGCATGCGCATTGCCTCAGCTTCGGCGCGGGCCGCGACAACATCCAACGGTGCTTGCGGCGTCGCCGGCTCCTGAACCACTTCTCCTGCATCCCAGGTAGTTTCCGGCGCCGGATCAGCGCCATCGGCCAACCCTTCCAACCAGGCAAGCGCCAGTTCGGGGTCATCTGGTAGCTCGTCGAGATCGTCCAGGCCCGTCGCCTCCGGACCGTCTTCCAACCCGCTCAATGCAGCTAGGTCCGCGTCATCGCCGCCGGCCGCAAGCTGATCGAGCCAGGTCATGGCCTCGTCGACCTCGCCTGAGCCTTCTAGCTCCTCATCGGCTTCGTCCCAAGGGTCTATACCATCGAACAGCTCTGTCTCAAAGAGTTGCTCATCATCGCCTTCAAGCTCGTGGTCAAAATCGGCCCGGCCTATCCCCGTCTCAAGCTGTACTTCGTCATCCAGGGCTTCATCCGCCGAGGCGAGCTCATCGGCCAGATCCGCTTCGCCCTGCTCCATTTCCGTGGAAAGTGTTGGTAGCTCTTCCAGCGGCGCTCCTTGTTGCGCCGCGAGCTGCTCGAGCCAGGCCATGGCTTCCTCAAGGTCCTCTGGGACATCGTCCTGGCCCATGCCTTGATCAAACGAGTCGTCGGCGCTGAATTCCTCTAGCCAGTCGGCTGCCGGCGCGTCGTCAAAAGAGGCCGGCGTGAATTCGTCGTCCGCATCGCCACCTGCACGCGGCATTTCGCCTTTAAACCCTTCAAATGACCCTTGTTCGGAACTGTCGGGCTCTTCCCAGCTCAGCGTGAGCGGCTCGTCAAGGGCTATGCCTTCACCGGCCGCAATCTGGTCAAGCCAGCTCAGGTCGTCAGCATCACGCGCCGGCTCCTGCGCCGCATCATCAGACAATTCCTCGCGCAGCCAATCGGGCAGGTCATCGCCTGCCTCCGTTGCAGGCGCCCCGTCCCTTTCGGGCGCGTCATCAGGCTCGGCCAGCCATTCCAACTCCTCGCTCATCAATGGCTCAATGCCCATGCCTTCGCGCAACCAGTCGGGAAGATCCTCGTCGCCCAGATTGGGCACATCACCCAACCGCTCCGCTTCTGCGGCGTCTTGCAGCTCGTCTAGCCAATCTGGGCTCGGCTCACTGGGCACAGACTCTTCACCAGAGGATCGTTGCGGGTCTTCAGCCTCCGGAAACTCTTCTTCGCCCCAGTCACGCTCATCCATTGCACCCATCACGTCCTCCTCATCTTCCCGGTAATCTGTATCGAGCCCTGGTACTTGCGGCTCTTCCTTCTCTGATTCACTAATCCACGCCTCCCAATCGGTCTCCTGGTGCATTTCGCCAAGTCCCGGAAGCTGATCGGTTGGTCGGCTGAACCAGCTCGTTCTATCGTCGCCCGCCTGATCCGTTGGAACAGCAGGGTGCGGCCCTTGATCTTGCTCCACGCCGGCTTCGTCCTCCGGCAATTCTGCCGACCCCACAGCATCCTGCAGCGCGCCCAGCCACGACGGCTCAATATCGTCAATGATCAGCTCATCGCCAAAATCGAGGTCATTGATCCAATCCGCCGTCTCGATAGCCTCTTCGTGCCCGGCAGAGAGGTCCAAACGCTGCGCCATAATTTTCTCCGGCAGCGGTGGGCTGCCTTCAGCGCTAAAAGCAACGGCCACCGCCGAGTCTTGCGTCAGGCTAGCCGCGGTGGGCAATGTTAACTCAAAGACATGTCGCAGGTAATGCTCAGCATCGCCGGCGCGCTCAGTGGCCAGGCACACTTCGGCCATTATGGCGTTGGCCTTAATGCTGTTAGGCAGCTTTTCCAAAACTCGCTGGCTGCACTCGGCGGCATCGATGCGCTGTCCATCGCGCCACAACGCCTCTGCCAGGAGCAACTGCAAGTCCACGCGCTCCGGCTCTGCGGTAAGGGCTTCTCTGAGATCACTAATTGCGTGACCATACAACTCGCCGCGAATATACAAACGCGCCAGAGCCGATCCCGTTAGCGCAAGCTCTTCAGGCGGCAGGCCATCGCGACGCCCGACAATATCCTGCAAACTCTCTCGTATGGCGACGTTATAAGGCTCCGAGTCAAGCGCGCGTTCCATGTGCCAGGCGGCTTCACGGAGGTTGTTTTGTTCTTTGTGTATGATGGCGATGCCCGCATTAGCCACTAAGTCTTCCGGATCCGCGCTCAAGACCCTTAAAAAGACATCTCTGGCGCCGTTCAAGTCGGCGCTCTCCAGGAGGGCCTTGCCGAGAAGCCGATAGGTATCTACGTGCCGCGGAAACTGTTTGAGCAGATGCCGGCAGTGGCCAATCGCCTCCTGAAAGTGGCCCTCTTCGATAAGACGGTTAATTTCCGCCAGGTACGCGTCTACAGCAACTTCAGGCATGGGCTCATCTTGGCTCTTTGCAGCGGACGACTGACTGGGAAGCATCCGCCGCGTCTGTGCTAACCCGACATAGCTTTATGAAAAGTATTATGCTAGTTAACAGCTATTTAGGCAAGTGCAGGCGCTGCAACGCGTGCAGCAGATCCGTCACATCTTGCTCCTGCTCCGTTGCGGCGCCCAGAGGGTCGCGGAGCGTATCACGGCGCAGCAGAGCGAAGACCGTGTTGAGCAGGCCATACCACAACGCTTCTGTATGATAGCCGCCTTCCAAGACGAACAGCACTTGTTCGGCGCACACCTCATCCGCCAATCTCACCAGGCTCCGGCACATCTGCGCGTAGCCGCGAAGCGATAGCAGGCCACGCGCCAGCGGATCCAGCCAGTGGGCGTCGAAACCGGCGGATACGAGGATTAACTCTGGCGCAAAGTGGCGCGCTCGCGGCAAGAGCAGCGAGTCGAGCGCCTGGGCATAGCCCCTGTCACCCACGCCAGCTGGAAACGGCACGTTTACCGTTGCTCCCTTACCCTTGCCCACGCCTATTTCATTGGCCGCGCCGCTACCGGGATAGAAAAAGGGGTGGAAGAGATGCAGCGATACAAACAGGACATCCTCTTCCTCGTAGAAGACATCCTGGGTACCATTGCCATGATGCACGTCAAAATCGACGATCAGGATACGGCGTAGGCCGTGCGCCGCCTGTGCGCGGCGTGCTGCGACGGCGATGTTGTTGATCAGACAGAAGCCGCCCACCTGGTCGCGCTCGGCATGATGTCCGGGCGGGCGAACAATGGCCAGCCCGTTGGTCGCCCGCCCGGTCACGATAGCATCGACCAATTCGCTGCATGCGCCCGCCGCAAGGCGGGCTAATTCGTAGCTTTTGGGGGTAATATAAGTGTCGGCGTCCAGCGTACTGACGCCTCGCGCGCATGCCTGCCGCATTTCCTCAAGCATGCCGGGCGTGTGAACGCGCGCCAACAGCGGCCCATCTGCCGCTTTGGCGTCTATCATAAACAGCTCTGGCAATACGCCCTGCGCCTCGAGGAATTGCAGCACGCCTTCTACCCGAATATGGTTCTCTGGGTGAAACTGCTGCGTGTGCGCCAGCGCAGGAACGTATGCCAGAGCTGTGCTCATTTAATGCATTAGCCGCCCACCAGGAGGCTGATGAGCCCTTGTCCGGAACCGACTGCTGCCGTGAGCCCCGCAAACACTACGGCAACCATGGACATAAGCTTAATGAGAATATTCAACGATGGCCCTGCCGTATCCTTAAAGGGATCGCCCACGGTATCACCAACCACAGCGGCCTTATGCGCTTCGGAGCCTTTGCCGCCAAAGTGGCCTTCCTCAATAAACTTCTTGGCATTGTCCCAGGCGCCGCCAGCATTGGCCATCATGATCGCCAGGGCAAACCCCGCAGCCAAGCCCCCGGCAAGAAGGCCCAGCACCCCGGCGACGCCGAAAAGGACCCCGACGACGACGGGAATGACGATCGCCACCAGAGACGGGGCAATCATCTCACGCTGCGCGGCCGCCGTGCTGATGTCCACGCAACGGGCGTAGTCTGGCTTTTGAGTGCCATCGAGAATGCCGGGAAACTCCCGGAATTGGCGCCGCACTTCTTCGACCATGCCGCCCGCCGCACGACCGACGGCGCGCATGGTCATCGACGAGAAGTAGAAGGTGGTTGAAACGCCAATAAAGAGCCCAATCAGCACGGCCGGATTCAGCAGGGTGACGCTGTAGAAGTTCATAAAATCCTGCATGGTCATTTCGGTTACCGGCGTGACCATGCCCGGCAGTACGTCAATCCCCTGTAATTCATGCAGCACCAGGCGCATCTCTTCCAAGAACGCCGCCAGAAGCGCCAGGGCCGTGAGCGCCGCCGAGCCAATGGCAAAACCCTTGCCAATGGCCGCCGTGGTGTTGCCAACCGCGTCCAACTGGTCGGTACGCTGGCGCACCTCCGGGGGCAGGCCGGCCATTTCGGCGTTTCCGCCCGCGTTGTCGGCGATCGGGCCGTATGCGTCGGTCGCCAGCGTAAAGCCGAGGGTCGAAAGCATACCCACGGCGGCGATACCCACGCAGTACAATCCCATTAACACATTCTGGGCGCCATTACCGGCGTAGAAGCTCACGGCGATACCGATAACCACGGCCAATACGGGCAGCGCGCCCGATTCCATGCCCACGGCCAGGCCTTCAATCAGCGCTGTCGCCGTGCTGGTTTGCGCCTGGTCGGCAATATTTCGGGTCGGCTTAAAGGCGTGTGATGTGTAATATTCGGTGGCCTTGCCCACCACGATTCCAACCACGAGTCCTACAAGGACGGCTATCCAGACGCCAACCCAATTAGGAAGGCCCAGGAAGTAAAACGCCGGGCCCGATAAGACGGCAATACCAATCGAGCTGACATACAGGCCGCGGCTTAAGGCATTAATGAGCTGGCCCTGCGTGGCCTGTGCATCGGCGCGAACCATATGGATGGCTACCAAAGAAAGGAAAATGCCAAGCGCGCACAAAACGATCGGCGCGGTGATGAAGCGAAGCTGCATTTCCATCGCGCTGGCGTCGCCAAGGAAAGCGGCGCCGGCCGTAGCCACTGCGGCGACGCCCAGGGCAGAGGTCGCGAGAACCGAGCCGGCATAAGATTCGTACAGGTCGGCGCCCATACCGGCCACATCACCCACATTGTCGCCCACGTTATCGGCGATCGTGGCCGGGTTGCGCGGATCATCTTCGGGGATACCCGCCTCCACCTTGCCGACCAGGTCTGCGCCCACATCGGCGGCCTTCGTGTAAATGCCGCCGCCCACACGCGCGAAAAGCGCTTGCGTCGATGCGCCCATGCCGAAGCTGAGCATCGTCGCCGTAATTTGCGGCAAGGGGTTCTGCGCTACGCTGATGAAACTTTCTGGAAAGACGATGGGGAATACGGAGTATAGTGCCAGGAACCAGACGGTGATATCCAACAGCGCGAATCCGACCACCACAAAACCCATGACTGCGCCAGCGCGCAGCGCCACCTGCAAACCGCCGTTCAGGCTCTCCCTGGCCGCGTTGGCCGCGCGTGCCGCGGCGTTGGTGGCCATCTTCATACCAAAGAAGCCGCACAAACCGGAGAAGAAACCGCCGGTGATGAAGGCGAAGGGCACTACTGGGTTTTGCAGGTTAAAGAAGGACATCACCAGAAACAGGACGAATAGGATGGCAAACACCAGGACCACCACGCGATACTGCCGGCCCAGGTACGCCGATGCGCCGTCGCGCACCGCCTCTGCGATCTCGATCATCTGCTCTGTGCCTTCGCTGCGCCTCATGACCTGTCGGTAAAAGATATATGCGAAAATCAGCGCCACGAAGGCTCCCACCAATCCAAGCCACCATAAGGCAGGAATCGCCGTCCGTACAGGCAGGGGCTCCTGCGCAAAAGTAGTGATTATTTCCATACGACTTAGCACTAACCTCCTAAAAATTCGAGATATTCTGACATGCAGAGAACCATTCACACAGGGTGATGGAGCGGGGATTGCCGCTCAGCTTTGCTTGTCGCCACTCCAAAGGGGGGCAAGACGGCGGATTGTACCAAAATGCACAAGCACCGTCAAAGCAGGCGCTGTTCCTTCCTTTCCCTCACTCATGCCTACGGTCCACCCCATCTCCTCCAATATACGAAAAAAGGACGCGAGCAGCGTGCCCGCGTCCTGAACCTTCGTTGGCTCTACTTCTTCCCGGCGCTACTGTTCCAGCGTCGAAAGGTCGCCTACATCCTGGCCCATAGCACGTGCGCGCAGCACGCGGCGCATGATCTTACCGGAGCGCGTCTTGGGCAATGTATCTACCAGATCGATGGTTGCTGGTTTGGCAATTGGCCCAATCTCGTGACCCACATGCTCTCGAAGCTCCATCACCAGTCTCTCACTGGGCTCCCAGCCTTGCCTCAGGATACAGTAGGCTTTGATGACATTACCTTTTAGTTGGTCGGGCACACCAATCACGGCCGCCTCGGCCACTGCCCGATGGCTGACCAGCGCGCTTTCCACCTCGGCCGTTCCTAAGCGGTAGCCGGATACTTTAATCACATCGTCGATGCGCCCGATCACCCAGATATAACCGTCTTCGTCCCGCCGAGCACTGTCGCCCGGCAGATACCAGCCCTGCTCTGAGTAACGGCTCCAATATTGGTCTACGTAGCGGTCTGGGTCACCATATACGGTGCGCAGCATACCGGGCCAGGGCGTCTTAATCACTAGGTAGCCCTCTTCGTCGTCCGCCACCCGGTTTCCTTCCTCATCCACCACGTCCGCTTCTATGCCAGGCAAGGGCAACGTGGCCGAGCCTGGCTTCAGCGGCATGCTGGGCATAGGGCTGATCATAAAACCCCCGGTCTCGGTTTGCCACCAGGTGTCCATGACCGGGCAGTTTTCGCGACCAATGACGCGATAGTACCAGCGCCACGCTTCGGGGTTGATTGGCTCACCCACTGAACCCAGCAAACGGAGGCTGGTCAGGTCGTGACGATTGGGCCAGCTCTCGCCAAAGCGCATCAGGCCGCGGATAGCTGTGGGCGCGGTGTACAAAATGGTAATATTATAGCGGTTTACGAGCTCCCACCAGCGGTCAGGATAGGGGAAAGTGGGGGCGCCCTCATACATGAAACTGGTTGCTCCAAGCACCAGCGGCGCATACACAATGTAGCTATGGCCAGTTACCCAGCCAGGGTCGGCGGCGCACCACCAGACGTCCTCCGGCTTAATATCGAAGACCCACTTCAGGGTAATCGCCGTCCACACCATATAGCCACCATGCGTGTGCAGAATGGCCTTCGGTTTGCCCGTGGTGCCCGACGTATACAGAATGTACAGCGGGTCTTCGGCGTCCATCTCTTCAGTATGCGCCTTTTCCGAGGCGATTGGCTGCGCCATCAGGTCGTGGTACCAGTAATCGCGGCCGGGAATCATGGGCACGTCCTGGCCCGTGCGCTTCACCGTGATGCACGATTGGATCGTACCGGCTCGTTCCAAGGCCTCGTTGGCGATCTCCTTCAGCTCCACAATCTTGCCCCGCAGCCAGGCGCCGTCGCAGGTGATCAACATCTTCGATTCGCTATCTTCGATGCGGCTGAGCAGCGCTTCGGTCGAAAAGCCGCCATATACGACAGAATGTATGGCGCCGACTTTGGCGCAGGCCAGCATGGCGATCAGCAGCTCCGGGATTCGGCCCATATAGATCGTGACGCGGTCGCCCTTGCCGACGCCCATCGAGCGCAGCACGTTGGCAAATTTGCACACCTCGTGATTGAGCATCTGGTAGGTGTAGACGCGTGAATCCCCTGGTTCGCCCTCGAAGATGAGCGCCGCCCTGTTGCGCGTTGCTGTGCGCATGTGGCGATCGAGGGCGTTGTGTACGATGTTCACGCGGGCGCCCACAAACCATTTGTAGAACGGGGCATCTTCGTCGTCTAACACCTTCTCCCACGGCTCATACCATTCGAAATTCTCGGCGGCAATCTTGCCCCAGAACTCCGACAGATCCGTCGCGGCCTGGCGGGCAACTCTCTCATAGTCCGGGATATGCGCAGCTTCGACGACCTCGGGCGCCGGATAGTACACTTCTCCCTGTAAATCACGCTTCTCCCCGGCGATTGCTTCTGGAGCCATCTCTCATCTCCTTCGATTCCATCAAGAGCGCCTGAATACGCGGCTCCCACTGCAAGAAAGCGAAAGCGGCAGCGCACGCTCAACGCTTCAACATTTGACGATTGAACAGACAATTCGTGGCTGCACCTGCACTGGACTGAATCAGCTTGACACACATTATTATATTCGATAGATTATTAACGATGCAAAAGTGATCCGCATCGAGCCCAATTGTATGACATGTGTCATACCAAGCTTAATTCAGTCGCAGACAAGCCAGGTTCGTCCAAGAGAATTGTCGTAACGTCCTGGCGTTTCTGCATTACCATATCAGGCTAATAAGGAGCAAAAAGTGAAATTAGAAGGCAGCTATACCTTCGGTGCGCCCCGAGAACTGGTCTGGTCGATGTTTTTCGACCAGGAAGTGCTGGCCAGAACCATGCCTGGCTGCGAAAAGCTGGATCGCGTCGGCGACAACGCATTCGAAGGTCGTATGCGCGTTCAGGTTGGCCCCGTCCAGGGCATCTTCAGGGGCAACGTCGTGCTGAGCGATCTTCAGGAGCCCGAATCGTATCGTATGGACGTGGACGGTCAGGGACCCTCCGGATTCATGAAAGGCAGCGGCAACATTCGTCTGGAGCCGTCGGCCGATGGCACCGTGATGCATTATGAGGGCGAGGCGCAGGTTGGCGGCCGTATCGCCCAGGTAGGGCAGCGACTCATGGAAAGCTCGGCCCGCGCCATTGTCAAGCAGAGCCTGGACAACCTTGCACGCCAGGTAGAAGCGCGGCAACAGGGTGAGCTCCGCCAGGAGAACGGCGCTTCCGCCGTGGTCAGCGAGGCGCCCGCGCCGCCCCCCGCTCCGTCACAAACCGAGTTTGCCCTGGGCGTCGCCCGCGAGATGGCCAACGAATTCTTGCCCACGGAGAAGCAGCCACAGATCATCGCCGGCGTCGTGGGCGCAGCGACCTTGTTGCTCGCCCTGTCGCTGTTCGTCAACTGGTGGAGCGACCTCTTGGCGCGCAAGATCGCCGAGAATTTGAAAAAGCAGTAAGAGAAAAAGGAGGCGCCACGGTAACGAACTGCTCTTACGCTCTAACGTCCGGTAATGAGGAAGGAGGATGCGCAAAGGAGGCTATGGTATGGAGATAACGGTAAACGTTAACAACAAGAGCTATACGCGTGACGTGGAACCGCGGATACTGCTCGTAGACTTTTTGCGAGATGGCCTGGGCCTGACGGGAACCAACATCGGCTGCGATACGAGCCAGTGCGGCGCTTGCACCGTTCATCTGAACGGCGAGGCTGTCAAGTCGTGCACCGTGCTTGCCGTGCAGGCCGACGGCAGCAGCGTGACAACCATTGAGGGGCTGGCAGATAACGGCGAGCTGCACCCGATGCAGAAAGCCTTTTGGGATGCGCACGGCCTACAATGCGGCTACTGCACGCCGGGCATGATTATGGCTGCCGTCAAACTGGTCGAGAACAACACCGAAATCGACGAACACGGTATTCGTCACGGGTTGGAAGGCAACATTTGCCGCTGCACGGGCTACCAGAACATCGTCAAGGCGGTGCAACTGGCAGCGGATACGATGGCCCAGGGAGGTGACTGATGGCCCGCTATGTGGGTAAAAGTATTAAACGGGTCGAAGATCCACGTTTTCTCCAGGGCCGGGGGCGATACGTAGCCAATGTACAGCTTCCGGGTATGGCCTATCTGGCCATCAAGCGCAGCCCCTACGGTCACGCGCGCATTCGCGGCATCGACACGAGTCGCGCTGCGACGCTGCCTGGCGTGCTGGGTGTTTTTACCGGGCAAGATCTCATCGACGGCGGCGTCGGAAAGATGCCGTGCGGCTGGGTGGTGCCTGGCTGCATCGTACCCGATCGCTGGCCCATTGAAGTAGACAAAGTTCGGCATGTGGGCGACGCCGTGGCCGTCATCGCCGCCGAAACGCCCTACATTGCCGAAGATGCGCTCGACCTTATTCAGGTCGACTACGAGCCGCTAGATGCCGTTGTCGACGCGCGCCGCGCCACAGAAGCCGGCGCGCCCCTGCTGCACGACAACGTTCCCAATAACATCAGCTACACCTGGTCTCTCGGCGACAAAGAGGCAATGGAACAAGCATTCGCCGAGGCCGACCATGTTCTCGAGCTGGAGCTGTTGAACCAGCGGCTGATCCCCAACGCCATTGAGCCGCGCGCCTGTGCGGCGCAGTGGAGCTCGGTAACGGAAGAAATGACGGTGTGGACCACAAGCCAGAATCCCCACCCCATCCGCCTCTTGCTGAGCGCTTTCACCCTGGGCATTCCCGAAAACCGCCTGCGTGTGATCTCGCCCGATGTTGGCGGCGGCTTTGGCAGCAAAATCTTCCATTATCCGGAAGAAGTGATCACGCCATGGGTGGCGCGCGAGCTGAATCGGCCCACGAAGTGGGTGGCATCGCGCAGCGAGTCGATGATGACCGACTCGCAGGGCCGCGATCACGTGACCCAAGTGAGAATGGCCCTGAAGAGCGACGGCACATTCACCGGGCTGGACGTCCAGACCTGGGCCAACCAGGGCGCCTATCTTTCCACCTTTGCGCCCTTGATCCCTACCGTGTTCTACATCGCGCTGCTCTCTGGCCTCTACAAAATGAAGGGCATCTGGGGAGAAATGTGGGGAACGCTCACCAACACAGTGCCCGTCGACGCCTATCGCGGCGCTGGCAGGCCCGAAGCCAGCTATGTGGTTGAGCGCGCAGTCGCATTGGCCGCCAGCCGGCTGAACATGGATCCCGTCGAGATTCGTCGCAAGAACTTCATCCCCACCGACGATTTCCCCTATCAGACACCCGTGGCCTATCTATACGATAGCGGCAATTATGACGCGCTGTTCGATAAGGCGATCGAGCTCTTCGACTATCAAGCGATGCGCCGGCAGCAGCAGGAAGCGCGCGCCGAGGGCAAGATTGTGGGCATTGGCGTCGCCGGCTGCATTGAAGCCAGCGGGCCCGCGCCTTCCAAGGTCGCAGGCTCGCTCGGTTCGGCCGTGGGCTTCTGGGAAAGTGGCCTCATTCGCGTGCATCCCACCGGCAAAGTGAGCGTCTTCACCGGCTCGCACAGCCACGGTCAGGGCCACGAAACGACGTTCGCCCAGGTCGTAGCCGACGAGCTGGGCATCGACGTGAGCGATGTCGAAATTGTGCACGGCGATACCAGCCGTGTGCCCTTTGGCATGGGCACCTATGGCAGCCGCAGCGCCTCTGTCGGCGGCAGCGCCCTGGTCCGTAGTGCGCAGAAGATCCGTGAAAAGGCGCGTAAGATCGCCGCTCACCAGCTTGAAGCGGCCGTCGAAGATGTGGTCTTCGACCAGGACAGCGGTCGGCTGCACGTTCACGGCGCGCCCGATCAGTTCAAAGAGTTTGGCGAAATCGCCTTCGCGGCCTACACGGCGCACAATCTGCCGGATGACATGGAACCTGGTTTGGAGGAACAGGCCTTTTACGACCCATCCAATTTCACCTTCCCCAACAGCGCCCATTTTGCCGTCGTGGAAATCGACCCGGATACCGGCCATGTGCAGCTCCAGCGCTATGTATCCGTCGATGACGTCGGTAAAGTGATCAATCCGATGATTGTCGACGGGCAGATTCTGGGCGGCGTGGTGCAAGGCGTGGGCCAGGCTCTCCTGGAGCACGGGATCTACGACGAACACGGCCAGTTGCTCACAGGATCCATGCTGGATTATGCCTTGCCGCGCGCGCACGATTTTCCACCCATCGAAACGGGTCGTATCGAGACGCCATCGCCGCACAATCCTTTAGGCGTCAAGGGTGCGGGCGAGATGGGCACCATTGCCTCGACGGTGACGATTGCCAATGCCGTACTTGATGCCCTGGCGCCATACGGCATCGAACACCTCGATATGCCGCTGACGCCGGAAAAAATCTACGCCGCGATTCATGGCAATGGTCACGGTAACAATGGAGGAGTTGCCTGATGTACCCACCAAAATTCGAATACTTCCGCGCATCTTCCGTTGATCAGGCCATTTCGCTGCTCGGTGAACACGAGCACGCGAAGCTCATCGCCGGGGGTCACAGCTTACTGCCGGTCATGAAACTTCGCCTGGCCGATCCAGGTGTACTCATCGACATCGGTCCCATCGCTGAACTCAAGGGCATCACTCATAACGGCGAATCAATCCGCATTGGCGCCCTCACCGTCCATGCCATGATCGAAAGGGATTCAAACCTGCCTCGGATTCTGACCGAAGCGGCGAGCTGGATAGGCGATCCGCAGGTGCGCAACCGTGGCACGGTGGGCGGAAATGTAGCCCACGCCGATCCCGCATCCGACCTACCAACCGTGTTCGTTGCGCTGCGTGCAAGCTTCGAGCTAGCCGGGCCGCAAGGCAACCGGCGTGTCGACGCCGAGGATTTCTGCACCGGATTGTTCAGGACAGATTTACAGCCAGGCGAGATGGTGACCGCTGTCGTGATCAAGCGAGAACAGCCTGGCGCCGGCTCGGCCTATGCCAAGATGTTCAATCCCGCTTCACGCTACGCTATGCTGGGGGCCGGCGCCGTGCTCACGGTCGAGGGCGACACCTGCCGCGAGGCGCGGGTGGCCATTGGCGGCCTCACGCCAAAGGCCATGCGTGCGCGATCGGTAGAGCAACGGCTCGCCAATCAGCGTCTCAGCAAAGAGCTGCTGCGCGAAGCAGCGGCGCAGGTCCACAACGACCTAGGTGATGACCTGATCGGAGACATCCACGCCAGCGCAGAATACCGCCGCGAGGTCGCACCTACCTACGTCTACCGCGCCCTAGATAAGGCCTGGCAGCGCGCCGCCTAGCGCCTGAGCTAACCATGTATCTACTCCAGGCCGGTAGAGAGTGATCCCTACCGGTCTGGCCCTTACGCCATGAAATTCGGTCCAGTTCCCTTAGAGCAGGCCGCCGGTAAGATCCTGGGCCACAACGTCACGGGAGCCGACGGGCGGCGTCTATTCCGCAAGGGCAAGGCGCTGGAGCCCGGCGACATCGCACGCCTCAGAGAAATGGGGCGCGAAACGGTGTACGTGGCCGAGTCCGAGCCCGGCGACGTGGAAGAAAACGAGGCTGCGGCGCGCATTGCCGCGGGGCTGGGTGATCCGCGCTTCCGTTTGTCGGGGCCTTCGACCGGCCGCGTGAATCTCTATACCCTGGCTCATGGCCTCATTCGCGTTGATGTGCTGCGCCTTATGGAGATTAATCGCTGCGACGGCGTGACGCTGGCCACGTTGCGACACAATAGCGCCGCTATTCCCGGTAAAATGGCCGCGACACTAAAGATTCTTCCTTATGCCCTTCCCCAGGCTACGTTGCAGCGAGCCGTCGACATTATCAAAGCAGACGGCCCGTTGCTGCGCATGGATCCGCTGCAAGAGCGCAAGGTCAGCCTGATCCTCTCCGGTTCACCCTGGGCCAAAGAACGCGTTGTAAGCAGCTTCCAATCGGCCCTGGAGCAGCGCCTGGCGCGGTTGGGCAGCGCGCTCAGCTCCGTCGACTTCATCGCTTTGGACCAGGAGCACGACGAAGCAAACCTAGCACAGATGATCACCCGGCGGGTTGCCGAAGGGGCGGATCTGGTGGTCGTGGCTGGCGAAACGGCGATCATGGATCGCTATGACATTGCGCCGCGCGCCATTGAACGGGCCGGCGGGCACATAATTGGCTACGGCGCGCCTGTGGATCCTGGCAACTTGCTGATGTTGGCGGAACTAGAGCGTGTGCCCATACTGGGCGCGCCCGGTTGCGCGCGCAGCCCGAAGGACAACATTGTGGACCTATTGTTGCCGCGCCTGTTGGTAGGGGATAATCTCACGCGTGAAGATATTACGCTGCTGGCGCATGGCGGCCTGCTCGACGATGTGCCAGAGCGTCCATCGCCACGGAGTTTTCTGACCTAAAAGGATTAGTCATTTTGTCCATCGAGCCGAAGCCTGCTACCGCCTTTCAATCTATCGACGATCTGCAGCAGACGTTACAAGCGCTAGATTACGTTGCGGAGCGAGGTCTGGCGACCTCAATCTACCTGGCGACGCGCCTCAGACGGCCGCTCTTCTTGGAGGGCGAGGCCGGTGTCGGCAAGACTGAAGTAGCCAAAGTGCTGGCCACGCTCTTCGACACCGAGCTGATCCGGCTGCAATGTTATGAAGGATTGGATATCAGCCACGCGGTTTACGAATGGAACTACACTCGCCAGATTCTGCACTTGCGCCTGCTAGAAGCGCGCGGCGAGAAGCCCACCGAAGAAGAGTTGTTCGACGAAACTTTCCTCTTGAAGCGGCCGCTGCTAAAGGCCATCGAGACCACCAGGCAGAAACCGCCCGTGCTCCTGATTGACGAGGTGGATCGCAGCGATGAGGAATTCGAAGCCTACCTGCTAGAGGTGCTTTCCGACTTTCAGATCACAATTCCCGAATTGGGCACGATCCGCGCCGTAGAGCGCCCCTATGTCATCCTCACGTCTAACCGCACGCGTGAAGTTCACGACGCGCTAAAGCGCCGCTGCCTCTATTTCTGGATCGACTATCCCAGCTTCGAGAAAGAGCTGGACATTGTGCATGCCCGCGTGCCAGAAGCGCCCCAGCTCCTGGCGCGGCAAGTTACTGCCTTCATTCAAGAGCTGCGCCGCCAGGACCTATATAAGATCCCTGGCGTGGCCGAAACCCTGGACTGGATTACCGCCCTGGTGGCCCTGGACCAGAAACAGCTCGAAATCGGCATTGTCGAAGATACCCTGGGTGCTGTGCTCAAATATCAGGATGATGTGCTGAAGGTCAGCGGCGAGACCGCCCGCAAGATCTTAGAACGGGCGCGCGTCGCAGCCTGAGTCGAGATGGCCCCACAACACAACGGCGACAATGGTCCGGAGCCACAAGGTCATCTTCTCAATAACCTTGTCCTGTTCGGCCGGCTATTAAGGCGCCTGGGCATCGATGTGACGCCCAGCCGCATGATCGAGCTGGTGGGAGCGCTCTCCATAGTCGATGTAGCTGATCGCGACGACTTCTTTTTCACGCTGCGCACGTTTCTGGTCCACCGCCACGACCACCTGGCCCTGTTCGAGCACGCCTTCGACCTCTTCTGGCGCAAACATCAAGGCATGCCCCTGGAGGTAACCTTGTTCCGTTCGCCGGATGAAGATCGTGCGCTGCAGCCAGACGAGGTGCAGTTTCTTGACCAGCCGGATAGCGAGCCCGATGGGCCGCAACAGAGTGAGGACGAGCTCCAGGAGCTAGTCGAGGTGGTCCAGACTTACAGCAGCAAAGAGCAGTTGCGCGAGAAGGATTTCGGGCAAATGAGCGAGGAGGAGCTGGAGAGCATCCACCGCTTCGTGATGGAGATGGCCTGGCATCTTGGCCGCAAGCAGACGCGCCGCTTGCAGCCGGGTCCCAGCGCGCGCATCGATCTGCGGCGCCTGATACGCCGCAACTTGCGCTATGGTGGCGAGCTCATCGAGCTGCCCACCCAGAGGCAGAAGACGCGACCGCGGCCCCTAGTGTTGATTGCCGACGTCAGCGGCTCGATGAAAAACTACACCAGGCTGCTCTTATACTTCCTCTATAGCCTAACCGAAGGCCTGTCGCACCAGGTGGAAGCCTTTGTCTTCAGCACGCGCCTCTCACGCATTACGCGTGAGCTTCATGAGCATGAGATCGAGCAGGCCCTGGAACAGGTCGCGCGCAGCGTCCCCGATTGGTCTGGCGGAACGAGGATTGGCGACGCCTTAAAGCAGTTTAATTTCAGGTGGGCGCGCCGGGTCCTGGGCAGCGGCGCGATCGTCGTGCTCATAAGCGATGGCTGGGATCGCGGCGACCCCGAGCTTCTGGGCGAAGAGATGGCTCGCCTACAGCGTAGCTGCCATCGCCTGATCTGGCTGAATCCACTACTCGGCTCACCGCGCTATGAACCTCTGACGCGCGGCATGCAGGCCGCCTTGCCCTACGTCGACGACTTTCTGCCGGTACACAACCTTACGAGCCTGGAAGAACTTGCCAGCCACTTAGGGCAGATCGACGATATCAGGCTTGAGAGACGGGGAATCCGGTCACGCACAGCGCGTTAAGGGTCGTCCCAGGTACGCCGGAGACTGGATATTTAGGCATACTTTCGCTATAGTCACGCTCGGAACTGTTCGAGGGAATATTGCCAGAGAGGTAAGGAGATGCGTGAAGTCGCTGCCGATGTAGGGCGCTGGCAGAAAGACGGCGAAGCCGTAGCGCTGGCCACCGTCGTGACGACTTGGGGCTCGGCGCCAAGGGGAGTTGGCTCCAAAATGGCGCTCACACCGTCTGGGAAAATTGCCGGCTCCGTCAGTGGCGGTTGCGTCGAAGGAGCCGTCTATAGTGCCGGCGTGGAGACCCTGGAAAGTGGCCGGGCGCAATTGCTGAGCTTCGGCGTCGCCGACGAGACAGCCTGGGAGGTGGGCCTGGCCTGTGGTGGGCATATCGACGTCTTTGTCGCTAGCCTCGACAGGCAAACGTTTGAAACCGTGAGCGCATGGGAAGAGCAAGACCAGAGCGGCGCAGTCATCAGCGTGATCCAGGGCCCTGATAGTCATTTAGGGCGCAAGATCCTGTTGCGCAGGCGCGATGAATATTATGGCTCGATTGACCCGCTACTGGATGAGGCCATCATCGCGCGCGGTGTAGAGGCCATAGCAACGGGGCATCCCGCGCGCGCGGCGGTCAAAGCAGAAGCGCTGCAACTGGAGCTATTTATCGACACAGTAATGCCGCAGCCAACGCTGATCATGGTCGGCGGCGCGCATATTGCCATTGCCCTGGCGACAATTGCGAGCGTCGTCGGATATCGCACGATTGTGGTTGATCCACGGCGCGCGTTTGGCAGCGCCGAGCGCTTCCCGCATGTCGACCGTTTGGTCCAAGCCTGGCCGGGCGAAGCATTCAAGGAGTTAAAGGTCACCGGCTCCACTGCCGTGGCCATGCTTAGCCACGATCCGAAGATCGATGACCCGGCGTTGAAGAGCGTGCTGCCCAGCCCGGCCTTCTACATTGGCGCGCTGGGCAGCACACGAACCCATGCCAAGCGCCGCAAACGGCTGCTGGAGTCGGGCATGGACCAGGAATTGATTGAGCGCATCGCCAGCCCAATCGGCCTGGATATTAACGCCAGAACGCCGGAAGAGATCGCCGTGGCCGTGATGGCCGAGATCATCGCCGCGCGTCGCGCCGCGCCGGAGGATACTTAATGGCTGGCAATAAAATTGTGATAATTGGCGCCGGCAGCGCGATTTTCGGACCAAACACCATCGCCACTATCCTACGCAATAAAGCCCTGCACGGCGGCGAGCTGGCGCTCGTCGATCTGAACGCCGATGCCCTGCGCAGCGCCACGCGCGTGGCACAGCGACTGAATGAGTCCTGGCAAGCGGGCATGCACATTACCTCCGGCGTCGACCGCCGAGAGCATTTGTCCGGCGCGCGCTTCGTGGTGCTGTCCGTTGAGGTGCCGCCGCGCGAGAAGCTGTGGCGGCTGGACTGGGAGATTCCCCTGCGCCACGGCCTGCGACAGCCTTACGGCGAAAACGGCGGCCCCGGCGGAATGATGCACACCTTTCGTCAACTGCCGCCCATCCTGGCAATCGCCCGCGATATGGAAGAGCTGTGTCCAGGGGCGCTGCTGATTAACTTCAGCAATCCCCTCCCGCGCCTCAGCCGGGCCATCACCAAATACACCAACATCGCCGTCGTCGGCAAATGTCACCAGATTAAGGTAGGTTACGCCCTCGCTGCCGTTCTGTTGCGTCAGCGATACGGCATCGAGGCGCCCGATGACATCGCCCTTCATTCGAACGTATCGAACGTCGGCCTCATCAACCAGCTTGGGCAGCAGGGGCAGCGCCATTTCCAGATTCGCGCTGCGGGATTGAACCACTTCACCTGGATCATGGACATTCGCGACCGCCTGACCGGAGAAGATCTATACCCTGAGCTGCGGCAAGCGCGCGCCGCCGCCCCGGCCTCGTTGGAACCACTATCACTTGATATCTTCGACGCCTTCGGCTACTGCCCGGTGCCCGGCGACACGCACCTGGCAGAATATTTACCCTGGGCCCACGACGCCTTAAGCAAGCCGTGGGAACAGTACCACATTCGCCTTTATGACTGGGATTCCAATGAGATTTTTCGGGGGTTTGGCCAGCACCGCATGGCGCAGATGGCCGATGGCGCGCTAGAAGTGAGTGGCATGCTCGACGCTCATAGCGAAGGAGCAGCCGAGATAATTGAGTCAATCATAACCAACGCCAACTGTTATGACGAAGCCGTTAATATTCCCAACCGCGGCGCAATTCCCAACCTGCCTTCTGAGGCCGTTGTCGAGCTTCCGGGCGTGGTCGGCGGCGACGGCATACATGGCCTCACGATGGCGCCCCTACCGGCGCCAATCGCCGAGCTGTGCCGGCGTGAAACGGAGCTTGTCGAGCTTGTCGTCGATGCCGGCGTAAACGGCGACCGTGAGCTCGCCCTGCAGGCCTTGCTGCTCGACCCAATGGTCAACGACATCGGTCGTGCGCGGCGCATCCTGGACGATTATCTGCAAGCCTTTGCCACCTATCTGCCACAATTTGCGTAGTGTTATCCGTGGCGCAGTAGTCGCAGTGTCTGCTCGCCGCGAACGGTCTTATCCAAGTCAGAAAGTAGGAGAACATATTAGATGGAAAGTGTTGTCGCCCTTTTAACGTTGGTCGCCCTGGAGGTTGTTCTAGGCATCGATAACGTTATCTTTATCGCCATCCTTGCCGCCAAGCTGCCGCGCGAACAACAGGCAAAGGCTCGCAATCTGGGAATTGGCCTGGCGGTTGGCACAAGAGTGCTGCTGCTTTTCAGTATCTCCCTCATTATGGGGCTTGTAGACCCCATTATAAATATCTTCGGTAACCCAATCTCCGGGCGCGATCTTATTCTCCTGATAGGCGGCCTTTTCCTCATCGCCAAGAGCACGCGTGAGATCCATGAGAAGCTGGAGGCAGCCGACGAAGGGGGTCATTTGCCGCGCGCCGTAAGCACAATGGGCGCTGTCATCGCTCAGATTTTGCTCATCGATATCGTCTTCTCGCTCGACTCCGTGATTACGGCCATTGGCATCTCTGGCGAGCTCCCGGTCATGATCATCGCCATCGTCGTCGCCGCCGCCTTCATGATTTTCTTTGCCGGCCGCATTAGCGAGTTCGTTGAGCGGCATCCCACCATGAAAATTCTAGCGCTGGCTTTTCTGATTCTCATCGGCGCGCTGCTGGTCATCGAGGGCTGGAATCCAGAGGCCGCTCACGAGCTGCACCTCAAGAACTACGCCTACTTCGCCATGGCCTTCTCGGTGCTGATTGAAGTCATTAATATCCGCGTACGGAAGCGAGGCGATCCCGTGCAGTTGCACAACCGCCCGTCTATGCCCAGCGACGAGCAGCAAGCCGGCGGCATTGTCAGTTAAGACATACGTCAAGCCAGGCTATCCACCCAGACGCCTGTGCCGCGGCCGGCCTTACGGCTCGCGGCGCAGGCTTTCCACGTTCCAGATTTCGGCAATTTGAGAGGCGTTTGGTTCTAGTCCCACAATATCCGGTCGCGCCAGAACGCTTTTTAGGTGCATGAACAGGGGGATTGCCGGCAGTTGCTCGTTAAAGATACGCATGGCCGCAATATGGTTCTCGGCAAAAATGTCCATGCCCGGCAACGCGCTGCGCGCCGTCTGGCAAGCTGCGTCGTAAGCCTCACTACTAAACCCTGCGACATTGAAACCCGACCAGCCGGTTGAAGCAGCAGGCGTCTCAGAGGTCAAATAGAGATGGCAAGGCGGCAGCATATCAGAGAACCAGGCAAAGCCGGTCACATCAAACGTCCGGCCAAAGATGGGGCTGTTTACATCGGGCGTGAAGAATATCTGTGGTGGCACGGGGTTCGGCGTCAGGTTCGCGCGCATGCCACACTGCGCCAGGTTCTCGACGACAATTTGCCCAATGCGCTCTCGCAGCGCCGACGCCGTCGTCACAAAATTGAAGACCATCGTGGATCCGTCGGCCAGCCCAGGAACGCCATACGACTCCAGTATCCCGTCGCCGTTTGTATCCCGCCATCCGGCCTGTTGTAAGAGCGCCATGCCCACCTGCGGGTCATAGGTATATTCGTTCAGCCCGTCTTGTGGATGCAGAGGATGATCTGGGGCCACCAGGGTATTAGGCACCGTAGAGTAGCCGCCCATCAACTCGTTCATGATCGCGGCGCGGTCGATGCAATGGGCGGCTGCCTGTCGCACGCGGGCATCCTCAAATAGATCGCCGCGCCAGGTCACCTGCGCCGAGGGATTGATGCCAAAAACCACATGTTCCCAAATCGTGCCGGGCGTATGGTAGAAGGCGGCCATACCCTGAGCCGCCCAGTCGGCGTAAGCTTGCCACTGCATATCCAGGGCATCATTAGTCACAATGTCGCAGTCGCCGTCCTGCAGCGCCTGCGGCAAAGCAACCTCGCTGTCAAAACGGAAGACGATTTCGTCGAAGTAAGGCAGATCTTCGGCGGCTCGGAAGTAGTTCTCGTTACGGACGCCGCGTATTTGCTCGCCCGGCGTCCACTCCTGCAGCACGTACGGTCCCCAACCCAAGGGCAGGCGAGCGCCGGCGCCGGCAAGCAGCTCGCGTGCATTGAATCCTTCGAGCTGATGCTTCGGAAGTGGCGTGAAGAAGTTACCCTGGAAATAGGCATCCATAAATCCCGGCAGACCCGTCCATCGTACCTTATTTTCGTCTAACGCCTCGTAAGCCGCCGTGCGCTCGACGGGATCAATGCGCCGGGCGGGGATCACTCCCTGAGCGCCAGTGCGTTGGCGCGGTGGGATCTCGGCCATCTGCGCCACCTCAAAGCTGAACACCGAATCTTCCGCCGTCAGCGGCTGACCATCCGACCAGGTCACACCGTCAAGGATGGTGAACTCCGCCACCAGTTGCTCCATCTGGATAGCCGCGGGCTGCACGTCGTCTCCAGCCTCGCCTTCCTGTTCGCCCTCCGCCACAGCATCGGCGCTGTAGGAGATGGCACACTCATCGTTATAGCAGCCGGCGGGCCTGACGACGACACCATCTCGTAAAGTCACCACATTGCCGGCGCTGTCGACTATAAGCTGCCCTTCGCGCACGTCAACGGCTTCTAACCTGGCATCACCATCGGCCAGCGCCGGAATCTTTTCTAAAATAATCGCCTGAAGGCCGTATGCTCGCGAATCGATTGGACCGTCATAGATCGCTTCGCGAACCACGCGGGCTGCGTAACTATCAGGTCCATAAAGGTAGAGCGAAGCAGGTTCCTGCGCCATGCAAATCGTCAGTGCGCCGGTCGGCACGCGCGTTGGCGTTGCCGTTGGCCCTGGCGTCTCCGTAGGCGCCGCTGTAGGCATTGGCGTTGTCGCTGCGCTTGCCACACTCTCCCCTTCGTCGCCATCTTGTGCGCCGCTCGCTGTTGCCGTAACGTCAGGTTGAATAGGATCGGGCCTGACATCGTCGCGTGAGCAGGCGGCAAGTACAAGGATGAGCACAAACCATAGGATGGGAGAGCGAAGGATCATTTATCATTCCTTTACACAATAATTCCCTGAGGTGGTTATGCGAAGCAACAACCACCTCAGGGAACTCAATTGACACGATTCGAGATCTCAGACCTAATTCTCGTCGAGATCGTCGCCACTCGCGATGAATTCCAGCTCTTCGTCTGGTGCGTCCGACGCCGGTTCCCCGGCTGCCTCATCGGCCTCCGACCACGGTTCATAGACCATGGCATCGGCCTCGTCTTCGACGCGATAGGGGTCAACATACTGATTACCGCAATAGGGGCACAGGTTCCATTGCAGCTCTAATAACTGCTCGCAGTCCACACAGCGTTTGCGCAGCCTGGTATGGCAGTAAGGGCACAATATCCAGCCCGGTTCGACGGTGCGCGAGCAACCAGGGCAGGCCGGTCGCTCCTCAATCTCCTGCAGCAAGGCCTCCTCTTCCAGAGCCCGCTCATAAGCTTCTGCCAACGTCTCAGGTGGGCGCAGGATGAGGTAAATCACGAGGCCGACGACGGGCAACAACGCAACCACCAGCGCCGCCAATATTTGCGCAAACGGATCGCGCGAGCGCAGGCGCATATCGCGGAAGGTCCAGATCACCAGGCTGAGCCACAAAGCTGCCAGCACCGCGCCGACAATGGCCGCCAGGATGGTCAGGTACGACGCAATTGTCTCCAGGCTGGGAAGTGTCATTACCGGTTTCTCCGGCGTCGATTATAGCAACTGTGATGCGATGAACCAACGCGCGGCGCAACCGCGATAACCGAAGGCCCTACCCGCCAAAGCAGCTTGGGTCTATAGGATTGGGCAGACACAGTGCGATCAATTCATACAGGTTGCGCAGCTCCTGGCCAAAAATCCCAATGATTAATGCGACGACAATGGCCAGAAACGCGATGAGTAGTGCATACTCCGACAGCCCCTGTCCGTCGGCGCGCGCGAGGTAGAGCATGATGAAGACTCCGAATTAAATAAGTGTGCCTGCACGATAAATAGAATAGAGTATACAGACAGGAGTGCCAATAATATTATGATGTCAATTCTAACAGGACCGGCCAATATTTGTAAACTTTGCCTAGTACTAGTTCGCCATGTGCAACTTATCCCAACGAGGCTAGTGCACTATCTACTCGCCGCTACCGCTAGCTCAGCGCTATGTTATACTTGAAGCGCCTGCTGCGCCGGGCTATAGCCAATCCTTTCCGAGCAGTTTCTTACGCGTTAATAGAACCATGCCTGCTATTTCAACACAACAGCGATTTCAGGGCGCTCTTGCCGGCCTGGCTGCCGGAGACGCGCTGGGCACGACGCTAGAGTTTAAAGCGCCCGGCACCTTTGAACCGATCGGCGACATGGTCGGCGGCGGTCCGTTTCGCCTCGCAGCGGGACAATGGACCGACGATACATCAATGGCCATGTGTCTCGCCGAAAGCTTACTGGCCAGCCAGGGCTTCGACGCCGCGGATCAGATGGATCGTTACTTGCGTTGGCTTGAAGAGGGGTATTGGAGTAGCACCGGCCGCTGCTTCGACATTGGCGGCACGGTGAGTGCGGCGCTGAACGCTTATCGGCGCACGGGAGAGCCTTTTAGCGGACCCACCCACGCGCGTTCGGCCGGCAACGGCTCGCTCATGCGCCTGGCGCCCGTGGTCCTTTATTATGCCGCCTGCCCCAGCGCCGCGCTTCGCTACGCCGCTGAAAGTAGCCGCACCACACACGGCGCACAGACAGCCGTCGACGCCTGTCGCTACATGGCGGCCCTGCTCATCGGCGCCGTGAGGGGCGCCCCCAAGGAGCAATTGCTGACGGCCAATTACTGGCCGCTCGGCCACCAGGAAACTGATACACCGCTGGCGGCCGAGATTGCAGAGATCGCGGCAGGGAGCTTTAAGGCTCGGCAGCCGCCACTAATCAAGGGCACAGGATACGTCGTGCGCTCTCTGGAAGCGGCCCTCTGGGCCTTTCATCACGGCGCTGACTTTCGCTCTGGATGTCTACTTGCCGCAAATCTGGGCGACGACGCCGATACCACGGCGGCGATTTACGGTCAGCTTGCCGGCGCCTACTACGGCGAACAGCAAATACCGGAAACGTGGCGCGCTAAGCTAACGCGCTATAACGATATTGTGGCACTCGCCGATAAGCTGTGGCTTGCGTCGGGGTTAAACGAACAATAGGCGCCCATGACTCGTAAGAAAGTAACCATACCAGAGCTGAAAGCCAAAGCGGCGCAAAGAACGCCGATTACGATGGTCACGGCCTATGATTATCCATCGGCCCTCTTCGCCGATCGCGCCAAGTTCGACATGATACTTGTGGGCGACTCTCTGGGCATGGTCGTGCTGGGCCTGGACTCGACGGTGCCAGTGACCATGGACGAAATGCTCCACCACTGCCGCGCCGTGGCGCGGGGCGCGCAGGCGGCGCACCTCGTGGGCGATATGCCTTTCCTGTCCTATCAGGCTTCTGTGACCGAGGCCATCACCAATGCGGGCCTCTTTCTCAAAACGGGCGGCATGGACAGCGTGAAGCTGGAAGGTGGCCGCCGCGTCGCGCCCACCGTCGAGGCCATTGTCAACGCCGGCATCCCCGTCATGGGCCATATTGGGCTAACCCCCCAGTCGGTCTCCATGCTCGGCGGCTATCGCGTACAAGGCCGCGATGTGGAAACGGCCTTGGCGCTGGTAGACGATGCGACAGCCCTGGAAGAGGCTGGATGCTACGCGCTGGTGTTAGAGGCGGTCCCTGAACCGCTGGCCAGACTCATTAGCGAGCGTCTCGAAATTCCCACAATCGGCATCGGCGCAGGTCCCCACTGCGATGGGCAGGTGCTGGTTTATCACGACTTGCTGGGTATCTTCGACAAATTTACGCCGCACTTCGTCAAGCAATATGCGGACCTGGGCGGCGCCACGGAACGGGCGCTTAGCGCATTTCGCGATGATGTGCTCGCCCAACGCTTTCCGGCCGGCGAGCATAGTTACGGCATGCGTGACGACATCTTACGCGCCGTCGAAGAGCGCCTGGCGCAAAGCAGCGCCACAGGCGACAGGTCATCCGCTCCCGGCAAGTGAGCTAAGCCATGTTACGAATCGCCATCGTCGGCGTGGGAGCGATGGGCTGCCTCTTTGCAGCTGCCCTAACTCCCATCGCCCAGGTGGCGGTCCTTGGACACTGGCCGGCACAAATTGCCGCGCTCGGGCGCGGCCTTACCTTGATTGCGCCAGGCACGGGCCACAAGCGCGTTGCACTGCAGCTCTTCACCGCTGCGCATTCGATGCCGCCGTGCGACGTTGCCCTGGTGCTGGTAAAGAGCCACCAGAGCGCGGCGGCCGGCGGCGAGATCGCACGCTTTCTGTCGACAGAGGGCGTCGCCGTCACCCTGCAGAATGGACTGGGCAATCACCGGCAGCTTGCTGCAAGCCTGGGCAAGGAACGCGTCGTGTTAGGCAGCACCACAGAGGGCGCTACACTAGAGGGCCTGGGCACCGTGCGCCATGCCGGCCGTGGGCTTACTATCTTGCAGCGCGGCGATGAGCGCCAACAGGCGCACGTCCGCAACCTGGCGGCCTTACTGGGCCAGGCCGGCTTCCAGACAGAGGTTAGCAATCACGTCGGCGAGGTCGTGTGGCGCAAGCTGGCCGTAAACGCCGCCATCAACCCCTTAACTGCGCTGCTGGAGCAGCCAAACGGTGCCCTGTTGCAGGACGAAAGCCGGATCACGATTATGCGCCGCATCGCCGAAGAAGTAGCACGGGTAGCACGGGCGGTGGGCTTCGACGTCGGTACAGAAGAGGCAGCGACCCAGGCCATAGCCGTGGCCCGGGCAACGTCGGCGAACCTCTCCTCGATGCTGCAAGATGTGCTGGCAGGCCGGCCAACGGAGCTGGAAGCGATCTCTGGCGCCGTTCTGCAACATGGGCGGAATACCGGCATCGCGATGCCTTACACCAGCGGCGTCTACCAGCTGCTCCAGGCCAAGCTCGCAGGCCAGGATTGGCAGTCGCAGCTCGTAGAGCTGCCGGCCGAGGCGCAGGCGCTACTGGATCGTTTAAGATCGACAGGAGTTGATGGATGATCATTGTAAAGGCGATCGAAGAGGTGCGCAGCCGGCGACGGGGTGAGCGCTCCTTGAGCTGGGGCTTTGTGCCCACCATGGGCTACCTGCATGAAGGCCATCTCGAATTGGTCCGGCGCGCCCGCGCCGACAATGAGCGCGTGGTCGTCAGCATTTTTGTCAATCCGGCGCAGTTTGCGCCAAATGAGGACTTTGCCGCCTACCCACGCGATGAAGCGCGCGATCTGGCCCTGCTGGAAAGTGAGGGCGTGGACCTCGCATTTCTGCCCGAAGGAGAGATGATCTATCCGCCGCAGTTTCAAACGACTATTTCCGTGACCGAAATGACTCGGCTGCTGGAAGGCTTTTCACGGCCAACCCACTTTCGGGGAGTTACCACGGTGGTGGGTAAGCTGTTCAATATCGTGCAGCCAGACCGCGCCTATTTTGGGCAAAAAGATGCCCAGCAGGCCGTGGTCATCAAGCGCATGGTGCAGGATTTAAACTTCGACGTCGAAATCGTCGTTTGCCCCACAGTGCGTGAGCACGACGGCCTGGCCATGAGCTCGCGCAACGCACGTCTGTCTCCTGAAGAGCGCCAGGCCGCGCCCGTGCTTTACCGAGCGCTCTTGCAGGGCAAGGCAGCCATCGAACAGGGCGAGGCCGGCGGTGACCGGCTAAGAAGTCTCATGGCCGCCATCGTCCGTGGCGAGCCACTGGCGCGGCTGGATTATGTCAGCGTCGCTGATCCGCACACCATGCGCGAGCTGGACATTGTGCAGGGCGAGGCGCTGCTATCGGGCGCCATTTTTATTGGCTCGGTGAGGCTCATCGACAACCTCGTGATTTGACGATTCCCCGGTCATTGTTAAACTCTGCCCTGGTGTCAGTGCAGGTCTGCGTGGAGAAAACGATGGAACAACGTGAGAAAAAGATCGGCCTGATCATAGGCCGGGAGTGGAGCTGGCCTTCGGCACTAATCACCGAAATCAACAAGCGTGAGGCCGGCGTAACAGCGGAATTCGTTAAGATCGGAGGCACATTCCTCAGTACACCACCCGATTACGACGTGATCATCGACCGCATGTCGCACGAGATCCCATATTATCGCATCTTTTTAAAGTTTGCGGCGCTGCACGGCGTGTACGTGATCAATAACCCGTTCATGTGGGCAGCAGACGATAAGTTTTTTGGCGAAGCGCTGGCCGCAGAGTTAGGTCTCAGCACGCCTCGAACGGTGGTGTTGCCCAACAAGCGCGTCGAAACACAGGTCGTGCCGGAGAGTTTCCGCAACCTGGAGTATCCTATGAATTGGCGCGGCATTATCGACTATGTCGGCGTTCCCGCCATCTTGAAGGATTCCCACAGCGGGGGGCGGCGCATCACACACCGCGTGGTCGACGTGGATGACCTGATCCAGAAGTACGATGAAAGCGACACATTGACTGTTCTCGTTCAGGAGATCATCGAGTCGGACAGCCACATCCATTGTTTCGTCATCGGGCAGAAGCATAGCCGTGCCATCCGCTATTCGGTGGAAGAGGCTGCCTATCTGCCAGATGATACCTCCGTAGATAGCGAGTTGATGAAGCAGATGGAGGACGACGCCATTCGCATCAGCAAGGCGTACGGCTACGACATGAATATGGTGGAGTACGTCGTAAAGGACGAAACGCCGTATGTCATCAATCCCACAAACCCCGCTCCAGACATGGACATAAATTTACTGAAACCGAATCACTTTTCGTGGTGCGTCTCGCGCATGGCCGATGTAGCCATTGAGCTTGCATTCAACCCCGGCCCACAACCCGCTGGCTGGAAGCGAGACGCCTAAGAGACCACGCGACTGTTGGTTCATCATGAGGATTTTAAATCAATGACGCCACTCGACGAAAAAATGCCAGAGAAGATCCAGCGGCTGCCTGAGCTCGCCTATAATCTGTGGTGGAGCTGGAACTTGAACGCCCGCATGTTGTTCCGGCGCCTGGACTATCCGCTTTGGCGCAGCACCCAACACAATCCCGTTCAAATTCTTCACGAAATCAGCCCGGAGCGGCTGGCACAGGTCGCTCAGGATCCTGCATTCTTCAGGCACTACAACAAGGTGCTGATGGAGTGGCAAAAAGAGCTGGAGAACGGCCATCTCTGGTTTCGCTCTGAGTACCCGGATCATGCGAACACGCCAATCGCCTACTTTTCGGCAGAGTTTGGCCTGCACAACTCACTTCCCATTTATTCCGGCGGCCTGGGCATTCTGTCGGGGGATCACGCCAAGGAAGCCAGTGACCTGGGAATTCCCCTGGTTGGCGTCGGCTTTATGTACCCGCAGGGCTACTTCCGGCAGCGGATTCCATCGCACGGCTGGCAAGAGGCCATATACGAACAGCTCGACCTGAAGCAAGCGCCCATTCGCCCCGTTCTAGACGGCAACGGCCAGGATGTGAAGATTAGTCTCGTGCTAGGTGACCGCCCTGTCTTTGCCCGCCTTTGGAACGTAAAATCTGGGCGCGTGGACCTATACCTGATGGACACTGATGTAGACGAAAACGACCCGTGGAACCGCGAGCTTTCAGCCCGGCTCTACTCGGGCGACGGCGAAGTGCGCATCCGACAGGAGATCATGCTGGGCATTGGCGGCGTGCGCGCTCTACGCCGGCTGGATGTCGCGCCCAAAGTGTGGCACATGAACGAAGGCCATTCGGCTTTCCTCGTATTGGAGCTCATTCGCGAACGAGTCGCCGCTGGAGCGTCTTTTGAACAGGCGCTGGCCGCAACAAGGCAGCAAACCGTATTCACCACCCATACGCCCGTGCCGGCCGGTCACGATGCTTTTCCCTTCCACATGATGGAGCAATATTTCAGCAACTATTGGGACGAGCTGGGCCTGTCACGCGACGACTTTCTCTCGCTAGGCCGCCACGAGGAGTCGTGGGGCACGGCCTTCAACATGACCGTGCTGGCCTTGCGCACCGCGGGCAGTGTGAATGGTGTGAGTAAGCTGCATGGCGAAGTATCGCGCGCCATGTGGCGATCCGTCTGGCCCGACAAGCCAGAAGCGGAAGTGCCTATCATTCACATTACGAACGGCGTGCACTTACCAACATGGCTGCCGAGCGAAATGCAAGTCTTGTATAACAAATATCTCGGCCCAGATTGGCTTGAACGGCAGGATGACCCATCAATTTGGGAACGGCTCAACGACATTCCCGACGCCGAGCTGTGGCAAACGCACAACATTCTCAAAGACAAATTGCTGGGTTTCCTTCGCGAGCGCGTACGGCGCCGCTGGGTGAAGGGCAGCGACGACCCCACGCAGGTATTGACCAGCGGCACCTTGCTGGACCCCAATGCGCTCACTATTGGATTCGCCCGACGCTTCGCCACTTATAAACGCGCCAACCTGATATTCCGAGATATCGAACGCCTCCGCAGCATTCTGCTTAATACCCACCGCCCTGTACAACTGATCTTTGCCGGAAAAGCGCACCCGGCCGACGACCCCGGCAAGATGCTCATTCAGAGTATCTACAGCCACGCCAAGCACAACGAAATTGGCGGTCGCGTGGCCTTTGTCGAAGACTACGACATGCACATGGCCCGCTATCTGCTGCAGGGCGTCGATCTGTGGCTCAATAATCCGCTGCGGCCGCGAGAGGCCAGCGGCACCAGCGGCATGAAAGCCGCCATCAACGGCATTCCCAACCTGAGCATCCTCGACGGCTGGTGGGCCGAAGGTTACAACGGCGCCAACGGCTGGGCCATTGGCGACGGCACGGTTAGCCCCGATCGCGAGTGGCAAGACTGGGAGGACGCCAACGCCATCTACAGCTTGTTGGAAGACGAGATCGTGCCTCTGTTCTACGATAGGGACCGCGATGACATTCCGCGCGGCTGGGTGGAAATCATGCGCGAATCGATCCGCTCCAGCGCGCCGCAGTTTGGCACGCGCCGCATGCTCAAGCAGTATGCGACCAACCTTTACCTCAAAGCCCTTTCTGAGTTCGAGGAAGTTCAAGCCTAGAGCATAAGCGCCATGTGCCTCTATTGTAGACGGTCTGGGTTGTGAGAAGACGTTGGGTCCGACGCTTCGGCTACCTGGTCCTCTTTTTGCTCTGGCTCCTGGTGATGAGCTTTCCTATCGGCGCGGCACTGCTGGCGACCAGCGGTCAGCTCGAGGTCGGCAGCGAGACGGGCCACCACGTTCGCCTTTTCCTGGTCCAGGAGCGACGGCAGCAAGGCGTTGGCCTGGAGTGGACACGCAGCGGCAGCGCAGATGGATGCCGCCAGGGTCGCCTGCTGTATGCCATGTGGGAGGGCCGCGGCGAGGATGCCCATTATTGCACGTGTCACGATGCGGGCGGCTCTGTCACCTACAGCGCACCGGGTGCATGCCCCATCACAAACTGAACGAGACGGCGAATACCCTATTCGCTGATTTTCTAACAACTATGGTACAATTGGCCCATGCAACGCGAGCAATGGCCATATGCGCAACCTGTTGGGCGCCGGGCGTTTAGTTGGGGGCAAAACCGCATCATAGCGCCGACGACCGAGCAGATCGAGCGCCGCAAACAGCGAATTCGATTCAATCGGCTGGCCGTAACGCTGCCCATGGCTCTGGTTTCGCTGTTGTGGTTAGTGGCCATCCTGGTCATGATCTGGCTGGCCGTCGCCGGCGAGTGGTTTGCGGTGGATACGAGGCAGGCCCATTTTCGCCAGCTATTTTCAGGCATCGCCGATCTCTTTACCATGCTGCTGCTTGTGCCTATGCTGCTGCTATGTGCACTGCCTTTTGTCGCCGCGATTGGCTTCGTCGTCTACCGGCGCAACAAACGCCGTGAATTGCCCGCCGAGGAACCGACGATCCCCATACTGTGGCGCGTAGAAAACACGGTCGTTACCGTTCGCGATACAGTAGCCCGCACGATGCCCAAAATGGCACAGCCTGTCCTCGACGCACACGGAGCGGCCGCCTATATTAGACAAATGGTCCACGGACTCAAGCGAATTCTGAGGCAGGAGATTTCTGGAGACGATGAACGATAATTGGAGAACCAAGACACTCATCCTCGGTGGTATTATTGGCGCGCTAATCGGGGTAGGAACGGCTTATTTGCTGGCGCGTACTGCAGAAGAGACGGGCGGCGGTCCCCCGAAGATTACCACGGGCGACGCCATCAAATCGGCAATTGGTATCGTCGGTCTTGTGCGTGGAATTGCTTCTCTGGGCGATCAGTAAAGCAGCGCCACGACCGGTGATAGAGCGAACCGCTTGGCTTCCATCTCCCAGCGGGGAGTCATGGGATCAGCAGCCCTCGCTAAAGTTACACATTGTGCTCGGCTGATTTCATTATGACTAAAGTTCTCGTCGTAGACGACGATTTCAGTACCACAAATCTACTCAAAATGCTTCTGGAGCTGGAAGGCTTTCATGTCGCAGCGTATAGCGATGCGACGGGCGCCCTGGACGAGCTAGAAGACGGCGTTTTGGCAGCGATCATCGACTGCTATCTGGGCCGGGAGGCGACCGGTATCGAGCTATTGCGCGCCATCCGATCCCATGATGATGAAAGCGTGCGTCAAACGCCGGTAATTATGGTCTCCGGCGATCACCGGCTTGCCGATGTGGTAATAGAAGAAGGGGCTGATCGCTTTCTCTTAAAGCCTTACTCGCCAAGGGAGCTGACGCGAGAAATCCAGGCCCTTACCACTGCTAGCGCCTAGGGTTAGGCGCCAGGCGACGACCATGTACCGGATAGCTATACTAACAGTGAGCGATCGTGCCTCCAGCCGCGAATACAGCGACCGCAGCGGCCCCTTGATCGAAGAAATAATCGCCTCGCGCACACCGTGGCAGGTGGATCGCTACGTAGTCGTCCCGGACGACTTCTATTTAATCGTGGAACTGCTGACTATGTGGGCCGAAGAGGAAATCGAGCTCATCCTGACCACCGGCGGCACCGGTTTTGCGCCGCGCGACATCACGCCAGAAGCCACGCTGAGCGTGCTGCAGCGCCAGGCGCCGGGTATCGCCGAAGCGCTGCGCGCCGAGAGCCTGAAGGTGACTCAGCACGCCATGTTGTCTCGCGGCGTGGCCGGTATACGGGGCAAAACCCTCATCATTAATCTGCCCGGAAATCCAAAGGCGGTGCGCGAAAACCTGGCAGTTCTGCTGCCTATCCTACCTCATGCGCTTGAGTTGCTAACCGGCGCGCCGTCCGCAGACGCCGGGCACCGCACCGTATAGGCATGGATCGCAGCAACGGCGCCATAAGGCTGCGCAAGGGTCGCGACAAACCCGTCCTCAACCGCCACCCCTGGATCTTTTCCGGGGCTATACAGCAGGTCGATGGCGCGCCAGCTTCCGGCGATCTGGTCGATGTGCTTAGCGCGGATGGCGCCTGGCTGGCAACCGCTTATTACAATCCAAACTCACAAATTCGCGCGCGCATCCTGAGCTGGAACGAAAGCGAGCACATCGATGCAGATTGGTGGCGCCAGCGCATTGAGGCAGCCATCACCTACCGCGATGCTGCTGGCGTGCCCCTACAATCCGACGCCTACCGCCTGATTTTTGGCGAAGCGGACGGGCTGCCCGGGCTCGTCGTCGATCGTTACGGCCCATTTCTGGTTCTACAAGCGCTGACGGCCGGAATTGAGCGGCGCAAGCAGCTCATCGTGGATCTGTTGGCGGCGCACGTGCATCCAGACGGTATCGTCGAACGCTCTGATGTAGACGCCCGCCGAAAAGAGGGTCTTGAGCAAACGCAGGGGCTGCTCGCCGGGAAGCAGCCGCCCGCCTGGCTTGAAGTGCGCGAAAACGATCAGCGCTTCAAGGTTAGCCTCATTCACGGCCACAAGACGGGCATGTACCTGGACCAGCGTGATAATCGCGCCTTGCTAGGGCAGCGGCGCTTCTGCGCTGACCGTGACGTGCTCAATGTGTTTTCGTACACTGGCGGTTTCGCGCCATATGCCGCCGCGGCCGGCGCACGCACGATAACCAATATCGATAGCTCGCGTGACGTCCTTGAAACGGCGCGCATCACCGTAGCGCTCAATGGCGGCCCGCGCGAACACGACGACTACATTGCCGCCGACGCCTTTCAAATTTTGCGCCAATATCGCGATACAGGCCGGCAGTTTGACGTAGTGATCCTGGACCCACCAAAGTTCGCGCACAACCAGCGTGACATCCAGGCGGCGGCGCGGGGCTATAAAGATTTGAACTGGCTGGCGTTCCGCATTTTGCGGCCAGGTGGAATTCTGGCAACCTTCTCCTGCTCCGGCCTCGTCGACGCCGGCTTATTCCAGAAGATTGTTTTTTCGGCCGCCAGCGACGCTGGGCGCAACGGCCGTATTCTTTACATCTTGTCGCAAGCGCCCGACCATCCCATTTTGCTCACTTTCCCTGAGTCCGCTTACTTAAAGGGGCTGCTCATTCAGGCCATTTAAATAGTCGCCCGTTATGAAACTCAAACGATTACAGCTTCGAGGTTACAAAACCTTTGCCATAAAGACGGAATTTGAATTCGACGCAGGCATCACGGCCGTGGTCGGCCCTAATGGCAGCGGCAAAAGCAACATCGCCGACGCCATCCGCTGGGTGCTTGGCGAACAAAGTTATAGTACGCTGCGCGGCAAGCGCACCACCGACATGATCTTCGCCGGCAGCCAAAGTCGCGCGCGTGCGGGCATGGCTCAGGCCATTCTAACACTCGATAACACAGACAACTGGCTGCCCATCGACTACAGCGAAGTCGAGATTGGCCGGCGCGCTTATCGTTCTGGTGAAAATGAATACCTGCTAAACGGCCAAAAAGTGAGGCTGCGCGATGTGCAAGACCTGCTGGCCACCAGCGGGCTCGCCGAACGCACCTATACGATCATCGGGCAGGGTCTGATCGACCAGGCGCTGTCCTTAAGGCCCGAAGAGCGTCGCACCCTGTTCGAAGAAGCTGCGGGTGTCAGCCATTATCAGGCCCGGCGAGCGGAAACCTTGCGCCGCCTGCAAGAGACACAGCACAATATCGAGCGCGTGCACGATATTCTCTCGGAGATTCGACCGCGCCTGGGCACGCTGAAGCGGCAGGCAGGCCGCGCCTTAACGTATGGGCAGGTGGAAGCCGACCTACGCCACCATCTGCGAATCTGGTACGGCTACCAGTGGGAACAACGAAAAAAGGCGCTTAGAGAACAGCGCCTCGTCGCTCAGGAAGCGGAAAGAGCGTGGCGCTTCGGCCGCGACGAAATTGCCGACCAGCAGAAGCAGCTTGCACAACTCCGTAAGCAGATCGAGCAGCTTCAGGACGTCGTGAGCGCGCAGCGCGCTCAGCGCGAAGAACTACGCGAGAAGCGCGAATCGGCCCATCGCGAGGTTGCCGTGCTCACAGAGCGTGCCGGCCTGCTCCAGCGCCAGTTAACGGACACCCGCGAGGAGCTGGCGCGCCTGCAGGGCCAGCGCGATGAGGCGCAGGCGGCCGTTAACGAGGCAGTGGCAGGCCTGGAAACTGCGCGCGCGGAATTCAGCCAGAATGAGGCGCAGCTCGAGCAGTTCAGCCTGGGCATCAGAGCGCAGCAAGAACAGATTGACCATTGGACATCCGCAGCGTCACGCCTGCAGGAGGAAAGAGACGCAACCCAGAAACAGCTCTCACAAAGCGAAGGCCAGCTACGCGAGCTGCGCGAGCGGCTCAAGCATCAGGAGAGCATTGAGGGGCACGGCGCGGAGGTAGACACGCTTACGGAGCAGATAGAGCCGCTTGAAGGGAGCATCGCCGCTCTCCAGGAACAGGTTACACAGTTACACGACGAGCGGCGCCGGCTGCATGACGGCGTAGACGCAGCTCGGCGCACGCAGCAATCGGCTTTGAAGGAGCAGCGGGCGCTTCACGAGAAGCTGGCGCTGGTTAAAGAACGGGTTGCGCGGCTTGAATCGCGCAGTGACTTGCTGAATCAGTTGCGCGAGCAAAAGCTCGTGGTCGACGGCAATGTCCAGGTGCTGGGTCGTCTGGCCAGCTTCATAGAGATAGAAGCGCCTTATCGCGCCGCGCTAGAAGCGGTCCTGGGCGCTCGCCTCAATACCCTGGTCGTCGAGGAAGAGGCATCCTTACGTGAGTTGCTGCGGCACACTGGCGCGGAACAGTCATTTTTCGCCGCAGCCACGGCTGCAATCCACCCACTGCAACCGCCCGCTAACGTCGACGGCGAAGGCGTGCTGGGGCGCGGCATCGACTTTGTTGCGGCGCCAGATCAACTGCGACCCCTGGTGCGCCTGCTTCTAGAGCCGGTGATCTTGGTGCAGAACATCGAGGACGCCTGGCGCATTGGCAACGTGCTGCCGCTGGGGGCTATGGCCGTTACTCCGGAGGGAACCATTGTCCATGGCGGCGGCCTGGCCGAAGTAAAGGCCACGCATGGCCAGGACAGCATTGTGGCCCGCGAGGAAGCCTGGCGCAGCGCCATATACCAACTGGAAGTCGCGCAGAACGAGGCGTCGGAATTGAGCGAACAAGTGGCGAAGCAGCAGGCCGGCATTGAGCAGCATGAGAAGGAGCTGGCGCAGCTCAGTAAGGAGGAGCAGCAGGTTGCGCGCCAGGCACAAGAGGCCGAACAGCGGCTCAATTATATGCAGCGCGAGTTGGACCGCGCCGGACAACGGCGCGCATTTCTGCAGCAACAACTCGACTCGCGTGCCGCCGAAGTGCAACGGCTACGCCAACGATTAAAGGACCTGGAGCGTGATGCGAAAACGCAGCGAAGCGCTGCCGTACGCTTGGAAGCCGCCGCAGGCGAGGCGCGCATGCGGCTTGAGGAGCTGCCAGTTAACGAGGTGGCCGAACAGCACCGGGCGCGCCGTCAGGACATGGAATCTGCAAGGACCATCGTAGCCGGCCGTCAGGCCGTCTTGGAGAGCCGCAGAACCACGCTGCAGCAGATCGACTCCCAGATCCGCCGGCTGGACGATAGGCGCGAACGCATTACGCAGGAGCAAACTCAGCTTTCGCTAGAGCGGGCGCAGAGCCTCTTGCAGCACATTTTGCAGCAAATCGAAGAAGTCGAAGCCGCAATCGCGCCGCTCGTGACGCAGCGCAAACAGCTACAGGAGTCATATCAGACCCTTGAGGACGAGATAGATAGCGCCCAGCGGAAAGCGCACGACCTGGAAACACACTACACACAGGCGCGCGTCATGATGACCCAGCGCGAAAATCAACTGGATGGATTGACAGAGCGTATCCATGCCGACCTGGGTCTGGTGGCCTTAAGCTTCGATGAAGACCAGGGCGGACAGGCGCCGTTGCCCATCGACGAGGTCGTGGAACAGCTTCCCGTGGTCGAGAGCCTGCCCCATAGTATCGAAGAGGCCATTCAGGAGCTGCGCAGCCAGTTACACCGCATTGGCTCTATTAACCCCGATGCCCCTGAGGAGTACGAGAAGACGCAAGAACGCTTCGAATTTCTAACGCAGCAAATCGACGACCTCACCGAGACCGAAAAGCGTCTGCGCGGCGTCATCGCCGAGCTGGACGATCTGACATCGCGGGCTTTCGCCCAGACCGTAATAGAGGTAGACGGCATCTTCTCGCAGCTATTCGAACGTCTATTTGGCGGCGGATCTGCGCAGCTCGTGCTCACCGAGCCCGATGATTTGACGATAAGCGGCGTGGACATTGTTTGCCGCCTGCCCAATCGGCGACAGCAGCGCCTGGGGTTACTTTCGGGCGGCGAGCGCTCGCTAACGGCCACGGCGCTCATCTTTGCCCTGCTTAAAGTGGCCCCACCCCCGTTTTGCGTGATGGACGAAGTGGACGCCATGCTAGACGAAGCCAACATCAACCGTTTCCGTACCGTGCTACAGGATCTCTCTCAAAACTCGCAGTTCATCGTGATTACACACAATCGCGGCACGGTGCAGGCTGCGCGCACGGTCTACGGCATCAGCATGGGCGTCGATAGCGCCAGCCAGGTTATTTCGCTGCGGCCCGAAGAGTACGTAAACGGGGAAAAATAAAAGCGGCGCCCTCACTTGGGCGCCGCTCTTGGGGAGACACTATTCGTCTGCTTCCGGGACTGGCGTTGGTGTGACCGGCGGCTCCGTGGGTAACAGCGGCGGCTGTGTCGGCGGCGGCGCCAGGAACGACGGATCCAGGATTGGCTGGTTAGGCACGCGCGTTCGCCACAGATCGTTGATCACCACGCGGGCCGCACCGCTCTGTCTCTGCGCATTCACAAGGTCTGTCACAAGCTGCTGCTGCGCGCTGGCAATAGCCGCTTCGCTAAGCGGCCGCACTTCACGACCACTCACCTGAATGAGATGATACAGGGTATCCTCGGCCGCTGCGCCCTCAGCGGTCTGCGACGGAACCGTCTGTGTCAGTACTTCGCTGGGCTCGCCGACAGACAGGGCAAATGCCTCTGCGGCCATGGTGGGCCCATACTGTTGCTCTAGCTGCTCCCGTGTGCGCCATAACGACTCGGCAGCGCTCGCGCGCGGCTCGTCGTCTGCGGCCGCAACGGGTTGGCTGCGCGCCAGGTTCCAGGTTTCTAGGAAACCATGGTCCTCGACGCTTTGCCGCGTCTCCTGTGCCACGTCTTCGTCATCGGTCGTAAGCACGTAGACGCTGACCATCTCGGCCTCGCGCTCAACGCCCTCGCTTTCACTCAGGGCTTCGGCGAGCTTCTCACGATAGATCTGGGCGCGTACCGCTTGGCGGTAGCTCTCTTCGCGAACACCTAGCGCCCGTAAGCGCCCCATTAGCTCCCCAAACTCGGCAGTGAACGCCTCTTCGGACACTGCTGTGGGCGATGGACGCACAGTGGCCGTGGGTCCCGGCGTGAAGGTGGGCGCCGGCGTGTTGGTTGGCACCGTTTCCGTGATCACCTCAGTGGGAATGGGCGTCAGCGTCGGCGTCGGCTCGATAGTCGCCGTCGCCGTTGAAGTCGCGGTGGGCAGCGCGCCGCCGTAATAGCCAAACTGCTCGCCGATGAGCGCATCTACTTCCTCATCCGAAACGGTAATGCCGCGACCAACGGCTGCCTGCCGCACCAGCTCGTCGTCAATCATTTGCTCCAGTACCAGCTCGCCAAGCACCTCGGGTTGCTGCAACAGAGCCATCTGCTGCTGGCTGAACTGCTGAACCAGGCCCAGGTCCTGGAACGCTTCCAGCTGTTCTTCCAGGCCTACAATGAATTGGGCCCGCTGATAGCGCACGCGGTTTTGCCAATCGCGTAGCGATATCGATGTCTCGTTGACGGTCACCACCGGCTGTCCGGGGCGCACGGCATACTCAATGATCAACGCCGCCAGCAGCACAATGATAAGCAGTCCCACCACCGCGCCAACGGCTAATCGAATCTCTCTGGTCTGGCGCTCGTGCCGCCGCTCGCGCAGAACCTCTTTACGCGAGCGGCGTCGCTCGCCCTCCTGCGTCTCAATCCTCTTCTTCGCCATTGTAACTTATTTAGTCGCTGACAAAGGGCAGCATGGCAAGGTGGCGGGCGCGCTTAATCGCCTGCGCCAACGAACGCTGGTGGCGCGCGCAAGTGCCCGTCTGCCGGCGTGGACGAATTCGCCCATGCTCAGTCACGTAACGCCGCAGCATATCGGCGTCCTTATAATCGATATGGTCAACTTTCTCCAGGCAGAAATTGCAGATTCTGCGGCGGCGGAAGCGACCTCTTCCCTGGCTATCAGCCATCGTAAACCTCCATTTTACTTCTTACATAACGCTCCAGGCGCTACGGGCTTGCGCCCGCGAGCAACCGCTCTTGCGCGCAGAGTCATATCCAGCGCCTCGACGTGCAATCAATCGCCGCCACCCCATGTCTGGGCGCTCTTGCCGCCTGCTGCACCACCCGTAAGTAAGCTCTGCTTTCCAATGTGCAGGGACGGGCCCATGAGGCCAGATGTGCGGGTAAAGGCACCTGCGATCGGCTGCGCTGAATGATTCGTTAGGATTCTTTTCGAACGACTAGGTGACGAAGGATATCTTCGACAAACAGGATCTCGCGTTCCACGTTGCTCATCCGCTCAGGTTCGAGCGTGGCTTCGTAAAGAACGTAGTAGCCTTCATTCTGGTTCTTAATCTCATAAGCCAATGAACGCTGCCCCCAGTGATGCATCACCGGTTTGCTTTCATCGTCGCTGCCAGACGTGAGCCAGCCTTCGACGCGCTCGATCACCTTATTGCGTGCTTCGTCGTCCAGATTTGGATTGATAATGATAGTGACTTCGTACTCGCGCACGTTGCGTATACCTCCTTTCCATGGAATAACTCGGGCGAGTGTTTGCCCCTGGCCATGCCAGGAGCGGAAAGCAGCAGTTGTTGCCGCGCAACGATCAACAATACTATCACAAACACAGAATTGCACAAGTGCCGTGCGCCGCCTATCATGCGCGCATTAGAATTGCTCAAAAAGACATGGTCGCCAGGCTCGTCCTATCTAGAATTATGACGTGATGAAATCTCCTAACAGTTGGTGGCCAGTTGCGCGCGCCCTGAGCGCTTTGCTCTTTGTCGCGCTCACCCTGCTGCCGTTGGCTGCGAGCGGCGCGCCGCTGCATGCGCAGGGACGCACAAACTTTGTGCTGGCCTTTTATTACGCCTGGTACCGGCCCGAAAGCTTTGGGCCCGGCAAGACGGCCTATCAGCCGGCCGCGCCCTACCAATCCAGCGACGCTGCAACCATCCAACGCCATGTAAGCGAAGCGCGATCCGCAGGGCTCGATGGTTTCGTCCAGAGCTGGTACGGTCCGGCCGAACCTGTCACCAACGGTAACTTCCAGACGCTCTTAGATGTTGCCGCCGCCTCCGGTTTTAAGGCGGCCATCGACTTTGAACCAGGCGTGACCTTTAGCAACAATGATCAGCGAGCAGCGGCCCTCCAGAGCCTGCTGGCCACACACGCCAACCATCCCGCCTATCTGCGCCTTGATGGCAAACCGGTCATCTTCTTCTGGGCCAACTGGGCCTACTCCGTAGACGACTGGGCCTATATCCGCAACATTGCCGATCCGGGTCGCACAAGCATCTGGATTGCGGAGGGCGCGCGAACCGAATATTTGCAGGTGTTCGACGGCCTCCATCTGTACAACATTGCCTGGTCGGCAAACCCGCACGGTATCGCCACAAGCTGGGGGGCCAATACACGGGCCGCTGCCGAGACCTATGGCGCTTACAAGTATTGGGTAGCCACGGCAATGCCCGGCTTCGACGACCGCCATTTAGGGCGCGGCGCAGCCGCCGTCTATCGTGACCGCGCCGATGGCGCCTATTACCAGAATAGCTTCGCCGCGGCCGCAGCCAGCAGCCCAGACCTGCTGATTATTACCTCATTTAACGAGTGGGCCGAAGGCAGCAATATCGAACCCAGCACAGCATTCGGCGACAGCTACCTGCAACTCACATCCCAGCTTGTTGCCGACTACAAGGCCGGCGGCGTCCCACCTCCGCCGCCCCTACCGCAGCCGTCGGCGGAAGCAACGCCGGCTGCGACGGCGGCTGCCACACAAGAGAACCATAACCAGGCCATCGCACAGGCGCCAACCGCGGCGACCGCGGCCGGCCAACCCGTTCTGCCGCCGCCGCAGAGCGATGGTCTCATCATTTATGAAGTGCAGGCCGGCGACACGTTGAGCGCCATTGCCTTCCGCTTTGGCCTGAGCCTTGACGACTTGTATCGCCTAAACGACCTGGATGAGAATTCACTGCTGGCGCTCAACCAACCCATATTGCTAGGATACAGTGATGGCGCAACGGCGCCGGCGGCCACCGCAGCCGCCGCATCCAGCGCTGCGGTCTATCAAGTTGCCCTGGGCGACACCTTGCTGGCGATTGCGTTCCAGCATAACCTCACCATCGAAGAGCTGTTGCGCCTGAACCCCACGCTCACCGAAGACAGCTTGCTGCAACTGGGCCAGGAGATAGTAGTCGCAGCGCGGCAGGAGCCGGTCTCTGTCGGGGGCTCTACTGATTTTCCGGAGGGAACGGCGACAGTTGCGGGGCCGGCCATCGCGCCGGCAACCCAGGCGCCGGCCACGCCCCAACGCCCCACGCACACGCCACAAGCCACGGCGGCGATCGTTGAGGGTGACCAGATGGTCGAGGAAATGCGGGACGACCAAGAAGCTTCCAACCAGGCAGACGGCGCCTCGCCGGCGCAGGAAACGCTTGCACCGCGCGTGGCCAGCCAAACGCCGTCCTGGCTGGCGCCCGTTCTGCTGTTCATCCTGTTTGCCGGCGGGGGCGGCGCACTCCTGGTCTATCTGGGGCAGCGCCGCACAACCAGGGGCGGTCCATGACGCCGCTAAATCAGCGCCACGTCCAGGGCCTGGTTTAGCGAGCGGCAGGGAATCACCTCAAGCCCCTCTGGCGCATCTTCAACCTTGCGCCCCGGCGACCGGGGCACGATGCACCTTTTGAAACCCAGCTTGGAGGCCTCGTTCAGGCGCACGCCTAGCTGGCTCACGGCTCGCAGCTCGCCACTTAAACCCACCTCGCCAATAAAGACCATATCGGCGTGCACCGGCTTATCTTTAACGCCGCTGGCGATGGCAATGGCCACGGCGAGATCCGCGGCAGGCTCGTCGATCGTCAGGCCGCCAACCACGTTAACGAAGACATCCTTATCGTGCACGCTAATATGCACACGGCGGCCGAGCACGGCCGTGAGCAGCAGCAGGCGATTGTAATCAATGCCGTTTGCCGTGCGGCGCGGGTTGCTGAACGTGGTGGTGCTGGCTAGAGCCTGTATCTCCACGAGCAGTGGCCGCGTGCCCTCTAAAGGCACGGCAATGGTCGAACCCGGTGCATTCGCCTGCCGCTCGGCAAGAAACGCCTCGGAGGGGTTGGGAACCTCGACCATGCCGCGCTCCGCCATTTCAAATACCCCCACTTCGCTGGTCGCGCCGAAGCGATTCTTCACGCCGCGCAGTAGCCTGTAGCGGTGAAATGGATCGCCTTCCAGGTACAGGACCGTATCCACAATGTGTTCCAGGACGCGCGGCCCGGCAATGTGCCCCTCTTTAGTCACGTGCCCCACCAGAAAGATGGTGATGCCAGCGTTCTTGGCCACTTCTTGAAAGCGGCTGGCGCACTCGCGTACCTGGCTTACGCTCCCCGCACTGGAATTTAGATCGTCAGTATACGTCGTCTGGATGCTATCCACGATGACCAGAACCGGCGCCGTCTCTTCGATGTGCTGCAGCATCCGCTGCAAATTGGTTTCGGTCACCAGGAATAGGTCGGGGGCCTCCAGATTCAGCCGGTCAGCCCGCATTTTGATCTGGCGCACACTCTCTTCGCCTGAGATATACAACGTGGAGCCATGTTCGTTTGCCGTGAGTGCAGCCACTTCCAGGAGCAGCGTAGACTTCCCAATCCCAGGGTCGCCGCCCACGAGGACCAGAGAGCCGGGCACGATGCCGCCGCCAAGGACGCGAGAAAACTCCGCTAGAGGCAGCGGCAACCTCTCGAAGCCGTCGGTAGCGACTTCATTCAGCCGCTGCGGCACACTGCCCGGAACACCGGTGCGCCCTGGCCGCGCGCGCGCCGGCGCTTCGGCTTCAATGACCTGTTCCACCATTGAGCCGAACTCGCCACACTGAGGGCACTTGCCCAAATAGCGCGGTGTAATTCGGCCACAGTTCTGGCAGACATACCGCGTCTTTATTTTAGCCATTCAATGCACTTCCTTCCGTCACTTAGTTGAAAAGTAGGGTTGCTTAAAAATACCACCATCGGGTAGATTTAGGAAGATGATGTCTTATTCCTATATGGAAGATGCGCATGAGTGAGTTAATACGTGCGATCATTTTCAGTGGTTTCTGGATCCTGGGCCTGGCGCTACTGCTTGCGGCCGTCAGTTACATGGCGTATCAGGCAGAGCGGCGGCAACAGGCCCTAAGCGCACTCTTGAGTATACCGCGCTTCGCCACTCTGGCCTGGTTTGCCTTTGGCCTCATTGGCTTCGGCTTAGCGGGCAGCGCGACGCGAACGTGGGAAATGATAATCTGGGCCGTCTTTGCCGTCTATGCGCTGGCCAGCGCCCTGATTTCCTGGCGCAGCAAGGCAGCTTCCGGCGCCTCACCATCTATGATCGAGAATTAGGTTCCAGTGGCCGTGACTATTCGGTACGTGTCAGATTTCACGCCCAGCTACGGGCGGCTTCGTCGCTCATAGGGCGCTATGCGACTACAATTGCTTGGTTTGGGCGCCCTTTGGTTGGCGCTGGCTGCATTGATCATCGTCACGCAGGTGTTGCCGCCGGCGTCGATCACCGTTCAATGGCGAACCGAGACGGAGGTGAATTCGGCCGGCTTCAATATTTATCGTGCACCATCGCCCAATGGACCCTATACGCGGCTCAATGAGCGGTTGATTCCCAGTCGAGGCAGCGCCGCTGCGGGCGCAACGTATGAATACTTAGACGATATGGTTACGCCTGGCGCTGTATACTACTACCGTTTGGAAGATGTCGAGCTAGATAACAGCTCAGCGCAGCATGAGCCTGTCGAAGAGCGCGCTCCACTACCTCCCTGGTGGGCTCCAATTATTGCGGCGCTCAGCGCGGGCGCCGGCCTATTTCTATGGTGGCGCGCTTTTCGCCAGCGCCACGTGGCAAATGCGAGGGCATCTTGAACTCCGATCTGATACCTGAGCTGCATCCAGATACCGTCTGGCGCGTGCTGGATGATGGCGCCATTATTGTCACGCCGCGCGCAGGCAATGTGCGGGTCCTGAACCGCGTCGGAACGTCTATCTGGCAACTGATCGACGGCAAGACGACGCTCGCCGAAATCGAGCTGGCGCTGGTAGATACCTTTGACACAACTCTGGAACAGGCGCGTCAGGACCTGGCAGCGTTCATGGATGAGCTGGAACGGCGGGAGATGATCCGTTGGCGGCGCGCGAGTGACTTCAGTATATGAAGGCCGCTCGATGGATTTCAAGCCAGTATGCATGCTTACCCTAATGGCGAGGCCATGTGAGGCCAAACTTGTATCGGAACCGTAATGTCATGATCAAACAATCCAAAAAACGCCTTCCCACTCGATTCCTACCCTTACTCACCTTACTGCTGGCAATCGCGGCAGTTTGGGGCTTAACAAGAGACTTTAGCCTTGCCGCAGCGGCGCTGGCTCAGCCGCACGGAGATGCCGGTGTAGCGCGCGTGCTTCAAAGTAGCCCTCAAGAGCTGCGTTTCGTGCTAAACACGCCCGCGCCGCACGTAGATAGCCGTGGTTCGGTCAGCATAGAAGGGCTGCAGGCAGCGATCGCCGAGGCCGGTGCGCCGGCCCTCCCTCTGTTCACGACGTTACTGGCATTGCCGCCAGAGGCCATGGCCGAGGTCGAAGTCAGCTCTAACTTACCTGTCATATCAACTGCTGTGTCCCGCGTGGAGGCCGTGGCAAGGCCCGCCCTCTTCACTCCGCAGGACACGTTACAGGCCGTCGCTGGCGCCGGCGCCCCCACCAGCGCCGTACCCTCACAGGAGATCTATAGTCGCGATGCGCTGTATCCAGCGGTGCGCTATAAGCTTTCCGAGCCCATGTATTACCGCGACTTGCGCCTGGTGCGCCTTGAGCTTTATCCGCTGCAATACAATCCGGTTGGCGGCGTGCTGCATCACGCGCCGCAGCTTGAGGTGGTCGTTCGCTTCACAGGCACGGGCGAGCTAACCGGCCCGCCCCTCGCCGGAGACGACGGCGCAGCGCTTCAAGCCATTGCGCCCATGGTGTTAAACTTCGAGCAAGGCCAGGCGTGGCGTGGGCTTCCCCTTCCCACGCCGGAAGCGCCAGTGGCCGTGCCGGCGAACCGCGAGACGTTTAAGATAGCCGTCAACGAAGATGGCATCTATGAGCTGACCTACCAGGACCTGGCGGCGGCCGGCATGGACGTCGAAGCAGTCAACCCCAACACCTTCGAGATGATGTACCGCGGCCAGCCTGTAGCCTACCAGTTTGTCGGAAACGGCAACGCGCTGTTCGAGCCGCATGAAAAGCTGCGTTTTTACGGTTGGCAGTTCGATGGCTCGCGCCTTGAACGGCAATTCCTCACGGAAAACGTCTTCTGGCTCTGGGCCGATGGCGCACCGTCGCGGTTGGCCAGCATTTCCGGCAGCCCCGCGCAACCGGCGGCCTCATCCTTCCGCGAGAGCATCACGCGCGAGCCTGACATTGCCTTCACGCATGTGTGGACCGCAGACTGGGAGAGTTCGCCAAATGAGCCCGACGCATGGGTCTGGGAGCGCGTTCAAAAGCAGCCCATCGCCGCGGATTGGCCCGTGCTTGAGCGCGTTCATGAAATCACGTTACCTGTGCCGGCGCAGCCGGGCGCCAACGCGATGATTACCGTCGAGATTTTGAGCCGCGAGGCGCGGAGCGACCACGACGTAGCCATTTATCTCAACGGCGACGACACGAACCTAGGTGACTTGCAATGGACAGGCAGTCGCAGCGTGAATGTGACCTTAGAAGCGCCGGCCGGACTGTTAAACGACGGCGTCAATCATGTCCATGTCGTCTACCGCACGCCGGTGACAAATACGGCGAGCCCGCCTCTCAGCACGCCCGCGCTCTATTACATGAACCGCGTTACCGTAGAGTACGACCGGCGCTTTGTGGCCAGCGGCGAGCAGCTTCAGTTCTACGACGCCGACGGCAATAGCAGCTATCAGGTTGGCGGCTTTGCCCACGGCGACGCCCTAGTGTGGGAGATTAGCGACAGGCTGGCGCCAAAATCCCTTTCATCGGTCGCCGTATCCGCCAGCGCCCCCTATACCTTCACCTTTGGCGCCGGTAGCGGCAGTGCATCATTCATCGCGACGCATGCCAATAATGTGCGGCTCCCGCTAAGCATTAGCCGCTACGTGGGGCCCAATCTCGATCCGCCGCAAGGGGCCTCCTGGCTTGTCGTCAGCCACGCCAACTTCATGGCGCAGGCCCAGGCTCTGGCGGCGCACCGTGCACAGCCAGCCTACGGCGGCTATCGCACGCACATCGTAGACGTGCACCATGTCATCAATCAATATGGCTACGGTCTGCCCTTGCCCGGCGCAATTCGCAGCTATCTACAGCATGCCTTCGCCGAATGGCCCGTTGCGCCGCGGCACCTGTTGCTGATGGGCGACGGTCACATTAACCCCAGACACTTGCCCTGCAACCCCGGCAACACACAATGCAGCCATTGGAAGCCTGAGCCGAACTTTGTGCTCACGGACATCGTCTATACCGATAAGTACGTCGGCCTTAATGCCAGCGATTACAGCTATTCGCTCATCGTGGGTGACGATCTGTTACCAGACCTCACCGTCGGCCGTCTGCCCGTTCAATCGCCGAGCGAAGCGCAAAACCAGGTCAAAAAGATTATTCACTTCGAGTCGGTGCGGCGCGTAGAGTTGGGGCGATGGCAGAAAAATGTCCTTTTTCTAGCCGACAACACAGACACGGCCGGAAACTTCTGTATGGCCAACGGCCGGGTAGCTGACGGCCTGCCCAGCGACTATTCAGCCGAGCAGATCTGTCTTACAGACAATAGCCCGCAAGCAATCGCCGCCATGCGCACGCTCATTGATCAGGCCGTCAATAATCCGCCTGATGGAGGCGCGACGTTCCTCAATTATCGTGGGCATGGCGCAGTCCGAGCCTGGGCCGGCAATCTGATTAACCTCGACGACCCCATTGACAACTGGACGCCCTGGCTAAACAACGAACCGCTTATTATATTGAGTATGGACTGCCTGGACGGTCATTTTGCTCAGCCCGGCGTAGAGGCGCTCAGCGAGGTGTTTATGTCCGAGCAGACCTATGGCAGTGTGGCACACTGGTCCAGTACTGGGTTCGGGACCGATCCAGAACATGATATACTGCATCGCAGCTTTTATGAGGGGCTGTTCACGCATGAATTATGGGAAATTGGCCAGACGATCAATTTTGCCAAACTCGACTATCACATGCGCGGCAACCATCCGTCGCAGCTCTACTCGTTTGTATTGCAAGGCGACCCAGCAATGAAGTCGGTCCTACTACCTTATCGCCTGCTGCTGCCGGCGCTAAACGGTTAAACTCAGCAACGAACATGGCAGCCTGTTCTAGACACATGACTCACCTTCGCACGATCTTTTTGGCCCTACTCCTGTGCCTGGCCCTCGCGCCCGCCTTGCAGGCTGCGCCGCCGACCTCCGTAACGCTCACTTACTTCCGCGGTGAGTACCGGTCCAATAACGTCCAACTGCAGTGGCAGACGGCGACCGAGCTAGACACCGCCGGATTCAAGGTCAAGCGCGGAGACAGCAGCGGCGGGCCGTTTGCAGAGTTAGGCGATATCGGCATTGTGGCAGCCCGGGGCGGCCCGACCAACGGCGCCACGTATGAAGCCGCTGACGAAGCCGCCATCGCCGGGCGCAGATATTGGTATCAGCTCATTGAGATCGAATACGATGGCAGCGAGCATATCCTGCAAGCCATCTCTGTACTGGCCGACACGGCGCCCACGGCGACTCTGGAGGGAATTTCCACAACCGATCCCGGCGGGGATGGCGGCGCACCGGGCGGCGGCGCGACTTCGACGCCCGCAGCTACAGCTACCGGCGCTGCTACCTCGATGGCTACGGCGACGCGTCCTGCTCCTTCTCCCTCGCCAACGCCATCCGCTTCGCCACAGCCGGGCCCCCCAACGGCCCAGGCGCCCACGCCGACCATCGTGCGCGCCGTGGGCGCCGATGTGGTCGAGGCAGCACAGTCGCCGGGCGCCACTCAGCCAACGGCGGTCGCGCAGTCGACCAACGCTCATCCCGCAGGTGCGGAGAACGACGCCGTCCAGGAGGAACCGTATCCTGGGGCCACTACTGAGGCCGGGCCTAGCCCTACCCCCTTGCTCATCGAGGCCACGGTGGAGGGCTATCCCTTTGGCGATGCGCCCGGCGGCACGGAAGGCGCGGAGCGGGAAGAACCGTTTGGAAGCAGCGTGGGCGCTTCAGCGGCCACGACGCCGGCTGCCGGCGTACAGCCCACCGAATCGGGGCTGCTTAGCCGGGCGCTGCTGTGGGGCGGCTTTGTCGTCGGCCTTATTATTTTTGTTGCCGGCGCGGCCACAGCCATTGTGCTCACGACGCGCAAACAGCGTAGCAATCTGTAACAGCTCCTTCAATGCCACGCGCCATCATCGTCCTCCTCTCGCTGGCCATCGCCTGCCTTGCGGCATGCCGCACAGAACCTAACCAGCCGCAGCAGGTCGACAGCTTGAAGATCAGCATCGCCGAGACCGGCCCCTATCGCCTATCATCTGCCCTTTTGGCCGGTGCAGGCTTTTCGCCCTCGGCGCTAGCGAGCGGCGAGGTGCGTCTGGCCCAGGGCGGCGAAGATGTGCCCTTCGCCGTCAGCGATGATGCGCTCATCTTCTACGGTCTGGCCCCGGTGGACCGCTATGCGCCAGAGCGCGTCTATGTGCTAACGGCCGGCGCCGCCGGAAAAGCCATGGCGCTGAGCGCCACGAGCGCAGACGGCGCGCCACAGATACATAGCGTGCGGCAGTCTCTGCACCTTGAAGAGAACCTGGAGTACGTCGGCGAAGCGACAATGGGCAGCGACGCCGATGCGCCCTGGTTCTGGCAGACCATCGGTTTTGGTCAGAATCCGCCGCTTACTTTTGACCTTGACGCCGTTGGCGATGGCTCAGGCCAGTTGCGTGCACGCTTTCATGGTATGTCCCATAATCCCGCCGCCGACCCTGACCATATGCTCGCCATTACGGTAAACGCAGCGCCGGACCAGCAAATAGCGTGGGATGGTCAGCAGGCGTATGAGGCCCTTATCACACTCCCGACCGGCACGCTGCGCCACGGGACAAACACAATAAGCATCGAGACCGTACCCCAAGAATGGTTAGATATCAGCAAATTAGACTGGATAGAACTGATTTACCAGAGCGAGCCGCGGGCGGAACATGAGCGACTGTCCTTTCACAGCGCCGCGGGTCTCGTCCAGCTGACAGGTTTCTCCGAACGGCCACTCGTCCTGGATATCACCGAACCACAGTCGCCACAACTGCTTGAAGGTTGGGCTTTTGAAGCGGGCACAGCCACCGTTGCGTTGCCTCGCGAGGGCATCTTCGTGGCCGCCGCCGCGGATGGCTTTTTGCAGCCTGTACGCGTGGAAACCCTGCACGCCTCGACGCTGGACAGCGCCGAGAATCAGGCCGACTTGCTGATCGTGACGACGAATGAGCTGGCCCCTGCCTTAACCCCGCTGGTGGAGTCGCGGCAAAGGGCAGGGCTCGCCGTCGTGCTGGCTCCCATCGAAGAGATAACCGACACGTTTGGCTACGGCGCACGTTCGCCGCTTAGTTTAAGGCAGTTTATCAGCCACGCCTACCATCGCTGGCAGAAGCCCGCGCCGCGCTACCTGCTGCTCGTTGGCGCTGCAACCGTCGATAACCGCGGCTACCTGCAGTCACATCCCAACAACCCTGTCGCGCCGCCAACAAACATCATTCCGACTTTCACCGTTCCGGTCAGCTTTGGCGGGGAGACCGTCAGCGACGCCCGCCTGGCTGACGTTGCCGGCGACGTGCGGCCCGAGCTGGCCGTGGGCCGCTGGCCCGTCGATTCAGTCGCGGAGGTCGGCGACCTGGTACGCCGCACCCTGGAATATGAGCAGTCGGCCGTGGCCGAAGATATGCTGTTCGCCATCGATGGCAGCGGCCCAGAGTTCGATCGCCTAACCGAACGCATTATCGACGACAGCCTGGTGCCGCGCACCGACGCAAATATCCTTAGAGGCCCAAGCTCTGAAGATCTGGCCGGGGCGGTGGGTGACGGCGCCTGGCTGATCTCCTACGTCGGGCACGGCAGCTTGCAGTTGTGGGGACAGGAGGCAATGCTCAGTGCAGAGACCGCCGGCGCCGTATTCAATGGCGCAAACCCCTCCATTGTCATGCAGTTTACCTGCCTCACAGGCCTGTTCGCCCATCCGGGCGTCGCCTCATTGTCACAAGTTTTGCTGACCCATCCTAATGGTCCGCCGCTGGTGATTGGCGCCACCAGTCTGACGCTATCCGTGCACCAGGAACCATTCGCCAGCCGTCTGCTGCAGGCGATTCACGACGAGCAGGTAGCCCGCATCGGCGATGCCCTGCTGCTGGCCAAGGACGATCTAGACGTCAATCTCAACGGCCCTCGTGAGATTAGCGACACATTCCTCTTGTTCGGGGACCCCAGCGCCCTGATCAATCGGCCCACCGGCGTTCAGTCTGGTAATTAAATGAGGCCGTAGCGCGCCAGCTTGACGCCACATTACTCTCATTGTAAAACAACGCTGCCCGGAGTAATCGGGGCAGCCATAATTCGGGCGGATCGTGACTAAACGACGCCGCTAGCAAGCCCCGGGTAACACACTTTCGAGAGATTGCCTGTGATTGCAGAAAAAAGTGAGGGCGCGCTGCCGCCATCAGAACCTACACGTGCGCGAAGGCCAGTTCCGTGGCTGCGCATTATCGCCAGCCTGGGCCTCAGTCTCATCGGGGTATGGTTCATTACACGCGGCGTCGACCTGTCCGATGTGCCGGGAGCTATGGCCAACGCCAATTTGCAGTTCGTGGCTCTGGGCCTTTTGAGCATGGTCATCACAATGGCCGCCAAAGCATGGCGCTGGCGGCTCATGTTCATACCGCCCTCGGAGGCTCCCTCGTTCAGAAACGCCTTCTGGGCCCTCTCACTGGGCCAATTCGTCAACACGGCCGTGCCCTTCCTGCGCCTGGGAGAGATCGCGCGCGTTTACGACCTGGGCGAGCGGACCGGACAAAGCAAAGCCCGCGCTCTGGGCACATTGCTGATTGAAAAAGTGCTCGACTTGATGATGTTGGTGCTCACGTTGGCCCTGCTCATCCCCTTTCTCGTCATTCCAGGTTTTGTGGGCCAGTCTGGCCCAGCTATGGCCGTCGTGGGCATAGTCGCGCTCTTGTCGCTTATCGCGCTTTCCTTGCGTAAGGATCTGGCGATGCGCCTGCTCCGTCTGGTCGCGTCGCCGCTGCCGGAGTCCGTTAGAGAACGGGCCCTGGGCATCGTGTTCGCCGGCCTGGAAGGGCTTGCGGCGCTGCGCAGCGTTAAGAGGCTCTTCGTTCTCATTCTAACCTCGGCTATAATTGCCGTGCTGGCGGTCTTCACACCATGGATCATGTTTTTGGCCCTGGAAATATCCCTGGGCCTTGTCGCCGCGGCAGCCATCCACGTCGCCCTGACCGTCGGCACGCTGCCGCCTTCTACGCCGGCGCGCGTGGGCGTATTCGAATTTCTGGTTGCATTCATGTTGCGATTCTTCGAGGTTGAGAATAGTGCGATTATCCTCGCCTATACGATTCTGTTCCACCTGGTGGTGGTGTTGCCGCAGCTTGTACTGGGGGGAATTGCCGCACTGCGGCGCGGCAAAGTGACGTATGTCTGATCGCCAAGCGCTGCGGGCTTCGGTGGTGGTGCCCGCCTTTAATGCAGCAAAGACGATCGGCGCCTGTGTCTCGGCCCTAAACAGGCAAACGATCGATCGCGGCTGTTTCGAGCTGTTTGTTGTCGATGACGGCTCGCAAGACGGCACGGCGGAGATTGCCCAGGAGCTGGGGGCCACTGTGTTACGCCAGCAGCGTAAACGTCCGGCTGCGGCGCGCAATGCAGGCGCCCTGGCAGCCCGTGGCGAAATCGTCTGTTTTACGGACGCCGATTGTGCGCCGCGCGAAGATTGGCTGGAGCAGATCCTCAAACCGTTCGCCGACCCTCTAGTCGTAGGCTGTAAGGGCGCTTACGACACCGGCCAGAACTCAATCGTAGCCCGCTTTGTGCAAATTGAATATGAAGACAAGTACGATCTCCTGCGCAAGCAAGAGTATATCGACTTCATAGACACCTATAGCGCTGCATACCGCCGCGATGTACTCCTGGCCAACAACGGATTCGACGAAAGCTTTCCCTACCTGGAAGATCAGGAGCTCTCCTTTCGGCTGGCCACCCGTGGCTATCGCATGCAGTTCCAGCCGGACGCCATCGTATACCACCGGCACGCGGCTGACGCGCCAGATTATTCCCGCAAGAAGTTCATCATTGGCTTCTGGAAGGCCCAGGTGGTGCGCCGCTTTCCTGAGCGCGGTATTCGTGATTCGCACACCCCACAAGTCATCAAAATTCAAATGGCGCTCATGGCTCTGATGATCACGACCCTGGCGCTAACCTTATTGTGGGGCCGGCTCTGGCCCATGATCCCGCTGGTCCTGGCGCTTTTTTTGGCAACCACCGTACCTTTTGTGCGCAAAGCATGGTCTAAGGACCGCATGGTTGCGGCCACGGCGCCCGGCCTGCTCGCCGTGCGCGCCCTGGCCCTGGGACTTGGTTATGCCTGGGGCACCGTGCGCCCCCGGCCAGGCATCACAGGAACACAATCGACGATCGGCGGCGCCAGCTACCTGGCCAAGCGCACGCTGGACATTACCGGTGGCCTGCTGGGCCTTCTGCTGACGATGGTGCTGGGGCCGTTTATTGCCCTGGCGATCAAACTCGACTCGCCGGGCCCGGTTCTATTCAAACAAGTGCGCGTTGGTCAGGGCGGCAAAACCTTCACAATCTATAAATTCCGCTCAATGCACCGCGAGGCGGAGGAGCGGCTGGAGGAGTTGATCTCCCTGAAACAGCTAAAAGAGCCCGTATTTAAGCTAACCGACGATCCGCGGCGCACGCGCGTCGGCGGCTTCTTGCGCCGCTGGAGCCTGGACGAGCTGCCTCAATTTTGGAATGTCTTCAAAGGCGATATGAGCCTCGTGGGGCCACGCCCTGAGGAAGTTCGTGTGGTTGAGCTATATAACGACTGGCACCGGCGCCGCCTTTCGATCAAACCGGGCCTCAGTGGCCCGATGCAGGTGAACGGTCGCGGCGACCTGTCGCTAGACGACCGGGTGCGCCTTGAGCTGCACTACATCGAAAACTACAGCCTGCGCCGCGATCTCGCTATTATCTTACGCACGCTGCCCGCCGTTCTGCGGGGTGATGGCGCGCGCTGAAGCTCACTGACAAACGCCGCATGGCCCAATGCCACAGAGTATGACCGACGCAAGCCGCCCGCTAGTCCCTGCGGCCCCAGCCGCTGCCGGCCAGCGTTCCACAACGCGAACGGAGCTTATCGTTAGCGTAGTCACCTTTTTGCTGGCACTCGGGGTCTACACATCCTCGCTCGCCCCAGACCTCACCTGGGCCCACAAAAGCGCCGACGGCGCGGAGCTGATCACGGCTGCCGTAACCCTGGGCATACCCCATCCACCTGGCTATCCGCTCTACGTTCTAATGGGCAAGCTGGCTTCTGCGCTGCCATTCGGCGCCGTCGCCTTTCGCTTCAACCTCTTCTCGGCGGTTTGCACGGCCATCGCCGCTGCCCTGCTGGCTTTTCTGGCAGCCAAACTGGCGGCCCCCTCCCACACATCAGAGTCCGAAACAGACCCCTCTGGCGCTCACCAGCAGCGCGTCGCCATTTGGGCCACCGCACTGTTTTGCGGCACAACATTTGCTTTTGCCCCAGTGGTATGGCGGCACGCAGTTGTGGCCGAAGTATACGCGCTTAATCTGCTGGTGGTTGCCGTCTTTTTGCTGATTGCGCTGAGCCCAACGAACAAGCGGCTCGGCATGTCCGCTGGCCTACTGATAGGCCTGGCGCTCACCACCCATCTCACCTCCGTCATCCTGGCGCCGGTGGCCCTGATAGGCATGGCCAGAATGCGCCGGGCCAGATTTATTGCCGGTTTTGGCCTGGGATTGACACCCTTCTTGTTGCTGCCGCTGCTGGCGGCCGGGGATAGTCCGGTCGTGTGGGGCGCGCCGCATACGTTGCGCGAGTGGTGGTGGCTCGTGTCGGCCGAGATCTATCAGCCGAATCTCTTCTCCCTACCCCCGGTGCGCTGGTCGCAGCGCCTGCTAACATGGGCCGCTGAGCCCACACTATGGATAGCCATGGGCTTGGGCGTGCTAGCGCTGGCGACCTGGAAAACGCTCGAGAAGAGCGCGCGACGCCTCGCTTGCGCCCTGCTGCTTAGCGCCCTGGCCTACTTCATCGTCGCCTTCACGTACGACACGAGCGACTCGATTGTCCTGGTCGCGCCGGCCATTGTGCTCATCACGCTGGCCGTTGCCACAGCGCAGGCTACCAAACCCCTGCCACGTCTTCGACTGCTGTTGCCGCTTGCCCTTGTCGTGCTAAACTTCGAAAGCATCGATCTGAGTGGGCACCATGAAACACGCATGCTGGCCCAGTTTCCAATGCGGGAAGCGCCATCCCAGGCAATCGTCCTGACATCGGGCGACCATGCCACCTTTACAATGTGGTATCTGCAACATGTCGAAGGGCAGCGTAAAGACCTGGTCATCGTCGACAGCAATTTGTTGGCCTTCGATTGGTATCGACACCGGCTGCAGCGATCATATCCGGCAATCGCGGGATTGGAAAACGATGACGTTGAAATGCTGCGAGAGATTAACTCCGAGCTTCGCCCCTGGTGCGAGCTCCGCATTGAAGCCGGCAACCGCTGGCGATTCTGGTGCATGGAGGACTCTTCGTGAGCGCCGAGGTAAATAAAGAGAAAGTAAGGGTCAAAGCTGGCAAAGTTCGGTTCGCAAAGTTCCTGCTTGTCGCCGGAGTCTTGCTGTTGCTGGCCTGGCTAGGGCTGAAGGGCTGGCGCCTGGCGCGACTGGCTATCTCGCTCCAGAGCTATCAGGCCCAGGCGGAAGCGTTGACAGAGCATGGGTTGATACAGGTCGATCCGCAGCAGACCGAGGCCCTGGTGATGAAGCTACGCCGGGATGTTGTGGCTCTCGATGGCGAGCTGCGTCCCTTCGTACCACTGGCAACTCGCCTGCGCTTTCTGCCGCGCATCGGCCCGCTGCTCGGCGACAGCGAAGCGTTGCTCGATATGGCCGTCGATGGCAGTGAAGCAGCAGCCTACGCCGTGCGCGCGCTAAAGCCGGCCCTGACCCTGCTGCAGAACAACTCCGATAGAAGCGAATCACTTCTGGCACAGCTTCTTCCCGTCCTTGAGGCCGGCCAGGCTGACATCCTTGCGGCCAGCGCCGCCCTCGACCGCACCGTAGAGGCTCGCCAACGGATTGAAAGCTTTGAGGATTATCCCTGGCGGGTCCGATCCATTCTGGAAAGGGTCGACGGCAAGCTCTATCTGGCCGACCAGTTCAAACTGTTAAGCGTGCTGCCCGCCCTTATGGCCATCGATGGCAGTAAGAATTACCTGCTATTGGCCCAAAACGAGGATGAGGCGCGCGCGACCGGCGGCTTTCTTACCGGCGCAGGGCTTATCGCAGTTGAGGGCGGTGATATCACCAACCTGACTTTTCAAGATGCCAATGTCATCGACGACTGGCGCAATAAACCGTATGATTTCCCACCTGAGCCCCTTTATGAGCTGATGGGCCTGGAGCTATTTCTCTTCCGCGACGCGAATTTTTGGCCTGACTTTCCAACGTCGGCCGAAAATGCGATCCGGCTTTACGAATATGGGCAGGATGGCGCGCCGCAGATCGACGGCGTGATCGCCATAGATCAGAAATTTGTGGCCATGCTGCTGGCTGTTACCGGACCGGTCCACGTTAAGGAGCTAGAGACATCTCTGAGTAGTAGCAATGCGCTTGCCACGTTCCGCGACTCGTGGGGACCGGGCGAAGACCAGGCCATCGCCGACTGGATTCCGGAGCGCAAAGAGTTTCTGGGTCCGCTGGCGCAGGCGCTCCACGCCAAATTATTGGGCGACTTTGCCTCTCTCGATCCCCTGTTTCTGGCCGAAACGATGCATCTGGCGGCGCAGCAAAAGCGGCTGCAGATCTATGCGCGCGATCCGGCCGTGGCCAGGGTTCTGCAGCAGATCGGCTGGGATGGCCGGCAAGAGATCCCAGCAAGCGGCGACTACTTCATGTTCGTCGATACAAACGTCGGCTACAACAAAGTCAATGCCCTGGTCGCCACAGCCTACCGCTACGACGTTGAGCTGACGGACGACGGCACGGCGGTAGCGCAACTAACTGTCAGCTACAGCCATAATGGCACCCCTGAACTCGCTCCCTGCGACCAGGTGTTTCCCTACTCAGAAGGAATAACCTATAACAGCTTGATGGACCTCTGCTTCTGGAATTACTTGCGCCTGTACGTTCCAGACGGAACGATCTTATTGGAATCCAGCAGGCATACCCTGCGCAGTGGCTCGGCGCCCGTGACGCCCATCTGGTTTGAGGCAAGCGATGCCCAACTGACGCGGGATGAGCGCGGAGCGACCATGATCACCAACCGCTTCGTTCTACCGCCAGGTGAACAATTAGTCAGCCAATACAGGTATCAGCTACCCGCCGTCGTCCAGGGCGATGATCCGGCCGTTTATCGCCTCACCGTGCAACGCCAGGCCAGCGTAGACGATCTGGCCCTCAACGTACAGATCACACTTCCCCCCGGCGCAGTTGTCGAATCAACGTCGCCAGGCGCCGACATTAGTGGCCGGCATGTGACATTTGAGCAAAACCTGGTCGCAGACACCGTGTTTCAAGTGACATTCCGCTAGCGCACTTTTGAGCGAACAGACCGGAGAAACCTATGAAGCCAGCCTTCTCCAAAGTAGTGTTTTCAACCTCGTTGATCTCTATGTTAATGATTCTCGGCATGGTGCTGGCTTACACAGAGCTAGTTTCGGCGCAGACCATCCCCACGCGAACGCCCACGCCCGCCGCCGTCACACCGACCAGCGACCCGGGTGACCCTGGACCGGGCCCCACGGCCCCGCCGGGACCAACTGCAACAGCGCCATCGTCGACGGCGCCGGCGGCGACGGCCACGCAGTTCGTTCTGCCGCCGACGCCTGTAGAAGGTTACTTGCCGACGGCCGAACCTTGCAGCGCGTCAGTCACGGCACGCGCGACGATTTCCAACCTGAATGTTCGCGCCGGGCCGGGGCTAAGCTACGATATCTTGGGGTCTCTGCTCTTTAACGAAGTGCGTCCAGTGATAGGGCGCGCGCCCCAAGCCACCTGGTGGCAGATCATTCTCGCGGACGGCGCAAATGCCTGGGTCGCTGATCAATTTGTCGATGTGACTGGCTACACCGGGTTAATCCCCACGGTCGAACCGCCGCTGTTAGGAGACCTGACAGTGACGCCGGGAACGCCCTGGGCGCCAACGCCGTGGCCCGAATGCACCCCGCCGCCCACGGCAACGGGTACGGCGACTGCTACTCCGTCGGCCACCGCTTCGCCCACTGCCGACCACAGCACGCCAACGTCTGAAGCCAGCCCGACACCAACCACAGCCGCCGTAGAGCTGCCGGCAACAGAAGCGGTCGCCACACCGTCTGCGACGCCGGCGCCCACCGCCCTACCTTTAGAGGATGAAGCTCCGGCAGCCGGTTCCGACCTGTGGATACCGCTGGTGGCTGCCGGGTTCATTGTCGCTGCCGGCATCGCCTTGCTGCTGCGCCGCCGGGGCCATTAGATAATAAGAGCCGTCGAAATGTGACGTCGGACGACAGAGGATGAAGCCATGAAATGGCACGAACAACGGCAGGCCGAAGGTTTTTTATTCACCGACATGTACCAGTTGACAATGGCGCAGCTCTATTTCAAGCAGGGTCTGCACGAACGGCCGGCGCAATTCGACCACTTCTTCCGCAGCTATCCCGACTATGGCGACCATAAGGCCGGCTACTGCATCACTGCAGGCATGGAATGGCTGCTAGACTGGATGGAGCAGGCGCGCGTGGGCGACGCCGAGCTCGACTACCTGCGCGCTCAAAGGGGCGCCACGGGCGCCCGGCTGTTTGACGACGACTTTCTCGATTGGCTGCAGCGCTGCGACGGATTTGACGCCCTGACCCTGCACGCGATTCCCGAAGGGCGCGTGGTGCATCCCAATGTGCCGCTAACCGTCGTCACAGGCCCTCTAGCCATCGCGCAAATCGTGGAGACGGCCCTGCTGAACCAGCTCAACTACCAGACGCTCATTGCCACCAAGGCAGCGCGCATAAATGGCGTCACTAGAGGGCGTATGTTGCTAGAATTTGGCATGCGGCGCGGCCATGCCAACGGCGTCAATGCGGGTGCGCGCGCGGCCCTGATCGGCGGCGCCGACTTCACGTCCAACGTCGGACTATCGCACGTGCTGGGCTATCCGGCGAAAGGGACTCACGCGCATAGCATGGTGCAGGTGTTCATAACCCTAGGTGAGGGCGAACGCGCGGCGTTTGAAGCTTATGCGGACCTTTATCCGGACGACTGCACGTTACTTGTTGACACCATCGACACGCTGGATAGCGGCATTCCCAACGCCATTAAGGTATTCGAGAAGCTGCGCCAAAAGGGGCACAAGCCGGTTGGCGTCCGCCTCGATTCCGGCGACCTGGCGCACCTGAGCATCCAGTCCTCGCGTATGTTGGATGAGGCCGGTTTTAGCGATGTTGGTATCGTGTTATCAAACCAGCTCGACGAGCTAACCATCTGGCAGATACAGACACAGATTGCCGAAGAAGCGCCGCGCTATGGCCAGGATGCCGATCACATCATTGGCCGCCTGGTATATGGCGTGGGCACCAGGCTCATTACCTCTAGCGGCGACCCGGCGCTGGGCGGCGTATACAAATTGGTAGCAATACACAATGACGGCGACTGGCAGCCGGCCATCAAGATCTCGGAATCGCGCGCCAAAGTGCCCAATCCTGGACAAAAGGCCGTGTGGCGCCTCTACGACGTCCGTGGTTTTGCCACAGCCGATCTATTGACAATGATAGACGAGGATCCGGCGCAGATGGACGTGATCGAATTGCACCATCCCGTCGAACATGGCATCTCACGCGTCTTGAGCCGGCAGCAGATTTCAAGGGTGGAGTCGTTGCACCAGGCTGTGTGGCTCGAAGGGCGGCGCCGGGAAGTCGGGCCTGGCGTCGAGGAAATGCGCGAACTGCGCCGAAATGACCTGGCCTGTCTCGATCCAGGCGTGCGCCGCCTCATGTACCCGCACATCTATCATGTGTCGCTAAGCAAGAAGCTCTGGGAGCATAAAGAGCAGCTCATCGCGCAGCTCGACCGGGAGTGAGGCCCACACCAGCTTGACGTCTGCTAATTTGGCTCTAACGTATGTACAGTATGATCGGCGCTTAAAAAACGTGCCGGAGCCCTGTGGGCGTGCGCAATACCCGGTCAAATTACACAACAGATAGACGGAGGAACAGAAAAATGGCATCAGGCGCTAAGGCCACTGATTCTTATCGTTTTCAGGCTGAGATAAAGCAGCTCCTACACATTCTGGTCCATTCACTTTATCAGGATCACGAGATATTCCTGCGCGAGCTCATCTCCAATGCCTCCGATGCGCTCACACAGTTGCACTTCCATATGCTGACGGACCACGACGTGCATGACGCCGACGCCGAGCTCGCCATCCGCCTGGAAATTGAAGACAAAGATGGCGAGAAATGGTTGATCGTCAAAGACTCTGGCGTCGGCATGACCGAAGAGGAGCTGATTCAGAATCTGGGCACCATTGCCCAATCGGGCGCGCGAGCGTTTTTGCAGCGCATGAAGGAAGACGAGGGTTCGCCGGGCGACATCATTGGTCAGTTCGGTGTCGGCTTCTATTCCGTGTTCATGGTGGCCGACCATGTCCACGTCGTTTCCCGCAGTTATCGTCCCGACGCCGAAGCGGCCGCCTGGGCTTCCGACGGCGATGAGGCGTTTCGCATTGAGCCCGCAGAAAAGCCGCAGAGGGGAACCGAGATCCACATAAAACTGAAAGAAGATGCCGCCGAATTTGCCAGTGAGTGGAAGCTGCGCGAGATCGTCAAACGGCACTCCGATTTCGTGGCCTACCCCATTTACCTGGGAGAGGAGCAGCTTAACCAGCAGCAGCCCTTGTGGCGCAAATCACCTGCAGAGGTTGCGAAAGAAGATTATCACAGCTTCTACAAGCAGATGACCATGGACTTCGAAGAGCCGCTGGCGGTGATCCACTTCCATTCTGACGCGCCCATTCATCTGCGCGCCCTATTATTTGTGCCGGCCACGCGCGACCGCGGCATTCTCGCGCTGCGCAAAGAGCCGGGCGTCAAGCTGTATTCGCACAACGTCTTGATTCAGGAGTATAACCGCGAGCTGTTGCCTGAATGGTTGCGTTTCGTCGACGGCGTCGTAGAGTCTGAGGACTTGCCGCTCAATGTCAGTCGCGAGACGGTGCAAAGTAATCGTCTCATGCGCCAGCTAGGCAAAACCTTGAAACGTCGCGTCATTCGCAGCCTCGAGGAACTGGCCAAAGAAGAAGACGGCGAAAAGTATGCTGTATTCTGGAAACATCACGGCCGGACCGTGAAAGAAGGGCTTATCGGCGATCCGCCCAGCGTGGGCGAGGCCCTGCCGCTGTTGCGCTACTATTCCACGGCCGGCGAAACAGCGCTCACATCCTTCGCCGGCTACGCGGCGCGCAAGCTTGAAGGCCAGGAGGCCATTTATTATGTGCTCGGCGATAGTTTACACGCTGTCTCCACCAGCCCGCACCTCGACCCCTTCCGCGCCCGCGACATTGAAGTACTATATTGGATAGATCCACTCGACTCTTTTCTGGCGCCGTTTATCCAGGAATACCAGGACACGCCCGTAAAGAATGTCGACGATGCCGGACTGGAGCTGCCCGAGCTGCAGGATGACTCCGCAGAATCCAACCTGCTCACAGAACCTGAATTCAACCGCCTCGTCGGTAGATGCGTAAAGGTACTCGGCGATCGCGTCGTTGAAGTACGCGCCTCACGCCTGTTGAAGGCCAGCCCCGTAAGGCTGGTATCGCCAGAAGACACGCCTAATCGCGAGATGCAGCGCCTTTATCGCTTCGTGGATGAAAGCTACGAGGTCCCGCGCCGCATTCTAGAGCTGAACCGCACTCACCCTCTCGTCGTCAACATGGCGCAGCTGCTCAGCCGGCAACCGGATGCCGCGCTGATCGACCTCGCCATCGAGCAGCTATACGAAAGTGCCTTGATCCAGGAAGGCTTGCACCCAGATCCGGCGAAGATGGTGCCGCGCATTGAAAAGCTGATGACCTTGGCCATCGCTGCGCAAACCCCAGCAGAAGCGGACGATCACAGCGCGCCAGGCAGCACTGCCGGCAGTCACGAAGACGAGAGCGCAACAGCCGAAGCAGCCGGCGAAGAGACGGACTAGTTCGCGGCAGCCGTGAGCTGCAGCGCCGCTCGGCCGATCTGCTGTGCCGTAGTGGCATTGGCAGCCGACTCCATTACAACCACGACGGCATAACGCTGCTGTTGCGCCGGCCTGAAGCCCAGATACCAGGCGATCATGGCGTCGTCGGGTCCAGAAAGGGCCGTTGATGCATGCTCCAGAATGGCTCCGTCGGCAGCCGTGAGCGCGGCCGTGAGCGTTGCAGCGACCTCCGGCGCGACGGCCTGCACCGTCCCTTGTTCGGGGCGCCGCGTCTGCCAGGTGCCATCGGGGTTCTGGACTTCGCGCACCAGGTGAAGCTCGGATAGTCGTCCTTGGTTGGCCAGCGCGACCCAGGCTCTGGCCATTTGGAGAGGAGTCACAGCCAGGCGCTCCTGGCCCAAAATCGCGTACTGTTTGTCAGACACCACTGGCGAGGTCACCTGTGACGTCGGGATCTGGAACGCAGGCTGCGAATAAAAGCCAAAGCTGGCCAGGCTGCCGGTCAGCGCTTCGGGCGTAAAGCTCGGAGCCAGGGCAAGCATGGGCCCGGGGCACGCCATCTGCAGCGCCGTTGCCCAGGTTGCCTCTTGCGGCGGCGTCTCTCGACAGCGCACGAGCGTATCTCGAACCATTAAGGGGCTGTGCGCGTTCTCCACTGCCTCATCCAGGCGCACGTCGCCCTGATCCATCGCCGCCGCCAGAATGAACGGCTGCAACGCAAGGCCCGGTTGGTAGAAACCGTGCGTCACCCGGTTCAAGAGCGGCGCTGCGGGCTCCTCCGCCAGCTCGTCAAACTCGGCGTCCAGCTCGTTGGGGTTGTAGCCGGGCTGGCTTACCATGCTCAGGATGGCGCCATCCGTGACATCGACGATAAGCAGCGCGCCCATATGTCCTTGCATCAAAGCAGCCGCGCTGCGCTGCCAGTCGGCGTCGATGGTCATCCGCACGTCCTGGCCCTCCCTGGGCCGGTGTAGGGCATCGCGCCATACAGCCGCCCAGGAACCGTTGTCGTCGCCGCGCAGCACGTCATCATAACCTTGCTCGATGCCCGCAGTGCCATGGCGAAAACTGTAGTAGCCCACCGCCGGTCCAATCGATGAAATCGGATAGCTGCGCGCCGGCGCGCCGTTGTGGGCGACCGTTTCGGCCAAAACCACGCCATTTGCGTCCAGAATGCGGCCACGGCGAATCGCCAGTTCGGCGTCGACAACGCGCGGATTGTCCGCGCGCCGCACAACAGCCGGCGCCCGTAAGGTGGCCCAAAAAACCAGGGCCAGGGCCGCCAGGAAAAAAGCAGACACCAATCCCAGCCCAACCGTTTCAATACGACGGGCCTTTCCAGGCACTTCAGTCATGAGCCTATTAGACGTGATCCCAGGAGCAAAGCCATGTCAGTTCATGCCCCTCTAAGCCGGCGCAGGCGCTCCGGCCGGCTAGAACTCTCCTGCCTGACGCGAAGATAGCTGCAGCAGGAGACCGACCATCACGGCGCTGATCACAAACGAGCTGCCGCCGTAGCTGACAAAAGGCAAGGTTACGCCGGTTAGAGGCAATAACTTGACCACGCCGCCAATGATCAGGAACGCCTGGGCGCAAAGGATGATACTGACGCCTGCCGCCAGATAGGTTTGAAAGGGGCGGCGGCAAACCAAAGCCGTGCGCAGGCCACGATGCCCAAGCAGTAGGAAAGTCCACAAAACGGTAAAGCTGCCTAGCAGGCCCCACTCCTCGGCAATGGCGGCAAAAGCAAAGTCAGAATGCACCACGGGTACATAGACCGGCGCTCCCTGCCCAATGCCCTGCCCTAACACTCCGCCGGCCGCAATCGCATAAATCGACTGCACGATCTGGTAGGCACGGTCTGTGGCGTCGGGCCATGGATTCCACCAGGCGTCCACACGCAGTTGCACCACGTCAAAGGTGTAATAGCCGATGACTGCTGCCGCTAATAGCAAGGCAAACCCGCCGGCTACATAGCGCCATTCGCCCGTCGCCAGATATAGGAGCGCCAGGAAGGTGACAAAAAAGAGCGTGGCTGCACCCAGATCACGCTGCCAGATGAGTAGCAGCACCGAAAAGCCCCACATGATGACCAGCGGCGCCAGGAAAGCCACATAGCTCCGCCGGCCCTGCATGGTGCGAAAAGGCGCGAGCTGCGCCTGCTCGTCGAAATAACTGGCTAGAAAGACGATCAGCAGCAGCTTCAGCAACTCAGACGGCTGAAAGTATACCTCGTCCAGGAGCGGCACTTTCAGCCAGAGTGCAGCGCCGGCCCCCGAGGGATTCACGCCAAACATAAGGGTCGCAATCAGTAGCAGCAGCCCACCTGTCAGCCAGGTATAACGGTATTTGCGCAGTGTATCCAGGCTGCCGGGCAACAGGGACACGGCAAGCATGCCCAGCGTGGCGATAACCAACCACAAAGTCTGGCGCGGCAGAAAATTGGGCGCCAGACGGTCGATGAGCAGCAGCCCCCAGCCGGTCAGCAGCCCATAAAGCGGCAAGAGCAGTGGGTCCCGGTGCGGCCGAAAACGTCGCAGGATCCCATGACTGGCGACCATTAGCAGCAGCCAGACAAACGGCGCCCACAAATGGCGCAGCGCAATGGCCCCTTGCAGCGCCAGGCTAAGCGCCGCGGCATTGATGGCTACAAATAGCGAGGCGATCCCTAAGAGCACAAGCTCTAACAGGCTGTGCTCATCGGCCAGGCTAATACGCATTCGGAGGGACATGCCCGGGGATTAACTAAAGGTACTTGCTGAGCAGAGCACCGTACCGTTCTCTTGCTGCAGCGTCGATCCGTCCGGTATCGGAAATGATGGCATTACGTAGGGCGTCGTGTACGGCGAATTCCCCTTCCCAGCTATCCATATCACCGACCAGGATATCGATCGCCTGTTTCGCCAGCTCGGTGTTGTGTTGCAACGTTTGCACCACCATGTCAACGCTCACCGTCTGCTCGCTTTCGTGCCACACATCATAGTCGGTAACATGGGCCATCACGGCGTAGGCGATCTCGGCCTCAGCAGCCAGGAAGGCCTCAGGGCTTGTCGTCATGCCGATGATGCTCATGCCCCACTGGCGGTAGGTGTTCGATTCGCCTTTGCTGCTAAAGCGCGGCCCTTCGATCGTGATCAGCGTGCCGCTATCATGAACGACGCCGCCGGCCTGGCGCACGGCTTTGGTTAAAGCGCTGCTCAGCTCTGGAGAAAATGGATGGGCGGCGCTAACATGCACCACAACACCCTTCTCAAAAAAGGTGCGCTCGCGGCCATGTGTGTAGTCGAAAAGTTGATCGGGGATGACGATATGCTCTGGTTCGTAATCTTCACGCAGCGAGCCGCAAGCGCTTACAGAGACTACGTACCGCACGCCAAGCATCTTTAGCGCCATAATGTTAGCACGGTAGGGCACCTCGCTTGGCGATAGCACATGGCCGCGCCCGTGACGCGGCAGGAAGGCCACGCGCCGCCCATGCAGCGTGCCCAAAAGGATGTCATCGGATGGCGCTCCAAACGGGGTGTCCATTGCCACCATTTCGACGTTTTCTAAACCTTCGATCTGGTATAGACCACTGCCCCCGATGATTGCTAACTCAACGTTTGCCATTCGGACTCCTTTAATTAGTTCCGCAAACTGCTTATTATAGCCAACATGCGCCGGGAATTCTAACCAATTCTCCAAAGCGCGCGACAGTCTAAACCCTGCGAGCGCCTTTCGACAGTTGTAGCAGTAGTATAACTTTGATAAACTGCAGTTATGAGAGGGAAGTTCCGGTGCGCTTGGTACTCGCTTATGGCGTGCAGCTTCATGCTGCTTGTCAGTGTTACTTACGGCAGCCCGAGTGCACAGGCTTACGTTGCAGAACAGCTCTCTTTCAGCGGACGGGCCCAAATTAGTGGGCCGGTGCATTTGCAGGTCACCGTGACGCCGCCCATCGGCCGACCGCGCGATCGCATTACTATCGAGCTGACAGCGACCAGCCGCCTAAACGAGCCCGTTTCTCCCACCATTCAACTGGCGCTGCCGCCGCTGCTCTCCTCCACGTTGGCGCGCTACCCTACGGCGACCACCTTCGACTTCCAACAAAATCGCCTGAGCTGGCAGCCGGTGCTGCGCCAAAACGGCGACAGCGTCACGATGGCCCTAGAATATGCGGTGGCCCTGGCGGATTTGCGTCATCCGGCGCAAACGATAGCCATCCAGATGGCGCACGGCGATACCATGGCCGACACGTCGGTAGACTTTTGGGTAGGCTCGGCGCCTTCTACTTCAATCGCCATCGATCGACCCGTTGTCGCCGTAGGTCAGACCGTGCGCCTGGTGGCCGTACCGTCAGGGCCCGGCCCCTTCACCCAGACTTGGCTCCTGGGCGATGGGCGCCAGATAGTAGCCAACGACCCAGAGGTCTCTTTTGCCCTACCGGGCATCTATGAGGTTCGGCTGCAAGTTGCCAATCCGCTGGCCGTGGCCACAGCCCTGAGCGCAGTGACCGTCGTATCCCAGCCGACGGCATCTTTTTACGCCGACGACGAGCTGCCGGTAGCCGGTCAGCCCGTGCAATTCCTCAATACAAGCGGCGGTGAGCGGCCCCTGCAGATGCATTGGGAGTTCGGCGACGGCTCCGGGTCTCAAGAGCTAAATCCCGTCCATACATATGCAGAGCCCGGCGCCTATGAGGTACGGCTGGTTGTCTCCAGCGCGTTCGGCGAGTCGGAGGTCACCATGGCGCTAAACGTGGGCGCCCATGCCATCGCCGACTTCGTGCTCCCTGAAATGGCGCGTACAGGGGAGCCGGTGCAGGTGATGGGTTTCGGCGACGAGTCGGTAAGCGCGCTGCGCTGGGACATGGGCGATGGCGCTCTGCTGCAAGGAGAGGTCATCAGCCATATCTACCATCGCTCAGGTGAGTTCGTCGTTACCCTTTTCGCCATAAACGACTATGGCGAAACCCAGATTGCAAAACCGATCATCGTCGTAGATGGTCTCCATTCGGTGTACATGCCCTTTATCTCCACCGCCGGCTTGGCGCCAGGCGAAACAACCACGGAATCCCAGGGCCAGACCGGAGTTCCGGCTCCAGACGCAGCGGCGCCCGGCGACGCCCCGCAGGCCGCTTCAGAACCGTTCACGACGTTGCTGGAGCAGAGCGGAAGCAGCCTGCCGGTGACAGGCGTCACCAACGGGGCGATCCCACCTGGGCCGTCACTGTCTGTTGATTTGCCCGCTCAAGCGCCATTGGCCCCGGAGGCCAGCGTCGCCGAACAGTTGTTGTGGTATGTCAACGAAGCGCGCCGCCTGCACGGCCTTGCGCCGTTGGCCTACAACTATGAGCTGAGCATTGCCGCCCAGCATCACGCCGTCGATATGGCGGCCAATCCCGATGTGATGCACGTCGGCTCCGACGGCTCTCGGCCGGCCGAACGCCAACAGCACTTTGGATATAGCGGCGCCTATGGCGGTGAAGCCGTGGCCTGGGGATGGGAAAGCCCCGTCCCGGTCGTGGAGTTCTGGGTGAACAGCCCGCCCCACCGCATTCTCATTCTAAACCCCGAAGCCGGCGACATCGGCGTAGGGCATATGGCCGACGGCTTCGCCCCTAACATCTGGTATTGGGCCGTCGAGTTTGGCGTTCGGCCCTAGGCCACAGCCGAATAGATGGCTAAGGGCATAGCGCCGTGGCGAGCAGCTCTTTAATCGTCGGCTGACCAATCACCTGCAGGTCATAGCGCACACGTTGGCTGGGCCGCTCGATGGCGATCAGGCGCCCCAGGTCAATGGGCGTGGCAATGAGCACAAGATCGGCCGGCGTATTGTTGATCGTCTCCTCCAGGTCGCCAATCTGTTCTGCGCCATAGCCCATCGCCGGCAAAATGCCGCGAGCATTGGGATATTTCTCAAACGTTGCGGCAATGGAGCCTATCGCGTACGGTTGCGGATCGACAATTTCGGCAGCGCCGAACTGGTCTGCAGCGACGTAGCCGGCGCCATAAGCCATTTCCCCGTGCGTTAAAGTCGGGCCGTCTTCGATCACAAGCACGCGCTTGCCGCGAATGAGCGCAGCGTTTTCCACAGATATGGGCGAGGCAGCGCGTATGATGGCAGCTTCGGGATTCACGCGGCGGGCGTTGCGCGTCACCGCCACCACATCTTGATGGTTGGCGGTATCGACTTTGTTGATCACCACGATATCGGCCATGCGCAGATTGGTTTCGCCAGGATGATAGCTAAGCTCGTGACCGGCGCGGTGTGGGTCAACAACCACCAAGTGTACGTCGGGCCGATAAAAGGGCAGGTCATTGTTGCCCCCGTCCCAAACGATGATGTCCGCTTCCGCTTCGGCCCTTTCCAGAATGGCATGGTAGTCGACGCCGGCGTAGATCACGGCTCCCATCTCCACGTATGGCTCGTACTCCTCGCGCTCCTCGATGGTGCACTCCGCCTCCTCCATATCACCGTAGGAAGCAAAACGCTGCACAGCTTGCTTTGCCAGGTCGCCATAGGGCATCGGGTGGCGCACGGCGACAACGTTCTCAAAACCCAATTCTTGCAGCACGCGCACCACATGGCGCGAGGTCTGGCTCTTGCCGCTGCCCGTGCGCACAGCGTTAACCGACACGACCGGTCGGCGGCCAGGCAGCATCACCCGCCCTGGCCCCAGCAGCCGGAAGTCGGCCCCGGCCGCCAGGACGCGCGAAGCCAGGTGCATTACGTATTCGTGCGAGATGTCGGAATAGGAAAGGATCACTTGATTGACACGATATTCGCGGATCAGCTCCGGGAGCTGCGACTCCGGATAGATGGGCACGCCCTCTGGGTACAGGGCGCCGCTCAGCGCCGGTGGATAAAGCCTGCCTTCAATATTGGGTATCTGAGTTGCTGTAAAGGCCACGACTTCAACCTGCTCGTTGTCCCGAAATGCACAGTTGAAATCATGAAAATCACGGCCCGCCGCACCGGCGATAATTACGCGCTCACGTGATATTGTAGACGACATGGGAACTCCTCCTGTTTAGATGCGAGAAATAGTCGCAGTCTTGTCGAACGCATCAAACGACGCCCGCCGATCATAGCAAAATCCGCTGCCGGGCATAGCCTGACTTTTGGCCAAACTGTGCGCGCGTAATGTAATAAATAAAGATATGCTTGTTAGTCGTTGCATACAGGATGCGTGAATATTATGTTGATCTACATTGATGTTATGCAAAGTAGTGCTATAATACTATTCTACTGAGTGACATAATGTGTCAATGTACACCATAATCGCGCCGCTATGGGGACCAAGAACGCCTTCCGACTCATCATAAGATAGGAGTGATAGGCGATGGAAGAGCAAATCTTCGCCTTTCTCGATTTTATCAAGCAACATCACAAATACTCGGAAAACACAATTGCTGCCTACAAGAACGACTTGTCGCAGTTTACACGCTATTTGCGGCAGCAACATGCCCAGCTTACACAGTGGCCCGAAGTCACTGACGCTGTCGTCCAGGGCTATGTGCGCCACCTGAAAGAGCAGCCATACGCCTCATCCTCTGTGGCGCGAAAAGTGGCGGCTGTTAAATCGTTCTTCCAATTCCTGGCAGGGCGCGAAATTATCATGGACGATCCTAGCGTGAACGTAGACTCGCCACGCGTGAGGAAGCGTTTGCCGCGGACGCTGACTACGCATGACATCGATGCGCTGCTCACAGCGCCGCTCGGCGATAAATCGCCCAAAAACTTGCGCGATTCGGCTTTGCTACAGTTGCTCTATGCCACCGGAATGCGTGTGACGGAAATCGTCTCCTTAAAGCTACAGGACCTGGATCTGGATCAGGAGTTGCTATACTGCCCCGGAAAAGACGGGCAGGTTCGCGTGCTACCCTTCAACGGTGACACACGGCAAGTTCTCGCTGCCTATCTAGAACACAGCCGGCCCCGGCTCGTAAAGAACGACGAGGAAGACGCGCTCTTTTTAAACCATCGTGGCCAGCAGTTAACCCGTCAGGGGCTCTGGCTAATCATCAAGGCTTATGCGCGCCAGGTCAAGCTGAGCGGCGACGTGACCCCGCATACGCTGCGCCATAGCTTTGCGGCACATAAGTTAGAAGGCGGCGCCGATTTGCAGCGTGTCCAACAGTTGCTTGGGCATGCCAACATTTCGACCACGCAGATCTACACGCTCATTACCGAAGAAGAGGAATAGAGCACAGACTGCGAATCAGGAAGCCCGAAGAAATCATGGAGCAATTCATCACCTCCCAACAGATAGAAGAAGCTGCCGCCGCTATACGAGAGAAGACGGCTCACGCGCCGCGCATCGCCCTTGTGCTGGGCTCGGGGCTTAGCAGCCTGGCGGACGCCGTACAAAGCGCTACCGTGCTGCCGTTCGACGCCATTCCACACTGGCCCGCGTCTACGGTCGCCGGTCACAGTGGACGATTGGTCATCGGTCAGCTAGAAAATAAGCTGGTGCTGGTGATGCAGGGTCGTGTGCACTACTACGAGGGCTACGGCATGAGCCAGCTCACGATGCCCATTCGCGTGATGCAGCGGCTGGGCGTTGAGACTGTCATCTTAACCAATGCTGCGGGCGGCCTAAATCCTGAGTTTCGCGCCGGCGATCTCATGCTCATCCGCGATCATATCAATTTCCTGGGCCTTGGCGGTCATAACCCCTTGCGTGGCCCGAACGACGACGCGCTGGGCCCCCGCTTTCCAGACATGACCGCGCCGTATGACCCAGACTTGCGCCGGTTGGCGCACGAGGTGGCGCAATCACAGGGCATCCAGCTGCGTGAAGGCGTCTATGCCTATGTGGCCGGGCCCAGTTATGAAACGCCTGCCGAGCTGCGCTATCTGCTCACCGTCGGGGCCGATGCCGTGGGCATGTCTACCGTACCGTCGGTCCTCGTCGCCCGGCACGGTGCAATGCGCGTCCTGGGAATCTCCACCATCACTAATATCGCCACGCCAGATCCCCAACCCGGGCAGCAGACGACCCATGCAGAGGTGCTGGAAGTGGGTCAAATCGTCGTGCCCAGGCTCACAAGCCTGATTCATGGTCTGCTGCAAAAAATGTGACGCCCTGCGGCAGATCCGGGCGCATACGCCGGCCGTTGGCCGAGCCGCCCCCGGCGCCCTAAATCACTGAAATGGACCGGCTTTACGTTTTTCTGATCCGCAACGATGTGTGGATATACATCATCTGCGGGCTGGCCCTGCTCTGGTACCTGAACGAGCTTATCAGCAGCCAACGCGCCCTGAGCCGCGCCATGTTTGGCCTGGAACGAGAAACGGCGCTGCGCACGCGCAACAAGTCCCTATTCCTGGTGTTCGTCTTTTCCACGATCGTGGCCACGGTGGTGTATGTGAACAGCGCCATCCAGCCGCTTCTGCCGCCGGACATCCTGCGCCATCCCACACCCACTGTTGGCGAGCAGTTCACGTCACCTACGGAGACCCCGGCGCAGACAGCGCCGCTGGAAGCGCCGACGCCCACCTCGCCCATTGCGCCCACAGTGACGCTGCCAGGCCAGGCTGCACCAGTCATCACCAGCGCCGTTACGACCACAAACGGCATTACGACCGGCGTCACGCTGCCCCAGGAAACATTAGCGCCGGCCCCCGTGACAGCCCCCACCATCGGGGCAGAAGTAGCAGGATGCACGCCAGACGCCATCATTACCGAGCCGCGCGAAGGTGTCACGGTTCTGGGCTTACTTAACCTGTTCGGCAGCGCCAACACGGCCAACTTCGCCTACTACGAAATTGAGATACGTGGACCGCAGACGAATGAACGGTGGGCTTCGCTCTTGGGCCGGCGTGTCTCACAACCCGTAAATGACGGTATCCTCGCCGGCAACGTGAATCTGTCCACCTGGGCGCCCGGCCAATACGATATCCGTTTGCTCATTTCTAATGGCGAGGAGCAAATTACACATCAATGCGGCGTATCCATCATGCTGCGTACGTCAGGCGGAGGGTAAATCCAGGCCCTGGTCGTCGAGCGGCGCTTCGTCCGCAATTCGCTCGTAGAAGCAGAGCATCGTGTTGCCATACGTGCGCCGATCGATCAACTCTAACGCTTTCGGCGCCAGCTCTTCGTACTCCTTCGGGTCAATCTGTACCAACACCACGCCCCCGTCATTTAAGAAGCGCGACGTATCCTCGTCGATAGACAGCACAACCCGTTTCCAGATATCTCGATACTGGGGCGGCGCGACAAAAATATAGTCAAAGGGGGTCAAGCCCGCCATGCGCAAATAGGCAAAGGCGTCCATACGCAATACGATGGCCCACTCTGCCAGGCGCGTCGTCTTCAGATTCTGATGAACTGTCTTTATGGCCGCCCGCTCGGCATCGACGAACACGGCCTCGGCCGCGCCGCGACTAAGCGCCTCAATGCCCACCTGTCCAGTGCCGGCGAAGAGATCCAACCAGCGTGTTCCGGGCACGGCATGCGGGCCCAGGAGGTTGAAAAGATTCTCCTTGATGCGGTCCATGATCGGGCGTGTCTTTTGGCCCGGCACCATGGCCAGTTTGCGCCCTCTGGCGCGCCCGCTAATCACCCTCATTGTCACTCACCTGACCTCGATTTCCAGCAGGCTGATGCTGTCACCTACCTGCTCGCCTGCACTATCAAGCAGCGGTAGCCGCCATCCTTCAGCCTGTACCCACATGCCTGTCGAGAGCAGATAGCGCCCGGGCGCAAGCGTATCAGGAATGGGCAGGCGGTGCGAATCGCGAACATATTTGTCTGTAGGCCAGCGCCGCGTCGGAAAATTGCCTGGATTAAGCTTATCTGACTGGCTCGCAGGCGCCCCTGCCGAATCCAAGAGGTGGACGAAAACCTGGAAATTGATATCCATCTCGGTTTGTGCCTTCCAATACAAGGTGACCTCCAGATCATCGCCCCGTCTGACCACAGATGGCGCGTCAAAGCCGATCAGGCTCAGTTGGCCGCCCAGGTCGGCAACCATGTCGACCTGCGCCGGGATCGCCGTCCATCCCTGGGAGCGGAAGTGAAACAGGCTTTGCCAGTGGGCTAGGGCATAGACCCCCACAAAGACTGCACCCACCAGGAGCAGGGGAAGAGTGCCACGGGCGCTTACGGCGACCGGCGCCGACGTACTCTCACGCCGTGGCACCTCTCGCACTCGTCGTTGGGCAGCCAAAGATGCTGCGGCGATCACCGTCCCGATCACGCCGGCAATCGTGGCCAACCAGGCAAGCTTACGTGCAGCCGTGTCCTGAAATTGCACATCCACAACATGGTCACCGGCAGGCAGCGGCGCTACCAGGAATCCTTCCGGCCGGCCCAGGCTCGTCTGCACCTTTTCGCCATTGACGCGCGCCTCCCAGCCCGGAAAATCAAACAAAAACAGGCGTAGGAGAAACGGTTCGTCGGAGCTGATCTGGTAGCGCAAATGTAGCGGTCTAATCGCTTCTTGCTGCACAGTTGCGCCTTCAGGCATCGTGGCGCGATTGACCCGGTCCGGCGTCTGCCCCGCCAGGAGCTGTTCGACCATTTCGCGCTGTGGCCGCGGCAAAACTTCGACCGTGCGCGGCACGAAATCGGCCGTGGACGTCGTACCCAGCCATCGACCCTGCCGCTCTATGGCCGTCACCACCGCTGCACTGGTGTCCCAGGCCGCGCCGGGCCACGGCGGCGGCATTCCGGTAGGCAGCGATTGCAGCAGGATTATCAGCAGCGCCAGCGGCGCCACCCATCTGGTGGCCAGCGCTGCGATTCGCGCGCGGCGGGCCGTCTCTGCGCTGGAGCCGTCGTCTGGACGTGCTGCGAGCTTGCCCAACAGCGTCGACAAGGCCTGAACGCCAACCCCGCCAACTATCGCCAGCATGGCCGCCGCAGGACCCAGCAAGCGCCAGGGGAATTGCAGGTAAGGCATGAGCGGTACGGTCTGCCACACAAACGTAGATGCCGTGCTCATCAGGAAGAGCAAGACAAAGGCGCTCAAGGCAAAGAAGAGCGCCTGACGCCGCGCCCTGGCATAACCGGTCACGATCCCGGCGACTCCTAACAGGCCAAGCAGCCACTGCGCAGGGCCAAGGTTCAGCGTAAACTCAGGCTCAGTTGCGCCCCAATCGAGCCAGGACGTCGGGCCCAGGAGATCGGTCATAGAACGAAAGTGATTGCGGTAATCAAAATGGCTACCGTCGCCAATGAGCGTGATGAGGTTGACGGCGTGCTGTTCCAGCGCCACCGGAAGCCAGAAAAACGCGGCGACCAAAACGCCAAGGCCTAATGCCAGCAGCAGGTACCAGCCTCGCTGCCGGAACCACTCAATTCGTCCCATTCCCTCAAACGGTCGGCCATTCATGCGGCCGGCGAGCGCCGCCTGCCACAACAGCCACAGGGCCAGCAGGGCAAAGAAGACCAGGGCCATCAGATTGTGTGAGAGGATCACCGCGGCCGTTGATAAGACCGCAATCGTGAACGACAGCCGCCTTGGCCGCTGCGAAAGCCGGCTAAGCGCCCACAAGGCCAGCGGGAACAGGCCAAAGCTCAGAAATTCGGCGGCGTCGCCCCGCGCGTGCGGGTCTACATAGTGCAGATAAGGAGCATAGAGATAAGATGCCGCGGCAACCATCGCCGCCCCGCGCCCCCACCAATCAAAGACGAAGCCATAGAGGCCGGTTGCGGCGACCACATATGTGAAAACGAAGACAAATTTGATGCCCATAACCGCGCCGAGGGCCGGTACGAGCGCGAAGGGCAGCCCAAGATAATAAGTCAGCGGCGCGTAATAGTTGAAGATTGGATAGCCGTAGCCAAAGTAAAAGTTCGGCGCCCAACGAGGATAAAGTTCCCCGGCCGACACAAGCCGGGCCAGCTCTGCCAGTCGAAAGACATGCAGCTCGGCGTCCGTCTCAAAGGGCAGGCCTGGCCGGGAAAGGAAAGGCCAGGCAGCTCCTAGCGCCAGCAGTAAGACGATGGCCAGGTCTGCCCGGCGCAGCCGTCGCGATCGCATCCCTGCCACTCCGCGTTCCTGAGCGCCTGGATTATGAAGCAATCAGCTCGACGATTTGCTCCGGATGTTCCGCCACTTGCACGCCGGCAGCCTGCAGCGCCTCAATTTTGCCTTCTGCGGTACCTGCTCCGCCTTCTACAATGGCGCCCGCATGGCCCATGCGCCGGCCCGGCGGCGCCGTACGCCCGGCAATAAAGGCCGTAACTCTCTTCGTCATATGCCGCGAGATGTATGCGGCAGCGCGCTCTTCGTCATTGCCGCCAATTTCGCCGATCAGGATGACCTGCTCGGTGTCAGGGTCGTCTTCAAACATCTCCAATACGTCGATAAAGCTGGTACCATTGATCGGGTCGCCGCCAATCCCAACGCACGTCGACTGGCCGATGCCGCGCTCGGTGAGCGCGTAAACCACCTCATAGGTCAGCGTGCCACTGCGCGAGACCACGCCCACAGGTCCGGGTTTGACGATTGAAGCGGGAATGATGCCGATCTTTGCGCCGCTGGTCTCTGTTAGCGGGGTCAGCAGGCCGGGGCAGTTGGGCCCGATCAGTCGCACGCCCTTGCGGTCCAGATAGGCGCGCACGTCAATCATGTCTAGCACTGGAATGCCTTCCGTAAGGCAGACGATAAGCGGTACGCCGGCGTCGGCCGCTTCATAGATGGCGTCGGGCGCGAAGCGCGCCGGCACGAAAATCGCCGCGCAGTTGGCGCCTTTGGCCTCTACTGCTTTCTTAACCGTATTGAAGACGGGGATACCCTGTACCCATTCACCGCCCTTGCCCGGTGTCACGCCGGCGACAATATTGGTGCCGTACTCCAACATCTGCATCGTGTGAAACTCACCCTGGCGGCCGGTTATCCCCTGCACCACAGCCCTTGTATCTTTTCCGATTAGAATGCTCATTTCAGTCCTTGCGTTCTCCCTATAATGGCTTACGCTGCCTGACGGTTGGCTGCGGCAACTGCCTTCTGCGCGGCTTCAGTGAGCGTTCGCGCTGTCTCCATGTTGGCTTCGGCTAAGATGAACATGCCTTCGTCGGCGTTCGTACCCAGCAGGCGTACGACCATGGGCACATTCGTTTGGACCTCGGCCAAAGCGGCCACGATACCGCGCGCCACCTCATCACCGCGCACGATGCCGCCAAATATATTGAACAAGACTGCCTTGACGTTGGGATCAGAAAGAATAATGCGTAGAGCCGCCGTAACGCTCTCGGTGGTGGCGTTGCCACCGACATCCAGGAAATTGGCCGGTTCGCCGCCATAATGCTTAATGATGTCCATGGTAGCCATAGCCAAGCCGGCGCCATTGACCATGCAGCCGATTTCGCCGTCGAGCTTAATATACGTAAGGCCACTGGCGCGCGCTTCGCGCTCCGCTAATGGCTCTTCCTGGGTGTCGCGCATCTCGGCCAGGTGCGGGTGGCGATAAAGGGCATTGTCGTCAATGCTCATCTTACCGTCCAGCGCCAGCAGCCTATTCCGAGTGGTGATAACCAGAGGGTTGATTTCGGTCAGCGACGCATCATTCTGCCGGAACGTCTCGTACAGGCCGGCGGCGATGCTATGAAACTGTCGCCACAAATCGCGCGGCAGATCCATGGCCGCCGCCAAGTAAGTTGTCTGGTAGCTGCGCAAACCGAGCGTGGGATCGATGTGGATGCGGAATATCTTCTCCGGCGTCGTGGCCGCGACTTCTTCAATGTCAATGCCGCCGGCCGAGGAGGCCATCAACATTGGCAGCCGCTTTTCACGGTCAATAAGCACCGCGATATAAAGCTCCTGCTCGATGCCTGGCGCCTGTTGGTCCACCAACACCTTATGCGCCGTGAAACCCTTAATGTCCAGGCCCAGGATTTCGCGCGCCCGTTCCTCGGCCTCATCTGGACTATTGGCCAGCTTCACGCCGCCGGCCTTGCCGCGACCGCCCGTCAACACCTGCGCCTTGACGACCACCTTGCCACCCAGCTCGCGCGCTACCGAACGGGCCTCGTCGGGGCTTACGGCAATGTCGCCCCGTGGAATTGGCACGCCATGTTCGGCCAACAGCCGCTTCGCCTGGTACTCGTGTAAATTCACAGACTGCTCCTTTGTCCAAGTGGAATAATGATGGTATGAGACGCCCCAACTGCACGCCACACAGCCGCCGATTATATCACGCTGCTATGAGTAGAAAAATTGCCTACGTTGAGCATGGCGCGACGATGGACTACAATCACGCTATTTGCAGCGCGCTAACATCTAAGGAGATGACAACATGGCCGAACTGATCGAATGTGTGCCCAACTTCAGCGAGGGCCGTCGCCCCGAAGTGACTCATGCCATCGCCGATTCCATTCGCAGCGTGCATGGCGCGCGGATCTTAGACGTCAGCTCCGACGTAGACCACAATCGCACGGTCATCACCTTTGTCGGCGACCGGCAGGCCGTCGAGCAAGCTGCTTTCAAGGCCATTAAAACAGCCGCTGGCCTGATCGACCTGGATAAGCATCAGGGCGAGCATCCGCGAATCGGGGCCACAGACGTGGTGCCCTTTATTCCCGTCTCCGGCGTAACCATGGAAGATTGCGTCGAGCTGGCGCACCGCCTGGGCCGTCGCGTTGGCGAAGAATTGGGAATCACAGTCTATATGTACGCGAAAGCGGCCGCGCGCCCAGAGCGGCAACAGTTGGCCAACATTCGCAAGGGTGAATACGAAGCATGGCGCACCGAGGTGGGCCAAGATGACGCGCGGGAGCCCGACTACGGGCCGGCCGAGGCGCACAAGTGGGGAGCCACGGTTATCGGCGCGCGCCCCTTCTTACTGGCGTACAACATCTACTTGAATACAGGGGACGTCGAGAAAGCCAAACATATTGCCAAGGCTGTGCGTTCCGTGAGCGGTGGGCTACAAAATGTGCAGGCCATGGGCTTTCTGGTCGAAGGGCAAGCCCAGGTGTCCATGAATCTCCTGGATTTCACTCGCACGCCCATTCATCGTGTCCAGGAAATGGTAAGGCGTGAAGCGCACAATATGGGCCTCAGCATCACTCATTCCGAGCTGGTGGGCTTGGCGCCGCAAAAGGCATTTACCGACAGCGCCGCCTGGTATTTGCAGCTAGAAGGCTTTGAGCCTGATCAGCTTCTGGAGAACCGCATCGCGGCCGTCGCCGCGGCCGACGATCGCCTCTCAAGCAAGCTGCCGATACCGTTCTTAGAGGAAGTTGCGGCAGCCAAGGCGACGCCCGGCGGCGGCTCCGTGGCCGCGCTTGCAGGCGCCCTGAGCGCTGCCCTGGTACAGATGGTCGCCGGACTTACGGTGGGACGCAAAAAATATGCAGACGTCGACGCCAGCGCGCGCTCTCTCTTAGATAGAGCCGGCGAGTTGCGCTCTCAGCTAACCTCGGCCATCGTTTCCGATTCGGCCGCTTTCGACGCCCTTTTCGCCGTCATGCGCGATAAGGAATTGACCGAGCAGCAGCGGGCAAAAAAGACCGAAGAAGCCACGGTCACCGCCGGCGAAGTACCGCTGGCCGTCGTTCGCCTCAGCCGAGACATCGCAGCCCTGGCGCTGGAGCTAGCGCAAATCGGCAACGCCAACGCGGCCACGGACGCCGCTGCTGCCGGCATCATGGCCCAGGCCGCGGCGCAAATCGCCACACTAAACGTCAGGATCAACGCAGCGTCCTTGCAGGACAGGCAAAAGGCCGAGCGCTGGCTAGCAGAGGCCGCCGAGCTAACAGAGACCGTTCGCGAGCTAGGGCGAGAGATAGAGCAAATTACGACCGAGAGGGGAGGTTACTGACATTTGTCGCCGCGTAATGGTATTCTTCGAAAAGGGCGGGCGCCTTCTCTGGCGCGTTATATCGGCCTGCTCGTCATCATTGTCATGGCGCCGCTCCTTGCCGCCTGTCAGAGCGCGCCGCAGGCTAACGCGGCGGTTTCCCGGCAGGCGCTAACGCCGTCGCCGGCGGCGCAACCAGCCACGTCCGCGCCTCCGGCGCCGCCCATTGTCTCGGCGATGGGCGACGATCCGCCAGCCTTCCCTAGTTTTTCAGCGCCGCGCCCTGAAGATCTGGTCAGCGCCACGCTGCCCCCTTCGCCAACTGCGCAAGAAGCGGCGCCGCAGCAGCCTCACAGCGAATCTGGCCTTTCCGTTACGCCTGATGGCGGCGAGCCTGGCAGCCAGGCACAAGAAACAATACCGCTGCCGACGTTCACGCCGCCGGCCACGCCGGATCAGTCATCCGACGACCATTTCTGGTTTCAGAGGCCTGTAGCTGCCGGCGGTGTCGTCTGGACCGACAAGCATTACCCCTACGGCAGCACGCGCGGCGGTGAGCTGCGCCCGCATCATGGTGTGGAGTTCAACGTGCCCTACAACACGCCCATCCTGGCCGCCGGAGCGGGCGTGGTGCGCGTCGCGGGTAGCGACGGCGAAGAAATCTACGGCCCGCACACCGGCTTTTATGGCAATTTGGTGGTCATCGAACACGCATTTCAGTATGCTGGGCAGCCGGTATTTACGCTGTATGGCCACCTGAGCGAAGTGCGCGTCATAGCCGGCGAGGAGGTCACCGCTCAGGAGGTCCTGGGATTGTCCGGCGCCACCGGAATCGCCGATGGCCCCCACTTACACTTTGAAGTGCGCGTGGGCAGCAACAGCTACGACAGCACGCGTAACCCGCTGCTATGGCTCTATCCCTTTCCACAGCACGGCGTCGTTGCCGGCCGCGTCGTCTGGCCCGATGGCTCGCTCGCAGAGGGCGCGCCCGTTAGCCTGAACCGCCTCGACGGCGCTGCGCCCTACAACGGATCCACTACCTACAGCGGCGGCACGGTCAATCCCGACGGTCACTGGCGGGAGAATTTCGCTTTAGACGATGTGATTGCCGGCTACTATCTTGTCACCGTGCGCGCCGACGATGAGCGCTATACGGCCGAAACGTGGGTCTATCCTTATCGCACAAGCTTTGTGGAGATTACGCTTCAGGGCGATTAGCAGACGCTCTTGACAGCACCCAGCCTACGAACGCCGTCAGCGCCCCCAGCGCGAAGGTGAGTAGGGTGGTTAAGACGCCAAAGTCAAACCAGAACTTCTCAGGGAATAGGCGGATGAGCGAGTCGCTATAGGCGAATTGCCACGTGCCTGGAGGAAAGAGCAGCTCATGGAACTGCACGAAAAAGATACTCCAACCCAGGACGATGAATAGGCCCAGGAGAAGCAGCGCGATCATCGTAGCCAATCCGCCGCCCAGGAGGGCCCTGAAGGCACGCTGGCGATAAGGCCCTTGGACCGCCAGTATAAGTAACCCGCCCAGAACAATGAACGATGCCGCGTAGTTCAACCGGCCGATGGCGTCGGTGAGATGTTTGACGTCAATCATGTGGCTGATCTCAGATTCGTCATAGAGCGGGCGGTCGCTGCCGGGCAGCGTCTGCTGTTCAAGCAGAAAGATCACGCGCTCAGCCGGTTGCGGGCGCTGGAGGTAATCCACGGCCACCAAGGCCAGCTGCTCGCGCTGTTCCCGGCTAAACGGTTCCAGGCCAAGCTGCTGCCGCACCACTTCGTTAATCTGCGCCAGGTCCGGCGGGAAGTTGGCCTTGGCATACTCATAGCGAACATAATGCTGCGCGTTGTTCACCATTAACTCAATCGCCGAAAAGCCAAGAAAGAGGGGCATCGCGACGATGATCAGCCATTGCACAATTCGGGTGAGTTGACTAGGCATACGGAGTTCCTTCATAGACACGCAGTGATGGACCGTCCAACACAACGTCGTTCATGACCGGGCGTCATGGACCGCCCAACCCTGGAAGGCCAGACGGGCCTTCTCGTAACAAATAGCCCAAGACTAGGGAATCGACAATCGTTTCCACCGGGGCGCGCTCGTCGCTAAAGATCACGTCCGAAGGCGTGCGCGGGGTCAGATTTGCAATGGCCGTGTCCATGGCCCGCAGCAACAGCGGATCGGCTGTGTCCGCTAGCAGCAAGCGGTTTTCAGCCAGGTTGCGCGCATCGCTTGGCTGCTGCGTCGCCACAAGGATCGTGTTCAGCGAGCCGGGCACGTCAATGGCGTGAACCGTAGGAAATACCGCTTCCATGGTCGCCGTCATCGCGCCCACTAGGCGCCGGTCGTTCGGCACACGCCCCACATTCACGGCCACAGTCCCATCGTGCGCCAGCCGCGCTCGGACTTCTTGAAAAAAGTCCCGGGTTGTCAGGTGCCAGGGGATGTAAGGCACTTTGTAGGCATCGATCGTGATGATGTCATAGGGACCATGCAAGCGATTCAGCTCATAACGGCCATCGCCGACGATCACGTTGATATTGGGCTCCTCAAGCGCGAAGTAGGCGCGCGCCGCCGCGACGATTTCGGGGTCCAACTCGATTCCGTCAACGGCGATGGGGCCAAATACAGCGGTGAACTGCTTGGGAATGGTGCCGCCAGCCAACCCGACCACCGCCATGGTGGTCACCGGCTGTTCGCCCTCGGCCGGCGCATTGAAGAAAGGCGCCGCAAGCATGATGCTCCAGACAGAGATCCGAGGCACACGCCCGCCGTTACAATAGTATGAGTGATAGGCCTGACCTTCGTTGAGCAGCAGGTAGTTACAGTCGTCACTGCGGATGACCTGGATGTAGTTATATGCGGACTCCGTTTCAAAGATCTGGCCCGGATAGTCCTTTACCGTGCCTTGAAGCCCCCAGGCGGCTACCGGCGCAAGAACCATAGGCAGAACCAACGCAGCCAGTGCGGCGCGCCGCGACGTTTGCCACAGTCCGCCAAGGCCAAAGAGGAGCAACAAGCCACCAAAGATCACCGCCGCCCAACGCGACCCGGCCAAGGGAATGACCAATAGCACAGGCAAATAGGTACCCAGCAGGCTGCCCCAGGTGGAAATGGCGTAGATGCGCCCACTGATGCGCCCGGCCTCGCCCACGTCGCGCACGCCCAGGCGGATGGCAAATGGCGAAAGGCAACCCAGCAAAGTAATCGGGATGGCCAGCGTGACGACCACTGCAACCAGCGAGCTAACCACGGCGCCCATATTCAGCGCCGCGAACGCCGACGCCGCCTCTCTTAGAATGACGCTGGCCAGTAAGAGAAAGAAAACGCCCGCAAAGCCGGCAAGGCTGGTTAAGCCGTAAAAAAGTCTTGGCGTGGGGAAACGGTCTGCAAGCCAACCGCCCAGGAAGTAGCCGGCAGTCAGGAAGAAAAGCACTAGGCCAATCACATTGGCCCACACGATGTTCGACGTGCCATAAACCGTCTGCAGCATACGGCTGGTGGTGAACTCCAGGGCCAGGGTGGTCATCCCGCCCACGAAGACAGTGGTATAAAGGTAGCGCCGGTTAATCGTTAGGAACCTCCTGGCGATAGCGCCCGTGTTGCCTGACCACCGGCGATCACGGAATGTGAAAGCGTCTGATCATTTCCTCGGCAGATAGCCGCTCCTCGTTGTAGAAGATGATGGCCAAAGGCTGGTCATAAACCGTGAAGCTCTCGTCCGCCTTTGCCAGTACGAAATCGACGTGCACCGCCAGATACTCTGCCACAACCGCCGGCAACGCCAGACCCGTATCGCCAAAACGGTCGGGGGTCACGGCAAGCTGCGCAATACGAGGCTGGCGCCCTGTCGCCGTCACCGCTTGGAAGCCCAGATCGCCGGCGAACAAAAGTTGGTAATATTGGCTGGATAGAGGGTACAACGTATCCAGGCGCGACGCCACACCATAACCACGGTTCGAGGAAATGGTCAGGTAGTCCGCCTGCGCGATCCGTTCCAAGTTGCGTCGCAGTTTGGCGTCGTCGTCCCTGCCACCAGTTCCGCCCAACCAGTTTACTTCCGCAAATTCGAAATTGTTCCGGCTGTAATGCGCGCCGTCAATCGACATGCTGCTGGGTAACGGCTCGTCCCATCGCTCGACGACGACTAGCGCACCGCGTTCGCCATTCTGGTGCATCCAGCGTGACGCTTGGATCCAGGGATGCTCATCGCGGTACATGGCCAAAAAGGCGGCGGCGTAAAGCAATGTCCCGCCCAGGACCACGCTCGCAACCACGCGCCGCTGCCCCCTTGCTAACTGCTTCAAAAGCAGCGCGGCGCCGAAGATCATGAGAAATGGCGTCAGAGGCTGCATGTAGCGCATGAACTTGACAAAAAAGCTGCCCGTGACCACAAAATAGGGCACGGCCCAGGCCAGCACGACGATCTCCGCGCGCCGCTCGGCAGGCAGCCGCGTCCAGTCGCCAGGCCGCCGGCTATCTTGCAGCATCAGCCGCCCGGCGCGCCCAACGGCCCAGGCAAATCCGCCGATGGCTACAACGCCGAGCAGGTAACCCATCCCCCAACGCACCTGCATCAGCAGCGGATAAATATACGGCGCTGTAGCTAAGTACTGGCGCGTAAAGTCGAAGCTATCTGCGCCGCGCACCATCGCCCCCTGTCGCGCCACGTTGTCCAGATAGCATGAACCCCAGTTGATCGCCGGAAGCTGCAATGGGCCTAACTGAACCGCCGGCGTCACGACCGAACAGGTCCAATCGAGCAGGGCGAAGGGGTTCGTCACCGCAAAAACGAAACCGACAAGCAACGTCGCTCCCAGGAAAGCCTTACGGCGGCGCGCCGCCGCCATGTCGTGATGCAGCCACAGCGCCACAGCGAGCGGCAATAGGAGTAGGATGGCTGAGAACTTTGAGCCGACCGCCAGGCCGATGGCTGTGGCTGCGAAAGCCACGGTCAGGACAAGCTGTTTCACACTTTCCGCGTTCAGGATACGAACAACCCCCAACAAGGCGGCTACAACAAAGAAAGTGAGGTAGGGATCGACGGCGAAGAAGCGGGCCAAT